>NZ_BOOU01000023.1 GCF_016863395.1 Sphaerisporangium rufum | reverse complement strand
GAACGCCGGGACGGGCCAGGTGCGGGGTGTCGTCGGGCTCCACGGGAGGGACAGGCGGCGGAGTGTCAGCGGGCTTCCGGGGGCGGGCGGGCGATGGTGCGATCTTCGGGCTCCCAGATGTGCGGTGGGGAGGGCTCCCTGCTCAGGGTGGCTGGTCCTCAGCGTACGGGGGACGGGGAACGGGGCTGCCTGTTATACGAACGGGGAGGGGGCGGATCGACAGGTGTGCCGGACCCTGAGGTGATTTTTCCGGGACTTACCAGGGGTGGCGGCCCTACCGCTCGCCCGGGCGGGAGTGGGACCATCGGAGATGTGAAGATCATCGTCAAGATCCTCGTGGTGGCGGCGGCACTGTGGGCCGCGACGCAACTGATCCCGGGGATCAGCGTCTCCGGTGGCACGACCGCGGCCACCGCCGGCACGCTGATCGCCGTCGCGCTGATATTCGGCGTCGTCAACGCCGTGCTCAAGCCGATCATCAAGACCTTCGGGTGCGCGTTCTACGTGCTGACCCTCGGCCTGTTCGCGCTGGTGGTGAACGCGCTGCTCCTGCTGCTCACCAGCTGGATCGCCGGCCAGGTCGACCTGCCGTTCCACGTGAGCGGCTTCTGGGCGGCGTTCTGGGGCGCGATCCTGGTGGGCCTGATCAGCTGGATCCTGGACATGCTGCTCGGCCTCGGCGACGACTGAGGACCCACCGGACGATCATGGCTCAACCGGTTCCGGTCATCTCGCGACCGTATTACCGACAATATAGGTCGGCAATATAGGTTAGACTGGTGGCGACCCACCAGGGAGGTGACATGGGCGTCGACGTGCACCAGCACATCTGGACGGCCGGGTTCGTGGCCGCGCTCCGCGCGCGCACCGCGCCCCCGCGGCTGGCCGGCTGGACGTTGCACCTGGCCGGCGAGGAGCCGTACCAGGTCGATCCGCTGGACCACGATCCCGCCCGCCGCGCCGAGCTCAACCGGGCCCGGGGCATCGACCTCGCGCTGGTGTCCCTGTCCAGCCCGCTCGGCATCGAGCACCTGCCGCCGGCCGAGGCGTGGCCGCTGCTGTACGCCTACCACGCGGAGGCACCGGCCCTGCCGCCGTCGCTGCGCGCCTGGGCGTCCACCTGCGTGTCCGAGATCGACCCGGCGCGCACCGCCGAGGTGCTCGGCCAGGGGTTCGCCGGTCTCCAACTGCCGGCGACCTGCCTGGCGGACGGCGCCGGGTTCGCCCGGGTGTCCCCGCTGCTCGACCTGCTGGAGGCGCGTGACCTGCCGCTGTTCGTCCATCCCGGCCCGGCCGCGGGCGCCGCCGGGCCGGGATGGTGGCCGGCCGTGGTGCCGTACGTCCAGCAGATGCACGCCGCCTGGTACGCCTTCCGCGCCTTCGGCCGGCCGCGGCATCCGCGGCTGCGCGTCTGTTTCGCGCTGCTGGCGGGCCTGGCGCCGCTGCACGTGGAGCGCTACATCGCCCGGGGCGGCGACGCGCGCGGCACGATCGACCCGGACGCCTTCCTGGAGACGTCGTCCTACGGCCATCAGGCGATCGACGCGGTCAGCCGGGTGGCCGGTGTGGAGGTGCTGGTCCAGGGCTCCGACACGCCGTACGCCGGCCTGCCGGAGACGCTGCTCGGCGAGGCCGCCGGGCACGCCATGGCGGTCACCAACCCCCGGCGCCTGCTCGGTCCCGCACCGGACGCCCGGCCGGGCACCACATTCGACATCACCCTCGACACGAAAGGAGGCGTGACCGCATGACCTGGGATTCCCTGCCCGACCGGTACCTCGACAAGCGTGAGCTGCGTGCGCTGGTCGACGAGCTCGCGGCCCGGCCCGACCTATGGGCGCCGCACGTCGAGTTCGGCCCGGCCGGCGAGGCGCGGCACTACGCCTCGCTGCACCGCGACTCCTTCGTCGACGTCTGGGTGATCTGCTGGCGGCCGGAGGACGACACCGGCTGGCACGACCACGACGTGTCCTCCGGGGCACTGCGGGTGGTGTCCGGGTCCCTGGTGGAGTCCAACCCGCGGATCGGCGGCGCGCACGTGGAGAACGTGGTCGAGGCGGGCGGCACGCTGGCGTTCGGCCCGGACCACATCCACCGGGTGACCGGCCACGCGCCGGCCAGCGTGTCGATCCACGCCTACTCCCCGCCACTGTGGCGGCTCGGGCAGTACACGATCGGCGCCGACGGCGTGATGCGGCGCACCTCGGTGAGCTACGCCGACGAGCTGCGCCAGGAGGGGGCCGAGCCGGCCGCCGCGCTGGCCTGACCGGCGGCCCGGGCCATCCGCTCGCCGACCCGCCGGGGCACCGCCGGGTCGTCGGCGAACACCCCGTCGACGCCGAGCGCGAACAGCCTGCGCAGCCAGCCGGCCACGTCGCCGCGCGCCGCCGCGTATCCGGGCGCGGCCGGGTCCCCCAGCCGGAACTCGGCCGGCAGCCGCCCGTTCTCCGGGGCGACCGTCCAGACGTGCACGGCCAGGCCGGCCAGGTGGGCGTCGCGGACCAGGGTGGTCGGCGGGCCGAGCCGCCCGTCCGGGCCCTGCGGTATGACCATCCCGGTGGGCACCCCGACCGCGTCGGCGTACCCGGCGATCTCGCGCAGCCCGGCGGGCGTGGCCAGGTCCCGGTAGGTGCGCCGGTCCCCCGCGGCCGCCAGGTCGCGGGGCGCGCCGGCGACGTCCAGCAGTTGTACCAGCCGCAGCCGGGACCGGCGGCGCAGCGCCCGCAGGCCGGCCGTCTCGAACGACTCCACGTACACCCGGCCGGAACGTTCCAGGCCGAGTCGGGCGATCGTCGCGAGCATCAGCGGCTCCAGCGCCAGGCCGCGGGCGGCGAAGTAGGCCGGGTGCTTGGTCTCCACGTACAGGCCGGTCCCGGTGCGCGCGGCCAGCGCGGCCACCTCGTCGAAGGTGGCGATCCTCGCCACCCCGTCGAAGGCCGCGCTGCGCGGGCGGACGTCCGGTGCCCGCTCCACGGCCCGCAGCGTGCGCAGCTCGCGCAGCGTGAAGTCCTCGGTGAACCAGCCGGTCACCACGAGCCCGTCGACCGTCCTGGTCGTCCGGCGGGCGGCGAACTCGGGGTGGCGGGCGACGTCGGTGGTGGCGGAGATCTCGTTCTCGTGCCGGGCGACCAGCACGTGATCCCTGGTGGAGACCAGGTCAGGCTCGATGTAGTCCGCTCCCATCGCGATGGCCGCGCGGTAGGCGAGCAGCGTGTGCTCCGGCAGGACGGCGGACGCCCCCCGGTGCCCGATCACGATCGGGCGGGCACCGGCGGGCGCGCCGGCCGGGACGCCGGCGAGCAGGACGGCCCCGGCGGCGAGCCAGGCGGTGATGATCATGCTCGATGCTATGCCTGCCCGGGGTGCATGGCCGGCGCCGACACGCGGCCGGTGCCGTGCGGCCGGCCGGCCAGCACGCCGACCACCAGTTGGAGGCCGCACACCACCAGTCCCAGCGCGATCGGCAGGGTCCAGGTGCCGGTCAGCTGGTGCAGCAATCCGATAAGGAACGGTCCCAAAGCGGCGATCAGGTATCCCGCCGACTGGGTGACCGCGGACAGGGCGGTCACCGAGGCCGGATCGGGGGCCCGCAGCGCGATCAGCAGCAGCGCCAGCGAGATGTTGCCGCCCTGGCCGAGTCCGAGCACGACCATCCACAGCCACGGCGACTCGGTGGGCGCGTACAGCACCCCCAGGTAGCCGGCGATGGTGAACAGCGAGGCGATCACCACGAACGGCACCTGGGTGCGGGCCCGGCCCGCGCACAGCGGCACGGTGATCGTCGAGACGATCTGGATCAGGTTGGTGAGCGCCAGCAGGTAACCGGCCTGCTCTGCGGGCATCCCGGCGTCCCGGAAGAGCGTCGGCAGCCAGGCGAGCATGAGCCAGAAGGTGAAGGACTGCAGGCCCATGAAGAGCATGACGTACCAGGTCACCCGGCGGCGCAGCAGCATGGCGTAGGCCCGGCGCCCGCCCTCCAGCGGCCGGCCGTACCGGCGCACGGCCTGCGGGCTCCACACCAGCGCCGCGAGCAGCGCCAGCACCGAGAGCGAGCCCGCCGCCGTCCGCCAGCCGTAATGCTGCTCGATGGGCACCATGAACGCCGACGCGCAGGCGGCACCGCCCACCAGCCCGGTCACGTAGACGCTGGTCGACAGCCCGATCCGATGCGGGAAGTGCTGTTTGACCAGGCCGGGCATCACCACGTTCATGACCGCGATCGCCGTGCCGGCCAGCAGCGACCCGGCGTAGAGGGCCACCACCCCGTCGCTGACCCGCAGGGTGACCCCGGCGGACAGCACGAGCAGGCCGAGCAGCACGGTGCGGTCCAGGCCGAGGCGGGTCGCCAGCGCCGGGGCCACCGGGGCGAGCAACCCGAAGCACACCATCATGACCGTGGTGATCGCCCCGCCGGCGGCCGGGCCCAGCCGCAGGTCGCGCATGACCTCGTTGAGCAGCGGGGACACGCCGGCCACCGCGGGTCTTAAGTTGAGGGCCGCCAGAATGAATCCCACCACCAGCAAGGCGGGGCTGTGTAGAACACGTTTCCACAACGGGTCACGCGCGTGCCTGGGCGCCGGCCGGCGCGCCCGTCCCGGCCCGCGGTCGGTGGTGGATGGGATCATAGGCCTCGGAGCCTAACCGGCGTCACACTGGATAACGGGATATATCACCCTGAATCGTTACCCATTGTGTTTCGGTGAATGCTTCGAGATTGGCGCGGGTGCCGCCGAACCGCGACCCGGTGCCGGACGCGCCCACCCCGCCGAACGGCGCCACGGCCTCGTCATCCACGGTCTGGTCGTTAATGTGCACGATACCGGTCGGGATCAGATCGGCCAGTGCCAGCCCTCTCATCGTATCGCGGGTCAGAATGCCCAATGAGAGCCCGTATTCGCAGTCGGCCGCCAGCGCGGCCGCCTCCTCCGGCGAGGAGAACGGCATGACCGGGGCCACCGGCCCGAACACCTCCTCGGCGTAGGCGGGCGCGTCGGACCGCAGTCCGGCGAGCACGGTGGGCCGGTAGAACAGGTTCTCATAGGTGCCGCCCGCGGCCAGCCGGGCACCGCCGTCGACGCTGCCGGTCACCAGCGCGTGCACCTTGTCCCGCTGGCCGGCGTCGATGAGCGGGCCGAGGGCGACCTCCCCGGTCGCCGGGTCGCCGACCGGCAGCGCGTCGGCCTTGGCGGCCAGCCGCTCGACGTACTCGTCGGCGATGGCGGCGTGCACCAGGTGGCGGCCGGCCGTCATGCAGATCTGCCCCTGGTGGAAGAACGACCCCCAGGCGCCGGCGGAGACCGCCAGGTCCAGGTCGGCGTCGTCCAGCACGACCAGCGCGGAGTTCCCGCCGAGCTCCAGGTGCACCCGCTTGAGGTGGCGCGCGGCCAGCTCGCCGACCGCGCGGCCGGCCGCGGTGGACCCGGTGAAGGAGATGACCCGGATCCGCGGGTCGGTGATCAGCGCCTGCCCGGTGTCCGGGCCGCCGGGCAGCACGTGCAGCAGCCCGGCGGGCAGGCCGGCCTCCTCGAAAACCCGGGCCACCGAGACACCGCCGCAGATCGCGGTGCGCGGGTCGGGCTTGAACACCACGGCGTTGCCCAGGGCGAGCGCCGGCGCGACCGACCGGATGCCGAGGATCAGCGGCGCGTTGAACGGCGCGATCACCCCGACGACCCCGGCCGGCACCCGGCGGGCCAGGCTGAGCCGCGGCTTGGCGGTCGGCAGCAGCTCGCCGGGCGGCTGG
Source organism: Sphaerisporangium rufum (assembly GCF_016863395.1). Lineage (GTDB taxonomy): Bacteria > Actinomycetota > Actinomycetes > Streptosporangiales > Streptosporangiaceae > Sphaerisporangium > Sphaerisporangium rufum. Next base: position 18,786 of record NZ_BOOU01000023.1, on the reverse strand, counting down.
GACGCCAGGGCGGCGGCCTCGTAACACTCCTGCGCGGCGACGTGCGTCTCGAAGGCCGCCTTGCCGGGCACCGAACCCGACTCGCGGACCAGCCATCCCTGGATCTCGGCGGCGTGCTCCTCGAACAGCCGTCCGGCGCGGCGCAGCACCGCGGCCCGCTCCTCGTAGGAGGTGGCGGCCCAGGCCCGCTGCGCGGCCGCGGCCGCGGCGGCGGCCGTCGCCACGTCGGCCGGCCCGCCGATCCCGGCCCGGCCGATCTCCGCACCGGTCGCCGGTTCGGTCACCGGCGCGTCGCCCGCCTGCGAGGTCCGCCAGCCTTCGGCGCCGAAGATCAGCCCGGTCCAGCGCTTCGGATCGAGAAATTCCACGTCGTCCCCTTCTCGCCTCTCGCGTCCCGCGCCCGGCCGCTCGCCCGCGGCCTCGCGCCCGCCGGCCCGTCCTCCGCCACGCCGGCACCCGGCCGGCCGCCGGCGGGACGGACGGAGGAAGGGACGGGGCGGAGGGGAAGGGAGCGGCGCGAGGGCTCGTGCCGGAACCAGGTGCCGGCCGGCACCGGATGTTCGCTGACCGAACGAGCGTTCACTAATTGAACGCGTCTGAGCAAGCTACGCCGGTCATCGGCCGGCGTCAACGGTCCGGATCGGCCGGTGAGCGGGACGCCCTGGTATAACGGTCAGCGCGAAGGGGGGCCGCGATGGCGGATGAGTACGTCCAGTCGCTGGCGCGCGGGCTGTCGGTCATCCGCGCCTTCGACGCCACGGCGCCGGAGCTCACCCTGAGCGAGGTGGCCCGGGCGACCGGGCTGACCCGCGCGGCGGCCCGCCGGTTCCTGCGCACGCTGGTCGACCTCGGCTACGTTCGCACCGACGGCCGGCTGTTCGCCCTGTCGCCCCGGGTGCTGGAGCTCGGATACGCCTACCTGTCCGGCCTCTCGCTACCCGAGGTGGCGCAGCCGCACCTGGAGCGCCTGGTCGCCGAGGTGCACGAGTCGGCGTCGGTCTCGGTGCTCGACGTCCCGGACATCGTCTACGTCGCGCGGGTGCCGACGACGCGCATCATGCGGGTGACCATCAGCATCGGCACCCGCTTCCCCGCCCACGCCACCTCGATGGGCCGGGTGCTGCTCGCCGGGCTGCCGGCCGCCGAGCTGGCCGGCTACCTCGACCGCGCGCCACTGGACCGGCACACCAGCCGCACGATCACCTCGCGCGAGGCGCTCGCCGCCGAGCTGGACCGGGTGCGGGCGCAGGGCTGGGCGCTGGTCGACCAGGAGCTGGAGGAGGGGTTGCGGTCGATCGCCGCACCGATCCGCGACCGCGCCGGGCGGGTGGTCGCCGCGGTCAACATCTCCTCGCACGCCAGCCGCACCACGCTGGAGTCCGCCCGCCGTGACCTGCTGCCCCCGTTGCTGGCCGCCGCGGCCCGCGTCGAGGCCGACCTGCACACCACGAGCGCCGCGCACCGCCCGCCGGGCGCCGCACCATGACCGGGCCGGGTCCGCCCGCACCCGGCGGGAGAAAAGTCCCGTATAAGCGATCATCTCCTGGTATAGGGCCCCTTATACGGAGATAGAGAGACGTCTCTCACGGGCGCCGGGCACGGTGATCGGGTGTGTCAGGATCGCGACCATGCGAAACCTCACCTACCAGCCCGCATACCGCCTGGTCGAGGCGCTCGCGGCCGGAGAGATCAGCGCCCGCGAGGTGCTCGACGCCCATCTCGCCCGGCTGGCGGAGGTGAATCCGCTGATCGGCGCGGTGCCCGCCGTCGACATCGGCCGCGCCGCCCGGCAGGCCGCCCGCGCGGACGCGGCCCGGGCCCGCGACCGGTCCCTCGGCCCGCTGCACGGCCTGCCGGTCCTGGTCCGCGCCGGCCTGGCGGCGGCCACCGCGGCCCCGGACGGCGTCCGGGAACCGGTGGCCGCCTGGCTGCGGCGGGCCGGCGCGGTCGTCCTCGCCACCACCGCCCGGCCCCCGTCCCGGCGGCCCCGGCACCCGGACGGCACCGCATGCCCCGACCACGCCGGACAGGGCTGGCTCGCCATGGACACCGGATACCCCACCGGCGACACCGGACCGGCATGGCGCGCCACGCACACCGCATTCCCCGGGACCGCCGGCGGCGCCGGGCGGGGCCGGTGTTCCGGGGACATCGGATGCCCATGGCCCCTCGGCGACGCCGCGAGTACCGGACGCCCGGAGAACGCCGGGTCCGGGGTGGTCGGCAATCCGTGGGACGCCGGCCGCGGGGCGGGCAGCGCCGCGGGGTGGACGGCCGCGGCCGTCGCCGCCGGGCTGGCGCCGCTGGCACTGGGCGTCGACGGCGCGGGCGCGACCCGCACGGCGGCCCACTACTGCGGGGTGTGCGCGCACCGGTGGTCCGGCGGCGGCGGGTCCGCCGTGCTGCCGCCGGCCGGCCCGGCCGGCTGGGCACCCGTCGCCCGGTCCGCCCGCGATCTCCACCTGCTCCTCGGCCTGCCGCCCGGCCCGCGCCCCGGCCGGCCGCCGCGGGTGGCGTACTGGTCCGGCGACCCCGCCGCGCCGGCCGGCGATGACGTGCGCGAGCGGGTGGCGGCGGCGGTGTCCGCGCTGCGGGACGCGGGGGTCGAGGTGGTCGAGACCCGCCCGCCGCTGCCGGCCGGCCGGCCCGCGATCTCGGCGGGCCCGCCGCCGGAAGGCCCGTCCGGGCGGCCCTCGCTCGCCCTGTACCGCGAGCGGTCGGCCGCCGGGCGCCGGGACCGGGACGCGGCGGCCGACCGGCGCCGGGCGGCCGCCGCCGGCTGGACCGCCTTCTTCACCCGGTACGACGTGCTGCTCACCCCGGCGGCCCCGACGCCCGCGCCGCCGCGGTACCCCGGCAGCCGGCACCCGGTGGCGGCCGGCCGCCGGACCGGGGCGCCCGGACCCGGCGGCTGGGCGAAGCTCGCGGTAACCGGCGACCTGGCCGCCACGGTGGTGCCCGCCGGCCTGACCGGCGACGGCCTGCCGGCCGGCGTCCAGCTCCTCGGCCCGCCCCGCGGCGACGGGCGGGTGCTGGCGGTGGCGGTCCTGCTGGAAGATCTCCTGCCGCCCGAGCACCCGGTGCTGACGCCGTCCGACACCGCCTGCCTGGCCGATCCCCCGGTGCCGCCGCCCGGCGCGGGGCCGCCGGGCCGGACGCGTCCCGACATGCCGGGCACCGGCCCGGCGGCCGCTTCCGGCCGTCCACCGGCGGGCTCGCCGGGCGCTCCGGCGGTGGACGGCGCTCGTAGAATGACGCGATGACCTCCTCCACGGAGAGCGGCGACCACCCGCGCGGCGCGGGGCCGGGCGAGCTCGACGACCTTCCCCCGTTCCCGGAGTTCTCCGACGACCCGGGCGACGGCTACGGCGGCGATCCGTACGACGGCCCCTACCAGGACCCGGCCGGCGGCCCGGACGATGGCCCGAACGATGGCCACGGCCTCGCCGGTCTCGCCGCCCGCGGGGCGGAGTTCGCCGATGCGGGCGCCGCGTTCGACGCCGGCGCGCCGGGCGGCGGCGGGCCGGGACCGGCCGCCCGCCCGCCGGCCGGCACGGCGCAGGAGGTGCTGAACCGCACGTTCGGCTACCCGTCGTTCCGCGACGGCCAGCAGGAGATCATCGACCACGTGGTCGCCGGCCACGACGCGCTCGTCCTCATGCCCACCGGCGGCGGCAAGTCGCTGTGCTACCAGATCCCGGCGCTGGTGCGCCCGGGCACCGGCGTCGTGGTGTCGCCGCTGATCGCGCTGATGCAGGACCAGGTGGACGCGCTGCGGGCGCTCGGCGTGCGCGCCGGCTTCCTCAACTCCACCCAGGATCCCGATGAGCGCCGCCTGGTCGAGGCGGCCTTCGTGGCCGGCGAGCTGGACCTGCTCTACCTGGCGCCCGAGCGGCTGCGGGTGGAGGCGACCCTGCGGCTGCTGGACCGCGGGACGATCTCGCTGTTCGCGATCGACGAGGCGCACTGCGTGGCCCAGTGGGGTCACGACTTCCGGCCGGACTACCTGGCCCTGTCGCTGCTGCATGAGCGGTGGCCGAAGGTGCCGCGCATCGCGCTCACCGCGACCGCCACCGAGGCGACCCGCGCCGAGATCGCCGCCCGCCTGGAGCTACGGGAGGCCCGCCACTTCGTGGCGAGCTTCGACCGGCCGAACATCCAGTACCGCATCGTCGCCAAGAGCGAGCCACGCCGCCAGCTGCTGCACCTGCTGCGCACCGAGCACGCCGGGGACGCCGGCATCGTGTACTGCCTGTCCCGGGCGTCGGTCGAGAAGACCGCCGAGTTCCTCACCGCGAACGGCATTCCGGCGCTGCCGTACCACGCCGGGCTGGACGCGGGCACCCGCGCGGGCAACCAGGCGCGGTTCCTGCGCGAGGACGGCCTGGTCATGGTCGCCACCATCGCGTTCGGCATGGGCATCGACAAGCCGGACGTCCGGTTCGTCGCCCACCTCGACCTGCCCAAGTCGATCGAGGGCTACTACCAGGAGACCGGCCGGGCGGGCCGGGACGGCCTGCCCTCGACCGCCTGGCTCGCCTACGGCCTGCAGGACGTGGTGCAGCAGCGCCGGTTGATCGACACCTCCGAGGGCGACGATGCGCACCGCCGCCGGCTCGGCACCCACCTGGACGCGATGCTGGCGCTGTGCGAGACGATCGAGTGCCGCCGGGCCGGGTTGCTCGCCTACTTCGGCCAGCCGGCCGTCACCTGCGGAAACTGCGACACCTGCCTGACCCCTCCGGAGTCACTGGACGGCACCGTCCTGGCCCAGAAGCTGCTGTCCACCATCGTGCGGCTCAAGCGCGAGCGGCGCCAGCGGTTCGGCGCCGGCCAGGTGATCGACATCCTGCTGGGCCGCCGGACGCCCAAGGTGCTGCAGTTCGACCACGCGTCGCTGAGCGTCTTCGGGGTCGGCACCGAGCTGGGCGAGGCCGAATGGCGGGGCGTCGTCCGCCAGCTGCTCGCCCAGGGCCTGCTCGCGGTGGAGGGCGACTACGGCACGCTGGTGTGCACCGAGCAGAGCGACGACGTGCTGCGCGGGCGGCGCAAGGTCATGCTGCGCCGCGAGCCCGAGCGCCCGGCCCGCGCCGCGCGCGCCGAACGCCCGCCGAGCGGCTCCGGCAAGGCGGCCCGGCAGGCCGCCGACCTGGCCCCCGAGGCGGTGCCGGTCTTCGAGCTGCTGCGCGCCTGGCGGGCCGCCACCGCCAAGGAGCAGGGCGTGCCCGCCTACGTCATCTTCCACGACGCGACGCTGCGCGAGGTGGCCACCGCCCGGCCGGCGTCGCTGGCCGAGCTCGGCGGCATCAGCGGCGTCGGCGAGAACAAGCTCGCGAAGTACGGCGAGCAGCTCCTCGGCGTACTCGCCGGCCACCAGGACTGACCGCGCGCGGGCCGGGCCGCCCGCGGGCGGTCACACCCGGGTGACCACCTTGCGATCCTCGTCGACCAGGGCGGCGAGGGTGACGCCGAGCTCGGCGACGGCCCGCCGCAGGCCCTGCCGGGTGATCCCCGGCGCGGCGATCACCGTGGCGCCGCGCATCAGCGCCAGGCTGACCAGCACCGGGACGTCGCAGCCGCCGTCCAGCGGCCAGGCGACCAGCACCACGTCGTCGGCCACCAGGTCGACCGTGCGGTCCAGGGTGTGCACGCCCGCGAGGAACTCGGCGTGGGTGAGCACCCCGCCGCCCGTCGCGACGGCGGCGTCCCCGGCGGGCGCCGGCCGGCGCGGCGTGCCCTCGCCGAGCGCGACCAGGTCGGCGAAGTCGACCGCGCCGGGCGCGGGACCGAAGGAGATGACCTGCCGGACGCGCGAGCAGCCGGCCACCTCGGCGGCCGCCTCCACCAGATCCGGCGTGGTGAACAGCGACCGGGCGTCGTGGTGGGTGAGCAGCGCCGCCATCGCGGTGACGCCGCTGCTCGCGCTCACCGGCAGCGCCACCCCGCCCGCCGCGATCACCGCGAGCATGGCCACCGCCTGGGCGGATGCGGAGTGCACGTACACGCCGCACACCTGCCCGGACCGCATGCCCCGCCGGACCAGGCCGGCCGCCGCGCACCCGACCGACCGGCCGAGCCGCCGGTAGGAATGGACCTCGCCGCCGGTGAGGTCGACCAGGGCCGGCCGGTCGCCGTGCTCCGCCGCCCGGCCCAGCAGGGCGTCGCTCACCGTCACCGTCGCGGGAGAAGAACCGGATGCCATCCCGAGACGGTACGGGGGAGCGCGTCTCCACGGCATCCGCCAATTTGTGTAGACCGTTGTGTAGCCGGCGGACACCCGCCGCCTACACATGCCGGCGGGCCCGCGTCCGGGGGGCAAGCCCGGGCCGGGTGCGCCAGACGCCCCCGCCCGGGCTCGCGGCCGCGGTGTCCCCGGGCTCGGTCACCACCCCTCCGAGGTGACCTCGCCCGCCGCGCGGGACCCGCGGCGTCCCCGGTGACCGGCCGGACGGCGCGCCGCACCCCAGGCCCCCCGCCCGGAGTCGCCGCGCGCGGCCGTCACCGGCCGGTCGGCGACCAAACTAGGCGGCCGACCGGCCCGCGGGCATGCTCCACCCTGCGTATTCGTGCATGTAATCCCGGCGGCCCGCGATTGGTCCACACCAGTGCCGGCGCCGGCCGGGGCGAGGGCTAGCCGGAGCGGCGCGCACCGCGCTCGACCATCCAGGCGGCCACCTGGGTGCGCGAGGAGAAGCCGAGCTTGGCCAGGATGTTGGCCACGTGCCGGGCGACGGTCGCCACGCTGATCACCAGTTCGGCGGCGATGGCCCGGTTGCTGAGACCGCGCGCGATGAGCGCCGCGATCTCCCGCTCCCGGGCGGTGAGCGCCGTGACGTCCTGGCCGGGTGGCGGCGGCGCGGCGATCTCGCCCAGCGCGGGAATCGGTCCGTCGGTGTCGGTGACGCGCCCGGCGGGCGGCCCGCCTCGGCCGCGGGCGGCGTCCAGCACCCGGCGCACCCGCGCGACGAGCTCGACCGGCTCGACCGGCTGGTCACCGGGCCGGGCCGGCGGCGCCTGCCACGCCGGGGCGCCCGGCTGCGGTCGTGGAGGCACCGGCCGGTGGCCTGGCGGCGGCCGGTAGGGCTCGGCCGGGCGGTACGAGGGGAACGGCGCGGTCCGCGGCTCCGGCCCGGGGTACGCCTCGGGCGGCCCGGACGGCGGCCCCGATGGCGGCCCCGACGGCGGCCCGGTACGCGGGTCGGCGGGCGGCTCCAGGGGCGGTTCGAGATGTGGGCCGGCGGCGCCCTGGCCCAGCGCGCGCAGCGCGGCCATGGCCCGGCCCGGGACGTCGTCCCCGGCCGGGGTGCGGGCGGGATCGAGCAGGGCCAGCAGCATCATCCCGAGCGCGTCGGCCCCGAGCCCGCGGGCGGTCCGGCACAGCGACAGCGCGGTCGCCGCGTGCTCGGCGGCCTCGTCCAGCCGGCCGCGCTGCATGGCCAGGGTGCCGCGCAGCGCCACCGCCTGGCCGCGCAGGTCGGCGGGCAGGTGCGGCGGCGCCGCGGCGAGCAGCCGGGCGAGCCACCCGGCGACCTGCGCGTCACCCGGCCCGGCCCCGACGATCGCCCAGCGCAGGTGGACCAGGATGCTGATCGCGGGCTCGGTGTCGCCCGACCGGATCGACCAGCTCACCGCGCGCGCCAGGTCGGGTTTGAGGCGTTCGATCCGCGCCAGCAGGGCGGCCGCCTCGGCGGTGGCACCGGCGTGTGCCCGGGTGATCGCGGCATCGAACTCGGCGGCCATCCGGTGGATGTGGTCGCGATGCCGGCGGCGGAACGACTCCTCCTCCCCCGCGGCGCGCAGCCAGCCGGCGGCCCGGTCGCGTACCGCGCCGGGCAGGCGGTGGCACGGCTCGCCGTCCGGCCCGGTCTCCGCCACGACCAGGGCGGCGCCGGTCAGGCCGCGCAGGTGGAGGTGGACGTCCTCCGACCACAGCTCGCCGCCCGCGCACACCTGCTCGGCCATCCGCCGCGTCCATCCGTCGCCGAAGACGGTGAGCCGCCGCAGCAGGGCCCGTTCCGGTGCGGAGAGCAGGTGGTGGGTCCAGTCGAGGGTCGCCTCCATGATCCGGCGGCGGCGGTCCGGCGCCGGCCCGGCCGGGCCCGCGGCGGCGGCCAGCCGGTCGGCCAGGCACACCGCCAGCTCGCGCAGCGGGCGGGTGCGGGCGCGGGCGGCGACGATCTCGATGGCCAGCGGGATGCCCTCCAACCGGCGGACCAGCGCGGCGATCTCGGCGGTGTCGTCCCGGCCGGCGTCCGCGGCCCCGGCGCCCCGCCCGGGAGGAACCGCGGGGACCCGCTCGCGGTACAGCCGCACCGCCTCGCATCCGGCCAGCTCGCGGGTCGGGCGGTGGCCGCCGCCCGGCGGCACGGTGAGCGGCGGCACCCGCCAGGCCGTCTCGCCGGGCGAACCGAGCGGGACGCGCCCGGTGGCCAGCACGCCGACCCCCGGGCAGGCGGCCAGCAGCCGCCGGCACAGCGCGTCGCACTCCTCCGCCAGGCCGTCGCAGCCGTCCAGCACCAGGAGCAGCCGGCGGTCACCGATCACCCCGGCCGGCTGGTCCTCCACCGGGCCGGTGCCCCCGGGGACGACGCCGAGCACCTCGGCCAGGCGGGACAGCAGCTCGTCGCGGTGGCCGGCCCCCGCCACCCGGACCACCCGGTGGCCGGCCGGGAACGACGGCGCGGCCGCCCGGGCCACCTCCATCGCCAGCCTCGTCTTGCCGATGCCCGCGACGCCGCACAAGGTGACCATGCGGGTCACCTCCAGGAGCCGGGCCAGCTCCGCCACCTCGGCGCCGCGGCCCACGAAGCTCGTCGCCACCGGGGGCAGGTCGTCACGGGCTGTCATACGCCTCGAAGGGCAGGAGAACAGGCCATTACTCAAGTGTTACAGGGAAACACGGAGCGCGCTCGACCCATACCGGATGCGCATTCCCCGCCCGGATCCGGATGCGGGCCGAACGGCCACCGAATCGGTGGAACGCCCGGAAAATCGGCCGGAATTCCGTGGCGGACGACCACGAGCGGCCCGGTTTCCGGCGTTCGCCGGGTTGACGGCCGGCCGGACCAAGGGCGCCATCCGAGGGGCAATGCCGTTCCGGCAATTACTGTCTTCCGGAATTATCCGCAGATTCGTTACGCTACTTGAATCATGTTCAGCGAGAGCGCCGCGGTGACCGGGCGGGCGACCGCGCCCGTGCGGCCGCGGCACGCGCGGTCACGGAGCGCCCGCCCGTGCCCGCGGGACGCGCGCGCCCGGCGGGCGGCGCGCCCGGTCCGGTCCCCGGCGGGCCCGGTCAGGTCAAGCCCTCGCAAAGTTCACGGTCAGCCGAGATATACGAAGCGTGATCGATCCGCGCCGCAGGCCCGGCGTCCGGTCACCGAAGGTAAGCTTCCTGCAGCACCGGCTCGCCAGACCGACACCGGGCCGGCCGGCACTTCACGTCGGGAGACTCGGATGGACACCGTCGACCTCGCAGACCTGGGCCTCGAACTCCTCCTCATCGTCGCCCTGCACGAAGAGGCCGAGCGCCTCGCCCGGCAGCTTCCGGAAAACGCCGGCGGTGCCCTCGGGCACGGCCGGCCCATTCACCGCGGTTAGCGGGTGGGCCGGACCCGGGCGGCGGTTTCGGCCTGCTCTTGCACGCGGCCGATAATTGCCACTTTCAACGAATAGGCCGCCCATAACTCCGATCGGCTTGAAGTGTCGGCCCGGTCGGTCAGACTGCCGGCATGGCAGACCCATCTCGGCGACCACCGGCACCGGACGGCCGTTCTCCGTCCGGCCGGCCGGCGAGCGCCTCCTCTCCTCCGGATCGGCCGGCCCCGCCCGCGCCCCCCGCCGATCCCGCCCTGACCGACGCGGCGGCCCCGCCGGTGGCCCCCGGCGACCCGCCGCCCGCCACATCGCCGCTCCCGTCACCACCCGACACGTCACCACCCGACACGTCACCACAGGACGTGTCACCGCAGGACGCGATCCCGCCGGTCGGCCCGGCCGGGGGTGCCGTGCCGCCACTGGCCGCCCCCGGCGACGCCGGCGACGACCACGACGACGCCCCGAAGGACCTGGGCGAGGTCGAGCTCGGCGAGTGGCTGGCCCACCTGACCACCATGACCGGCGTGGGCTTCCTGGCGATCGCCCGCCGGCTGCCCTCCCTGGTCGGCCACGCGGTCCGGCTGGCCTGGCGGGCCGGTCCCCGCGATCTGGTCGCCACGATCACGCTCACCGTGCTGGGCGGCGCGTTCACCGCGTTCGGGCTGCTCGCCACGACCGGCGTGCTGCGGGCGCTGTTCGCGGCCGGCCCGACGCCCGACCGGGTGCGGGCCGCCCTGCCGAGCCTGCTGCTGGTCGGCGCGGCCGCGGCGCTGCGCACCGTCTTGACGGCGGGCGCCGGGTGGGCGCAGTCACGGCTGGAGCCCAAGGTGAGCCGGGCGGCCGCGCAGCAGCTCTACGAGCTGACCAGCCAGGTCGAGCTGGTGCGGTTCGACGACCCCGACTTCCACGACTCGCTGCAACGGGCGCGCACCCGCGGCGTGGACACCGCCGACAGCGTGGTGGGCCAGGCGCTCGGCGTGCTCACCGGGCTGATCGGCCTCGGCGCGGCGGCCGGCGTGCTCGGCATCCTGCACCCGGTACTGCTCCCGCTGCTGGTCCTGGCCGTCGTCCCGGACGCGTGGGCGGCGGTCCGCGCGGCCCGCATGCGCTACACCACGATGTACTCGCTGATCCCGGTGCGCCGGCGCAAGTGGATCCTCAGCGACCTGATGGCCAACCGGGAGACGGCCGCCGAGGTGCGGTCGTTCACGATGCGGCGCTTCCTGATGCGGCTGTACGACGCGGTCGCCGGCGCCGAGCAGAATGTGGTGCTGGACCTGGCCCGGCGGCAGACCATGGCGCGCGTCCTCGGCGAGGCGCTCAGCGGCCTCGGCACCGGGCTGGTCTACCTGGCCCTCGGCCTGCTGCTCGCGGCCGGCGCCGTCCCGCTGGCCGTGGCCGGCACCGCGGTGCTGGCGATCCGCTCCGGCCAGACCTCGCTGGCCAACCTGCTGTACGCCACCAACCGGCTGTACGAGGAAGGGCTGTACTTCACCGACTTCCTCGACTTCTGCGCGCGGGCCCGGGCCGCCCTCGCCCCGGAACGTTCCCCCGACGTCCCGGCGGACTTCGGGCGGATCAGCGTGGAGGACGTCACCTTCGCCTATCCCGGCAAGGACACCCCGGCGCTGGACGGCGTCTCGGTGCACCTGGACCGCGGCGAAGTGGTGGCCCTGGTCGGCGAGAACGGCTCGGGGAAGACGACGCTGTCCAAGATCGTCGCCGGGCTGTACCAGCCGTCGGGAGGCCGGGTGCGGTGGGACGACGTGGACATCCGGGAGATCGACCCCGATCGGCTGCGGCGCCGGATCGCCGTCATCGCCCAGGACCACACCCGCTGGCCGCTCACCGCCCGCGACAACATCACGATGGGCCTGCGCCGGCCGGAACCGGCGCTGACGTCCGCGGCGGAGGTGGCCGGAGCCGACCAGGTGGTGGCCGAGCTGCCGCACGGTTACCGCACGCTGCTCGACCGCCGCTTCAAGGACGGCCACGAGCCGTCCGGCGGCCAATGGCAGCGCATCGCGGTGGCCCGCGGCTTCTACCGGGACGCGCCCCTGCTGATCTGCGACGAGCCGACCGCCGCGCTGGACGCCCGGGCCGAGCACGCGCTGTTCGAGCGGGTCCGCCGGTACGCCGACGGCCGCACCGTGCTGCTCATCACCCACCGGCTGGCCAGCGTGCGCTACGCCGACCGCATCTACGTGCTGGACCACGGCCGGGTGATCGAGCAGGGCACCCACGACGAGCTGATGGCCGGCGACGGCGTCTACGCCGAGCTGTACAACCTGCAGGCCCGCGCCTACCAGCAGCCCGCCGGGTCCGGCCAGGCCTGACGCCACCCGCCCGCGACCGCACCGCGGGCCCCCGGCGTCCCGCCGCCTGCACACCGGCCGGACCTGCCCCGTTTCCAGCCACGGCGCGGCGGGGAAGGCCGCGGCTCGCGACGATCGCGGCGCCCGGTTCAGTCGAGCACCGCCTTCATGATGTCGCGGGCGATGGGGGCGGCGACGTCCCCGCCGAATCCGCCGTTCTCCACCACCACGCCCACCGCCACCCGGGGCTCGTCGGCCGGGGCGAACGCGGTGAAGACGGCGTGGTCGGCGGCACCGGCCGCGTTCTCCGCCGTACCGGTCTTGGCGGCGACGTCGATGCCGGGCAGCGCGGCGGCCGACCCGGTGCCGCCGGGCCCGGTGACCGTGACCATCATCGCGGTGAGCTGGTCGGCCACATCCCGCGAGATCGTCCGGGGCATGCTCTCCGGGTCGGTCACCGAGACGACGGTGCCGTCGCGCAGCACCACCTCGGCCACCAGGTACGGCCGCATGATCACCCCGCGGGACGCGACGGCCGCGGCGATCATGGTGATCTCGAACGGGGTGGCCCGCACGTCGAACTGTCCGATCGCCGACATCGCGGTCTGCGCCGCGTCCAGCCGGACCGGATAGACGCTCCGCGCGAGCGGCAGCGCGATCCCCGGCCCCGCGCCGTTGAAGCCGAACGCCTCGGCCTGCGCCCGCAACACCCGCTGCCCGAGCTGCAGGCCGAGGACGGCGAAGGCGGTGTTGCAGGAGAGCCGGAACGCGACGGCCAGGGTGGGCCGGCCGTTCCCGCAGGCCTCCCCGCCCGCGTTGCCGAGCAGGGTGGTGGTGCCCGGCAGGGTGAGCCGGGTGGGGGCGGCGACCGACGTCTCCGGCGAGATGTTCCCGGTGCCCAGCGCCGCCGCGGTCGTCACGATCTTGAAGGCCGAGCCGGGCGGGTAGGTGTGCTCGGTGGCCCGGTTCAGCAGCGGCCGGGTGGCATCGGCCCGCAGCCGCTCGTCGGTGTCCGCCAGCGCCTCGCCGTCGAAGGTCGCGTACACGTTGGGGTCGTAGGAAGGATAGGAGGCGAGGGCCAGGATGGCCCCGGTGGACGGGTCGACGGCCACCGCCGCGCCCTTGTGCCCGGTGGCGCGCAGACCCTCGTAGGCCGCGCGCTGGGCCCGGGAGTCGATGGTGAGCCGCACCGAGGCGCCCTGCTCGGCCTGCCCGCCGACCAGGGTGCGCACCCGCACCTTCGGATCGGCGCCGGACAGCACCTCGTCCTCGGCCCGCTCGACGCCGGTGGCACCGTAGATCGACAGGTGGCCGGTGACCGGCGCGTACATCGGCCCGCCGGGATAGACGCGGCGGTAGCGGAACATCCCGGCCTGCCGGGTTCCGGTGGCCAGCACGGTGTTGTCGCGGAGCAGGATGTCACCCCGCGGATGCGCGAAGCGGTCGATCATGGCGCGGAGGTTGCGCGGATCATCGGCCAGCGAGTTCGCGCGCAGGGTCTGGATCTCGGAGACCTTGCCCATCAAGGCGAAGATCATCAGGGCGCACGCCACGGCGACCCGGCGCAGCGGGATGTTCATCCGGGTCGCCCGCGGTGCGGCCATCGGGACCCCCTCTCCTGCTACCGGTGTAGCAGCCGGTGGAGAAAGAGGCACGCTGACCAGCGCAAAGCGGTGCCATGGGTCACGGTCCGGGCGTCCGGCCCGCGCACGCCGGCGGCCCCGCCCGGCGGCGGTCAGCGGGAGCGGGCACCGGCCGCCGACTCGGCCAGATCGTCGCACCCGGCCGGATCCGGCGTGTCCCGGGCGGCCAGCACGTCCCGGTAATACGCGATCTTGCGGCGGATCGCGGCCTGCTTCTCGCGCAGCGAGGCGAGCTGCGCCTCCACCTGGAGGTCGTGCTCCTCCAGCAGGGTCACCCGAGCGGGGATGGTCTCGTCGCCCTGCCGGGTCAGCTCGGCGAACCGCAGCATCTCGGCGATCGGCATCCCGGTGTCGCGCAGGCAGCGGACCATGCCGAGCCAGCCCAGATCGTCGTCGGTGAACCGCCGCTGGCCGGCCGCGTTGCGCTCCACCGGCGGCAGCAACCCGATGCGCTCGTAGTAACGGAGCGTGTCCAGGCTGAACCCGCTCTCCTCCACGGCCTGTCCTGGTGTGTACAGGGTCACCCCCCGATGATTTCACCTGAAGTGGGCTCCAGGTCAAGGGCTTGACCTGGAGCCCACTCCAGCTGGCACGGTATGCCTCATGACGAAGATCGCACTCGGCACCATCCCGTTCGGTACCACCGTGGACGAGAAGACCTCCTTCGCCATCCTCGACCGGTTCGTCGAGGCGGGCGGTACCCGGATCGACACCTCGAACAACTATCCCTTCTGGCTGGCGGGCGCCGCCGGCGACGAGAGCGAGACGACGATCGGCCGCTGGCTGGCCGCCCGGGACGTCCGCGACCAGGTGATCATCAGCACCAAGTGCGGCGCCAAGCCGGTCACCCCCGGCGACACGACGATGGACCACCTTGAAGGACTGTCCGCGGGGGCCGTGCGCGCGGCGATCGAGGGCAGCCTGCGCCGGCTCGGCACCGACCGGGTCGACGTCTACTGGGCGCACGTGGAGGACCGGTCCGTCCCGCTGGAGGAGCAGGTCGCGGTGTTCGGCGAGCTGGTCGCGGCCGGCAAGGCGCGGGAGACCGGCGTGTCCAACCACCCGGCCTGGCGGCTGGAGCGGGCGCGGGGCATCGCGCGGGCGACCGGCGCGGCACCGTTCGCCAACGTCCAGCTCCGGCACTCCTACCTGCGCCCCCGTCCGGGGGTCGTGCTGCCGGAGGGCGGGCACGTCCAGCTCGGCGAGGACATGCTCGACTACGTCCGCACCGAAGGGCTGGGCCTGTGGGTGTACACCTCGCTGCTCGCCGGCGCCTACAGCTCCCGGGCCGACCGGCCGATCCCCGCCTGGTACGAGCACCCCGGGACGACCCGCCGGCTGGCGGCGCTGCGCGAGGTGGCCGGCGAGCTCGGCGCCACGCCGAACCAGGTCGTGCTGGCCTGGCTGGCCGCCCAGGACATCGTGCCGATCGTCGGGGCCAGCTCGGTCGAGCAGCTGGAGGAGCTGCTCGGCGCACAGAAGATCACCTTGGACGAGGAGCTGCGCCGCCGGCTGGACGACCCGGACCTCGCCTGACGCCCGGACCGCCCGCCGCCGGACCCGCCGATCGGGGGTCGGATCCGGCGGCGGGCCCGGCTGCGCGTCCGGTGGCGGTCACCCCTCCCCGAGATGATCGGACAGGTAGCGGCGCAGCAGCCGCTTGCACTCGTCGATCAGCTCGGGGTCGCCGCCCGGCCGGCTGCGGAAGGCCAGTTTCAGCACGGCGTCCGCCGCCTCCACCGCCACCACCAGCGCCCGGTCCAGCGCCGGGGTCGCCGGCGCGCCGAGCAGCTCGACGATCAGCGCGCGCAGCCGGTCGGCGACGATGACGTTGTTCTCCAGTGCCGCGTCCAGCAGGCGGTTGCTCCCGGCAAGCGCCGGGCCGCCCGGGGTGGGCAGGATCTCCCCGAAGTCGACCACCGCGAACCCCGGCGTGGTCCGCTTCATCGCGACGAACTCGTCCACGGCCAGCTCGACGGCACCGGTCCAGTCCACGACCTGCGCGGCGCCCAGCCGGGCGGCGAGCCGGTCGAGGAACGCGTCGAGGTTGCGCAGCGCGAGCGCGCGCACCAGCCCTTGCTTGTCCGGGAAGAACTGGTAGAAGGTGCCGATGGGCACGCCGGCCCGGCGCGCCACCTCCTTGGTCGTCAACGCCTGGTAGCCGGCCTCGTCCAGCAGCCGGGCGCACTCGTCCAGCATGCGCTCGACCCGCTCGGCGCTGCGCCGCTGGGCGGGGCGGCGCCGGAGCGTCCCCGCGGACAGGTTCCTCATGCTCCCATCATCTCCCGATCAGCCGGCCCCGGCTTAACATGAGATCCACTCACATCACCGGAGGTCATCATGTTCCTGTGGGGCACCGCCACCGCCGCGTACCAGATCGAGGGGGCGGCGGCGGAGGACGGCCGCGGCCGGTCGATCTGGGACACCTTCAGCCACGAACCGGGCAAGGTGCGGGACGGGCACACCGGGGACATCGCCTGTGATCACTATCACCGATGGCCGGAGGACGTGCGGCTGATGGCCGATCTCGGCGTGAACTCCTACCGGTTCTCGATCTCCTGGTCGCGGGTGCTGCCCGCGGGCCGCGGCGCGGTCAACCCGGCCGGGCTGGACTTCTACGACCGGCTGGTCGACGGCCTGTGCGCGGCGGGCATCGTGCCGGCCGCGACGCTCTTCCACTGGGACCTCCCGCAGGCGCTGGAGGACGAGGGCGGCTGGCTGAACCGGGACACCGCCCGGCACCTGGCCGACTACGCGGCCCTCGCCGCCGAGCGGCTGGCCGACCGGGTACCGATGTGGATCACCCTGAACGAGCCGTTCATCCACATGGTCTTCGGCTACGCCCTGGGCACGCACGCGCCGGGCCGGACCCTGTTCCTGGACGCGCTACCGGCCGCGCACCACCAGTTGCTCGGCCACGGCCTGGCCACGCAGGCACTGCGCGCCGCCGGCGCCCGACAGGTGCTGATCACCAACAACCACTCCCCGGTGTGGCCCGACTCCGGCGCGCCTGCCGACCTGGCGGCGGCCGAGGCGTACGACACGCTGCACAACCGGCTCTTCACCGATCCGCTGCTGCTGGGCGCCTACCCGGACCTGTCGGCGTTCGGCCTGGAAGCCGCGCCGGCCGTCCGCGACGGCGACCTGGAGATCATCGCGCAGCCGCTGGACGGGCTGGGGGTCAACTACTACAACCCGACCCGGGTCCGCGCGCCGGCCGGCGACGCACCGCCGCTGCCGTTCGAGGACGCCGGGATCACCGGGCACCCCACCACCGCCTTCGGCTGGCCGGTGGTGCCGGACGGCCTGCGCGAGCTGCTGACCGGAATGAAGGACCGGTACGGCGACGCGCTGCCGCCGGTGTACGTCACCGAGAACGGCTGCTCCCAGCCCGACGAGCCCGGCCCGGACGGCGTGGTGCACGACCAGGCCCGCATCGACTTCCTCGCCGGCCACCTCGACGCGCTGCGGGCCGCCCGCGACGCGGGAGTGGACGTCCGGGGCTACTACGTCTGGTCGCTGCTGGACAACTTCGAGTGGGCCGAGGGCTACCACCAGCGCTTCGGCCTGGTCCACGTCGACTTCCCCACCGGCCACCGCACCCCGAAAGCCTCCTACCACTGGCTCAAGGAGTTCCTCCGCACGCCCGAGCGCTGATCCGCGCCCGCGCCGCCTCGGGCTTCAGCCCGTCACCCGCGCCCCGCCGTCCGGTCTGACACGTTCGATCGTCCGCGGAGGCGTCCGTACCAGGCGGGTACCTCCCGCTCGTCGTCGAACCCGCGGGCCACCACGATATCGGTGGAGGAATGCAGCAGGATCGAGGCCACAATGGTGATCGCGACGAGCTGGAACACCTGCTGGGCGGCGGCGATGCCCGAGCCGAGCACGAGCAGCCCGTAGACGACCGAGGCGAAGCCTTTGGGGCCGAACCAGGCGACCGCGGCCTGTTCGCGCATCGACAGGCCCGAGCGCAGGAACGACACCCAGATGGCGATCGGCCGGGCGAGCACCAGGGCGCCGATCGCGAACAGCCACCCCGTCCAGCCGACCGAGCCGAGCAGCGCCGGGGTGATGAGCGCGCCGAACACCAGCAGCGCGGCCAGCTTGAACAGTTCGGCGATCAGCTCACCGAAGTGCTCGAACGACTCGCGCTGGTGCTGTCCGAAGGTGGCGACGGTGATGCCGGCGCAGAACGCGGCCAGGAACAGGTTGCCGTGGGTCGCCTTGGCGATGGCCAGTACGAGCAGGCCGATGGCCAGGGCGTTGAGGGGTTCGTACAGGGTGGAGGCGGCGAACCAGCGGGTCTGGACCAATTTGATCGCCAGCCACGGGATGGCGACACCGATCAGCACGCCCAGGGCGAGCTCCAGTCCCAGCTCGCCCAGGTGCAGGTCGCCACTGCCGGCGGCCATGGCCAGGAAGAGGATGACGAAGGGCAGCGCCAGGCCGTCGTTGACCCCCGATTCGACGTTCAGCAGCTGCCGCAGCCGCGGCGGCACCCTTTCGTTTCCGACCAGCGCCGCGGCGAACACCGGGTCGGTGGGCGCCAGGATCGCCCCGACCAGCAGCGACTCGATCCAGCCCAAGCCCACCAGATAGTGGGCGCCCAGCGCGGTGACCGCGAGCGTCAGCGGAAGCCCCCAGCCCAGGGCCCGGCCCGGCAGCCGCCACGCGCTGCGCAGGTCATGCCAGCCCACCCGCATGCCGTCGGTGAACAGCACCGCGAACAGTGCCAGCTCGGCCAGCGTGCTGACCAGAGGATCCGTAGGGGTGATGGAGACGACGCCGAGTACGCCGTCACCGAGCACGAACCCGGCCACCAAGAACAGCGCGGCGGTGGACAGGATGGTGCGGTGGGCCAGGCTGGACAGCAGCACGGCGAGCAGCAGCACACAGGCGAACGCGGTCAACAGCACGGCCGGAGGCCTCCCGGACGACGAAACGGACAAGAGTTCGCCGACCAGACTTCCCGGCACACCGCGCCTACCGTAACAGCCTTTCCGGCAAGATCGACGCCTCTACCGCGCGGTCGAAATCCTCGAAGGGCTCGCCACCCGCGTCGAAGGCGAAGACCGCCCCCCGTTACGCGTGCGATGCCCCCGCCGTTCCCCACCCACGGAGCCGAGGCTCATCCCACCGCCCACCCACCCTGTGGCGCATGAGATCACTCCGCCGGCCGGCCGACCCCCTGGAGCCCGCCGACACCCCACCGCTGACCCACCCCGGCGTTC
>NZ_BOOU01000022.1 GCF_016863395.1 Sphaerisporangium rufum | reverse complement strand
AAAAACACAACCTAGAACACGGAGACGTGGACGTGGTCGTAGTGGTTGGCGGTGATGCCGCCGCGGTCGGACATCTGCCGCCACCCGGCGCCGGTGCGGATGTCGTAGTAGCGCTGCCGCCAGATGATGTACATGATGCCGAGGCTGCGGCCGTTCTCGATGCACCACTCGGCCAGCGCGTCCCCCCGGGCCTGGGAGGCGGCGTCGGGCATCCGGCCGCCGGTGCTCATCATGAAGTCGCAGGCCCGGCCCTTGCCATGCTCGCCGGGGTCGCCGCGGCGCAGGCAGCCGACGCCGAAGGGCATGGGGAAGGACTGCATGATGACGTTGCGGATGCCGACCATGCGGCCGGTCAGGCCGGACCCGGCGTCGGGGGTCTGGAAGCCGAACTTCTTCAGCAGCGCGTCGACGTCCTTCTTCTTGGCCTCCAGCCGCCGGATCTCCTTGCGCATGTCGGCGATCTTGCCGTCCGACTCCTTGGCCGCGGTGACGGTCTCCTTGATCAGGCCGTTGATGCGGTTCATCCGCTGCCGCTTCTCCTCGGCCAGGTAGGTGACCGTGGCGGCCTGGCCGAGGATCGCGTCCGGGTCACCCTGGAAGGTGAGCACCCGCGGGCCGTCGATGCTGCCTGACATGTAGGAGTTGCGGTAGAACTGGGCGATCTGCTGCTCGGCCGTCACCAGGTCGGCGCGGAGTTTCTTGACCCGCCCGTCGGCCTTCTGCGCCGCGCGGCGGACGTCCTCCAGGCTCTGGATCTCGCCTCGGTAGGCCTTCTGCAGGTCGGCGGCCTGCTTGGTGAGCCGGTTCAGCCGGGCCTGCGGGGACGGCTCGGCCTCGGCCGGCGGCATGGCGAGCACCGAAAGCAGCGCCACCAGGACCGCGGCCGGCCACCGTGGCCGCCGATGTGATCGCATCAGCCCTCCCCACTTAGGACGCCCCGACTATAGAAGCCGATCTTCTGGGGACGCCACACGATCGGAAGAACGCCGTACACCATCCGCGACTTATCTACCACTTCGCGAACTTGCTCGCCCCCCGTTCCGGGATTTCGCCGGTCCGCCCGCCCCTTGCCAGCGACGGCAGAACATGATTCGGTTCAGGCGAGCGGGTCTTCGCGGCCGGCTCCGCCCGGTGACACTGCGCGATCACCGGGTCATCCTGAGAGATCCGCCCGACCAGGAGGCAACGGCATGCTCCAGCACGATCGTCTGTTCATCGGCGGCGACTGGGCGGCCCCCGCCGGCACCGCCACCATCGACGTCGTCTCCCCGCACACCGAGGAGGTCGTCGGCCGGGTGCCGGACGGCACGCCCGCCGACATGGACCGCGCGGTCGCCGCCGCCCGGGAGGCGTTCGATCACGGCCCGTGGCCGGCGATGACCATGGCCGAGCGCGCCGAGGTCGTCGGCCGGCTCGCCGATCTCTACGCGGCCCGGCAGGCGGAGATGGCGGAGATCATCACCACCGAGATGGGCTGCCCGATCAC
The DNA here is from genome assembly GCF_016863395.1 of Sphaerisporangium rufum. Lineage (GTDB taxonomy): Bacteria > Actinomycetota > Actinomycetes > Streptosporangiales > Streptosporangiaceae > Sphaerisporangium > Sphaerisporangium rufum. The sequence continues at coordinate 7,043 of NZ_BOOU01000022.1, read as the reverse complement.
CTTCTCCCAGCTCGCCCAGGCGCCCCAGCCGCTCGGCATGCTCCAGTACTTCAGCGAGCTGGGGAAGACCTTCGCGGTGGAAGACGAGCGTCCCGGCACCTTCGGGCCGGTCACGGTGCGCCGGGAGCCGGTCGGCGTGGTCGCCGCGATCGTGCCGTGGAACGTCCCGCAGTTCGTCATCATGACGAAGCTCGCGCCCGCGCTGATCGCGGGCTGCACCGTCGTGGTGAAGCCGGCACCGGAGACGCCGCTCGACTCCTACCTGCTGGCTGAGATGATCAAGGAGGCCGGCATCCCGGACGGGGTCGTCAACATCGTGGCGGCCGGCCGGGAGGCGGGCGAGCACCTGGTCTCCCACCCGGGCGTGGACAAGATCGCCTTCACCGGCTCCACCGCCGCCGGGCGGCGCATCGCCGCGATCTGCGGCGAAGGGCTCAAGCGCTGCAGCCTGGAGCTGGGCGGGAAGTCCGCGGCGATCATCCTGGACGACTGCGACCTCGGCGCCGCCATGGGTTTCCTGTCCATCGCCTCGCTGATGAACAACGGCCAGGCCTGCGTCGCGCAGACCCGCATCCTCGCCCCGGCCGCCCGCTACGACGAGGTGGTCCAGGCGGTGGCGGACATGGTCGGCGGCCAGCAGGTCGGCGACCCGGCCGACCCGGCGACCGGGATCGGCCCGCTGGTGGCCCGGCGGCAGCAGGAACGGGTCGAGGGGTACATCCGCCTCGGCATCGAGGAGGGGGCCAAGCCGGTCGTCGGCGGCCTGGAACGCCCCTACGACCGCGGCTGGTACGTCGCGCCGACCGTGTTCGCCGGGGTCGACAACAGCATGCGGATCGCCCGCGAGGAGATCTTCGGCCCGGTGCTGTCGGTGATCGGCTACACCGACGAGGCGGACGCGGTGCGCATCGCCAACGACAGCGAGTACGGCCTGTCGGGCACGGTGTGGACCGCCGACACCGAGCACGGCATGGACATCGCCCGCCAGGTCCGGACCGGCACGTTCGGGGTGAACATCATGAACACCATGGATCCCTGCGCCCCGTTCGGCGGGTACAAGGCCAGCGGCATCGGCCGCGAGCTGGGCCCGGAGGGCCTGTCGGCCTACCTGGAGTACAAGACCATCGCCCGGCTCGGCTGATCTCGGCCCACGGCGCGACCGTCGCCCGGCGCGTTCCTCACGCCGCCGGGCGACGGCTTCGCCCCACGGATGCCCGAGATCGCCCCCGCGGGACGGCCCGCCGTCCCGTGGATCTCATACACTCCACCCCCCTAGACGACATTTATTGGGATTTGGTTCGCGCCACTACGGCCGAAGTCTCCCGGGCGATCTCCAGCTCCTCGTCGGTGGGCACCACCAGGACCGTCACCCGCGAGTTGTCCGCCGACACCCGCCGGGGGGCGTCGCCCGCGCCGCCGGAGTTGCGCATGGGATCCAGCCGGATGCCCATCGGCTCCAGACCGCCGAGCGCGTCCCGCCGGACCTGCGCGGAGTTCTCGCCCACCCCGCCGGTGAAGGCGATCACGTCCACCTTGCCGAGCACCGCGCAGAACGCCCCGATGTACCGGCGCAGCCGGTGGCAGTACACCCCGTAGGCCGTCGCGGCGGCTGCGTCCCCGGCCTTCACCCGCTCCAGCACCCGGCGCATGTCGTTGTCCCCGCACAGGCCGGCCAGGCCGCTGTGGTGGTTGAGCATCTCCTCCACCTGGTCCGCCGGCAGGCCGGCGCGCAGCAGATGGAAGATCGCCCCGGGGTCCACGTCGCCGGACCGGGTGCCCATGACCAGGCCTTCCAGCGGGGTCATGCCCATCGAGGTGTCCACGCACCGGCCGGCGGCCACCGCCGTCGCGCTGGCGCCGTTGCCCAGGTGCAGCACGATGACGTTGGCGGCGGCCGGCCGCTCGGCGAACCGCGCCGCCTCCCGGGCCACGAAGGCGGTGGAGGTGCCGTGGAAGCCGTACCGGCGCACCCCGTACCGCTCGGCGATCTCGCGGTCGACGGCGTAGGTGCGCGCGGCGGCCGGCATCGCGGCGTGGAAAGCGGTGTCGAACACGGCGATCTGCGGCAGGTCCGGGCGCATCTTGCGGGCGATCTCGATGCCGGCCAGGTTGGCCGGGTTGTGCAGCGGCGCGAGCGGCACCGCCTCGGCGATCTTCTGGACCACCTCGTCGGTGATCAGTACCGGTCCGGTGAGGTCGGGGCCGCCGTGCACCACGCGGTGGCCGATCGCCACCAGCTCTCCGGAGTCCATGGCGACCTCCTCGGCCACCCGTTTCAGCGCCGCCTCGTGGTCGGGGACGTCCGAACCCGCCTCACCGATACGCTCGATCTTGCCGGTGACCCGGCGTTCCGGCGCGTCGAGGTCGATCAGCTGGTACTTCACCGACGACGACCCCGAATTGATCACCAGGATCATGTGACCTCCCCTGCGCGTGGACCGCGGTGGCGGCTCGAACGTCCGGACGATACCTCCGAGGCGATGCCCTCGTATAGCGGTATCAACCAGCCGGGGGTACGACTTGTCACATCAGACGGCGACGCCCGCGGTCAGCGGGCCGCGTCCGCCGCCCAGGCGCCGATCCGCCGGACCAGGGCGGGAGTGGCCGCGGTCTCGGCGTGCCCGAACCCCGGCTCGACCCACAGTTCCTTCGGCTCGCGCGCCGCGGCGAACAGCTGGTGCGCGTGTTCCAGCGGGAAGAAGGTGTCGGCGTCCCCGTGCACGATCAGCAGCGGGGTCGGCGAGATCCGCCCGGCCGCCTCGTGCGGTGCGAGCGGCACCGGGTCCCATCGGCCGGCCATGATGCGGGTGCGCTTGGCCAGCCGGGCGGCCAGCCGGCCGTGCCGCCGCTCGATCGCCCAGTGCACCTGGCGCATCGGTCGGGTGCCGCGGTAGTACCACCGCGCCGGCCCGCTCACCGCGACCACCGCGTCCACCCCGCCGTACAGCGCGGCGTGCCGCAGGGCGACCGCCGCGCCCATCGAGAACCCGACCGTCGCCACCCGGGCGTAGCCGGCGGAGCGGGCGTGCCGCACCGCGGCGTCCAGGTCGAGCACCTCCGCGTCGCCGACCGTGGACAGGCCGCCCGACCGGCCGTGGCCGCGGAAGTCGAAGGCCACCACGCCCCCGTAACCGCTGAGCACGTGCGCGATGCGCCGGGTGGTGCCCGCCCGCCAGCAGCCGGTGAAGCCGTGCGCGAGCACCACCCCGAGGTCGGGCGCGCCCCGTGACGGGATGTGGGCCGCGTCGATCCGCACCCCGTCCTTGGTGATCAGCGTCGCGGGGAATGCTTCGGCGAGAGGCATGGCCCGAGCTTATTCACGGCCACCGCCTCGCACGACGCGACGCTCTGGTCCGGGGCGGCCCGCGTCTCCGCCTGCACCGAGATCGGCGTGACGATGCCGGCGACGAACGCGCCGAGCACCACCGTCCACACCCCGAGCCTGCATTGGTACGCAGTGTGCCGCCTGCACCTGTGCCGGCCGAGCGACTCGACGGCCCGGCCGGCGGACCCGGCGAGTTCCTTGAGTGCTTCGTCCATGACCATTGACTTCCCGAGCCGGACGGTGTTAGTCCAGAATGCCGATTCCTCGCGGTGCCTAATCCCGTTCCGGACGGGGGCATCGCCCGGTCCGGCGCTGCTCAGCGCCCAGTGGATCATGTACCAGAAATTTTGTGAACGGCGTGACGAAAGCCCCACTTGCCACGAGCGGCACGGCGCGGTAACGGCGATCGCCTAAAATGGACGTGGCCGCAGTGTCCGCGGCCGGCCCCACGACCCAGAGCGAGATCCCCATCATGCCTTTGAACAGCCGCGACGACCTGCGGAACATCGCGATCATCGCGCACGTCGACCACGGCAAGACCACGCTGGTGGACGCCATGCTCTGGCAGTCCGGTGCCTTCCGCGCCAACCAGGACGTCGACGAGCGGGTCATGGACTCCAACGACCTGGAGCGCGAGAAGGGCATCACCATTCTCGCCAAGAACACCGCGGTCCGGCACGGCGGCATGACCCTCAACATCATCGACACCCCCGGCCACGCCGACTTCGGCGGCGAGGTCGAGCGCGGCCTGTCCATGGTGGACGGCGTGGTGCTGCTGGTCGACGCCTCGGAGGGGCCGCTGCCGCAGACCAGGTTCGTGCTGCGCAAGGCGCTGGCCGCCAAGATGCCGGTCATCCTGTGCATCAACAAGGTCGACCGGCCGGACGCGCGCATCAAGGAGGTGGTGGACGAGGTCTACGAGCTGTTCATCGACCTCGACGCCACCGAGGACCAGATCGACTTCCCGATCGTCTACGCCTCCGCCAAGGCCGGCCGGGCCTCCTTGAGCCGCCCGCAGGACGGCGGCATGCCCGACTCCGAGGACCTCGAGCCGCTGTTCGAGACGATCGCCCGCACCATCCCGGCGCCGGTGTACGACCCGTCCGCGCCGCTGCAGGCCCACGTCACCAACCTGGACGCCTCCAGCTACCTCGGCCGCATCGCGCTGTGCCGGGTGCACCAGGGCACGATCCGCAAGGGCCAGCAGGTGGCCTGGTGCCGCACCGACGGCACCGTCCAGCGGGTGAAGATCAGCGAGCTGCTGATGACCGAGGCGCTGGAGCGCCGTCCCGCCGAGGAGGCCGGCCCGGGCGACATCATCGCCATCGCCGGCATCCCGGACATCATGATCGGCGAGACGCTGGCCGACCCGGACGACCCGCGGCCGCTGCCGCTGATCACCGTGGACGAGCCGGCCATCTCGATGACGATCGGCACCAACACCAGCCCGCTGGTCGGCAAGGTCAAGGGCGCCAAGGTCACCGCGCGTCTGGTCAAGGACCGCCTGGACAAGGAGCTGGTCGGCAACGTCTCGCTGCGGGTGCTGCCCACCGACCGGCCGGACGCCTGGGAGGTGCAGGGCCGTGGCGAGCTGGCGCTCGCCATCCTGGTCGAGCAGATGCGCCGCGAGGGCTACGAGCTGACCGTCGGCAAGCCGCAGGTGGTCACCCGGACCATCGACGGCAAGGTGCACGAGCCGGTGGAGCGGCTCACCGTGGACGCCCCGGAGGAGTACCTCGGCGCGATCACTCAGCTGCTCGCGGTCCGCAAGGGTCGCATGGAGCACATGACCAACCACGGCACCGGCTGGATCCGGATGGAGTTCGTGGTGCCCGCCCGCGGGCTGATCGGCTTCCGCACCGAGTTCCTCACCGAGACCCGGGGCACCGGCCTGGTGCACCACGTCTTCGAGGCGTACGAGCCGTGGTTCGGCGAGCTGCGCACCCGCAACACCGGCTCCCTGGTCGCCGACCGGGCCGGTGCGGTGACCGCGTTCGCCATGATGAACCTCCAGGAGCGCGGCACCCTGTTCGTCTCCCCGAGCACCGAGGTGTACGAGGGCATGATCGTCGGGGAGAACTCCCGGGCCGACGACATGGACGTCAACATCACCAAGGAGAAGAAGCTCACCAACATGCGCTCCTCCACCAGCGAGGAGACCGAGAAGCTGATCCCGCCGCGGGCGCTGTCGCTGGAGCAGGCGCTGGAGTTCTGCCGCGAGGACGAATGCGTGGAGATCACCCCGCAGACCGTCCGGCTGCGCAAGGTGGTGCTGGACGCCGCCACCCGCGCCCGCAGCGTGGCGCGCGCCAAGCGCGGCGGCTGACCCCCGAGCGCCGGCGAACCTCAGAAGCGCGCGGCCTGCGGCGCCCGCTCCTCGGCCCGGCCCGAGTAGCGCGCGCCGGCGGCCAGGCCGCGCGGTCCGTACAGCTCGGACACCGTGACGAACGTGTAGCCGCGGGCCGCCAGCTCGTCCAGCAGGCGCGGCACCGCGGCCGCGGTGGTCGGGTGGATGTCGTGCATCAGCACCACCGACCCCGGCCGGGCCGCGCTCGCCCGCCGCACGATCAGCGATGTGTCCCGGTCCCGCCAGTCCAGCGTGTCCAGATCCCACAGGATCTGCGCCAGCCCGGTCCGGCGGGCCTGCTCGCCCACCCGGGCGTCGGTCGCGCCATAGGGCGGCCGCATCAGGCTCATGGTCACCCCGGTGGCCGCGAACACCGCCTCCTGGGTGCGCGCCAGCTGCCCGCGCACCGCGTCCGGGCCGAGCCCGGTCAGCGACGGGTGGTCCCACGAGTGGTTGCCGATCTCGTGGCCCTCCGACGCCATCCGCCGCAGGTACGGCACCGTGGCGGGCTCCACCATCTGGCCGACCACGAAGAACGTCGCCCGGGCCCGGTGCCGTGCCAGCGCGTCCAGCACCGCGCCGGTGTAGGAGAAGGGGCCGTCGTCGAACGTCAGGGCCACGCACTTCATCCGGCCGCAGGGCATGCTGCGTGCCGCCGGCGCGATCACCGGGCGCACCCCCGGCCAGCCGGGCTGCTGGGCGATGACGCGTAAGGCCAGCAGCCGCGGATCGGTGACCGGTCGGACCGGCGCCGACCGGCGAACCGGGCCGTCATCGCCGGCTCCCGGCACGGGCGCCCTTACCTGCCCGCAGCCCGCCACGCCGAACGCGGCGGCCAGCGTCAGGGACATCGACAGCCATCTGAAGACGCTCCGGATCTCGGCCACCGTACCGCTCCCCCCGAACAGCGGCAGGGGTCACGGGTAGTGCTCGGCCGCTTCCCCCCGCAGAGTCCTGGCCAACTCGTCCCACCAAGGCGGAACGTCGGCGCGTAACTCGGCGTATCGGTGCGCCACCAAAATGGCGCATCCCCCCGGATCTGTACCCAAGTGCTGACGTTTCACCACACCCTCTCGCCAACGGTAGAAGCCATCGCTAAAGGTGATGACCAGCCCAATCCACACCGAAAGGATTGCGTCCTCGCACACCTCGTACGCGTCGGTCACCCCGAGTCCGGCAAGCTCCGCCCGAAGCCGCGCCATGGCCGCCCGGGCCTCCGTCACCCGGCCACCCCCCGGAAACCGGCGACCCGGACCCCTGAGCATGTCAACGTGAACACACCGATGATGTACCCGCCCCACCGAGACTTTGCACTGTGTTTATTGGCGCGCTGTGTTTCTTGGCGCGCGCTCCGCGCGCGCTGCGTTCTGG
>NZ_BOOU01000021.1 GCF_016863395.1 Sphaerisporangium rufum | reverse complement strand
GAACGCTGGGGTGGGGAAGCGGCGGGGTCACCGCGAGCTCCATGGGACGGGGAGGCGTCGGGGGGACGGCGCCGGCACCACGGGAGCGGCAGGCCAGGGTCAGCGTCCGGTGCCCCAGTCCCAGAGGGCGTCCAGTACCGCCTCCAGGCGGCGCCCGTCCTCGGTCAGCGCGTAGACGACCGCCGGTGGAGCGCCGCGCAGCGCGGTGCGGGACACGATGCCGCGCTCCTCCAGCGTCCGGAGCCGGTCGGTCAGCACCTTCGCGCTCAGGGTCGGCAACCGGTCGCGCAGCTCGCCGAACCGGTGCGGGCCACGCAGCAGCTCACGGATGATCAACGTGGTCCAGCGGCCGTCGACCGCGCGCAGCGTGCGTTCCACCGGGCAGGCGACATGCGGGGCGGACACCCGGGCCAGCGGCTCACCGGCCAGCCGGTCCAGATGCGCCGGGCGAGCCCCCTGGTCACCATTTGGTGACCAATGACCGACATCCATAACGTCGTCCTCCTCACCCGTTGATGACTTGGAGATGACGATGCCACAAGCCGCAGCCGACGTCCCGGCCGCCTTCGCCGCCGCGTTCAACACCGGAGATCTGGACGCGGTCCAAGAACTGTACGAATCCCAGGGGGTCCTGGTCGCCGGCGACGCGCGCCGGCCCGTCGCGGGGCATGAGCTCCGCGAGGCGCTGGCCGAACACATGTCGCTGGGCCTTCCGATCAGCGTGACCCCCCGCCGGGTCGTGGAGAACGGCGACCTCGCGCTGCTCCTCGTGGACTGGCGCATCGCCGGGACCGGGCCGGACGGCCACCAGGTCGAGCTCGGCGGCACCGCGACCGACGTGGTGCGCCGAGGGGCCGACGGCGCCTGGCGCTATCTGATCGACAACCCGTTCGGCACCACCTGAGCGTCCGAGAGGGCCGGTGCGCTCCTGCCGGGCCGAACCGAGGAACGTGCCGGCCGTCGGCCGGGCCGGTGCCCATGACCGTGCAGGTCATGGGCACCGGCCCGGCACGGGGCAACGGATCAGTGGGTGGCCCAGGGGAGGTCGTCGGTGGGCCAGGTGATGGTGGGCGGCTTGCGCAGGGTGTCGCTCCCGCCCGCGACCTCGCAGCGGAAGCCGGGCGGCGGCACGATACCCGCGATCAGATAGTCGTCGATGGGGACCGTGGCGCACTCCTCCTTGCCGTAGATGCGGTGACCCCAGCCCTCGTAGATGAGCAGTGCCGCCTTCGGGCCGAGCTGGCGGGCCACGTTGGTGGTCCAGGAGTACGGCGTGGAGGGGTCGTGCATGGTGGTGCCGAGCAGCAGCGGAACGTCGCCGGTGTAGCGCAGCCGGTGCTGCGGATTGGTGGTGGGGTGCCCGAGGCAGACGGGCAGATCCTCGATCGGCATCGGATTCAGCCGCATGTCCGGAGCCTGCCGGGCGGAGCTGCGGAGCAGCGCCGCGTACTCCTGGTAGTTCCGCACCGGGAGCCGATAGTCCTGGCAGAGGACCGCGGTCGGCAGCTCGGCGAGCTCACCCGCCACGGGGCCGCGGCCGGGCAGCGGCGGAACCCAGTCCGGCAGCGGGCCGCCGTCCAGTGCGCGCAGCATCTCGGCCAGCAGCCGCCAGTCGGGGCCCTCGGTGCCCAGCACGCCCTGCCAGAGCACCTGCAACTCGGTCATCGGCCGGTCCGGCACGCCCGGGTAGTACAGCTCGCCGGCTCGCGCCTTGGCGAGCAGCCGCTCCCACACCTGCCGGACGTCCTGCCCGTGCAGCACGCACTCGGCCTCGTGGTCGCACCAGCCGACGAACTGGTCGAAGGCGTCCTCCACCCCGGCCGCCTCGGTGTCCAGGAACCGCTTGACGTCGAGGCTGTGGTCCATGTTGCTGTCCAGCGCCATCGCGCGGATCCGGTGCGGGAACAGCTCGGCGTACATCTGCCCGATCAGCGTGCCGTACGAGACGCCGTAGTAGGTGAGCTTCGCCTCGCCCAGCGCGGCCCGGATCGCGTCCATGTCCCGCGCCACGTTGACCGAGTCCACATGGTCGTACAGCGGGCCGGTCCGGGCCCGGCAGTCCTGGCGCAGCTTCCGGGCATAACCGGTCCAGCGGTCGAAGTCCGCCTGGCTGGTCATGATCGCAGGCGGCATCCGGTTGTACAGGGACGCCGAGCAGACGACCGGATGGCTGCGGCCCACACCCCGGGGGTCGAAGCCGACCAGGTCGAAACGCTGCCGGATCTCCTCGGTGAAGAAGTCCGGGGAACTGTAGGCGAAGTCGACGCCCGACCCGCCGGGACCACCGGGATTGATCAGCATCGAACCGATCCGGGCCGCCGGGTCGGTGGCCTTGCGGCGGGCGAGGGCGAGGTCGATGGTCGGCCCCTTCGGGCGGGACCAGTCGATGGGAACCGCCAGCGTCCCGCACTCGACGGCCGGCTCTTCCTCGCAGGGCGCCCAGGCGATGACATCCGTTCCGGTGCCCTCGCCGGTGCCGGCGCTCGCGGCCGGGGACAGGGGTAACAGCGCCACCAGCGCGGTGAACACGGCGGCGGCCAGCGTTGACTTACGTCGCACATCGCTCCGATCATCGTCGGCCGGCCCCCGGGCCACCTGCGGCGATGTCGATCGACCCCCGTCGATACCCCGAGACCGCGATCACGCGGGACCAAGGACGGCTCTGAGCCCCGTCAGCCGGCCACATTTCCCTTTCACTTAGTTATCACGAAATGTGCGATTTCCCAGGCAACACGCCCGTAGCACCCGTTCCCTTGTGACGCGACCCGCCCCGCCCGATGCCCCCGGGCCCACCGCTTCCCACCGCAAGGCGTGAGATCCATCCACCGTCCGCCCATCCCATGGAGCATGAGGTCACTCCGCCGCCCGTCCGCCCCACGGAGCATGAGGTCACCCCCCTGCTGCGCCGTCCCGGCGTTAGGGCGCGCCGGTGTTGTGAGGAGGAGGGAGCAAGCCTGAGGAACGAAGGCTTGCGAGCGACGAACGAACAACACCGGCTAAAGGCGCCCGAACGCAGCGCGAACGAAGAGAGCGCCAAAAAACACAACGCGCCCAAGCCGACACCCCACCGCTCACCACCCCCGCGGAGCCGAAGGTCATCCCGCCGCCTGGCCACCTGATGGAGCGTGAACTCACTCCGCCGCCCGTCCGCCCCGTGGAGCCCGAGGTCACGCCACCGCGCCCCCACCCGTAAGCCCGGCGCGAACCGAGGCTCTACCTCATCAGACGCTGTCGGGGGTTTCGCGGGGTTCGGTGACGACCATGACGAAGCGGGCGGGGCGGTCGGACTCGTTGGCGTAGCGGTGCGGCCGGTCGGCGCTGAACAGCACGGAGTCGTCCTTGGCCAGCAGGTGATGTTGCCCGTACACCGCGAGGGTCAGTTCGCCCTCGATGACGGTGAGCATCTCGCGGGTGCCCGCCGGGTGGGCGTCGCCGTCGTGGTGCTCGCCCGGGCCGAGGGTCCAGTCCCACAGTTCGAGGATGGCCGGGGCGTCCGAGCCGAGGAGCAGGCGGGCCGAGCCGCCGCGTTCGCCGTGCCACAGGGTGGGGGCGTCGGCGGCGTGCACGACGCGGACCACCGGCGTGTCGGAGACCTCGACCAGCCGGGCGACCGTCACGCCCAGGGCGTCGGCGATGCGGGTGAGGGTGGTGACGCTGGGATTGGTCCGGCACTGCTCGATCTGCACCAGCATGCCGCGGCTGACTCCGGATCGCGCGGCCAGCGCGTCGAGGGTCAGGCCACGGTGCGCGCGCTGGGCGCGGACGTTGTTCGCGATGGCCGCGGTGATCGTCGCCGGATCAGGCATGAGTACAGCCTATTGCAATTTGTGTACACCAAGTTAACCCCAATATATTGTACAAATCGAGCAATACACTGAGGGGGATCTGGCATGACGGCAGTGCTGCTGGCGACGGCCTGTGCCGTGGTGTACGGCACGGCGGACTTCTTCGGCGGCCTGGCCACCCGGCGCTCCCGCGTGCTCTCGGTCGTTATGATCAGCCAGTTCGCCGGGCTGCTGTTCGTGCTCCCGCTGTTCCCGCTGCTGCCCGGCGCGTTCGGCGCAGCGGCGCTGGGCTGGGGCATGGCCGCCGGAGTGTGCGGCGCGCTGGCGGTCGCGGTCTTCTACCGCGCCCTGGCCGGCGGGGTGATGTCGGTGGTGGCGCCGACCACCGCCACCGCCTCGGCCGCGCTGCCGGTGCTCGTCGGGCTGGCGATGGGCGAGCGGCCGACGGCCGTCGCGCTGTGCGGGGTCGCGCTCGCGCTGCTCGCGGTGGTGCTGGTGAGCCGGCAGTCCGGCGCCGGCGGCGGGCGGGTCGCCGTGGGGCCGGTCGTCCAGGCGTTGGTCTCCGGCCTCGGGTTCGGCGCGTTCTTCATCCTGCTCAAGCAGGTGCCGGAGGGGTCGGGCATGTGGTCGCTGTTCGGCGCCCGGCTGGCCTCGGTCGTGCTGGTCGCCGCCCTCGCCCTGGCCCTGCGCCGCACCCTGCGGCCCGGGCCGGGGTCGTTGCCGGTGATCGTGGCCGCCGGCCTCTTCGACATGGCGGCCAACGTGCTCTTCCTGCTGGCGGCACAGCGCGGGATGCTGGTGCTGGTCTCGGTGCTGGCGTCCCTCTATCCGGCCAGCACGCTGATGCTGGCCAGATATGTGCTGGGCGAGCGGCTGAACGGCGTCCAGACGGCCGGTGTCGGCCTGGCCCTCGGCGCCGTCGCGCTGATCGCCGGCGGCTGATCCGTCTCGGTCAGGCCGGCTCGGTCAGGCCGCCGCGAACTGCGGCGCCATCCGGATGGCGCCTTCCTCGTGGGCGTAGCCTTCGAGCAGCCGGCGCAGCTGCCGGCGGCCGCGGTGCAGCCGGGACATGACGGTGCCGATGGGCGTGCCCATCCGCTCGGCGATCTCCTTGTAGGCGAAGCCTTCGACGTCGGCGAGGTAGACGGCCACCCGGAAGTCCTCCGGCAGGGAGCGCAGCGCGTTCATGACCACGCTGTCGGGGAGCTGCTCCAGCGCCTCGGTCTCGGCGGAGCGCAGGCCGGTCGACATGTGCGACTCCGCGGCGGCGAGCTGCCAGTCCTCGATGTCCTCGGCGGCGGACAGCTTGGGCGAGCGCTGCTGCTTGCGGTAGTCGTTGATGAAGTTGTTGGTGAGGATCCGGTGCAGCCACGCCTTCAGGTTGGTGCCGGGGCGGAACTGGTGGTAGGAGGTGTACGCCTTGGTGACGGTCTCCTGCACCAGGTCCTCGGCGTCGGCGGTGTTGCGGGTGAGACGCATGGCCGAGGCGAAGAGCTGGTTCGTCACGGGCATGACATCGCGTTCGAACCACGTCTGCCGCTGCTGTTCGGTCATCGAGATCATCTCTTCCCCCTCATCCTGCTTGACCCCCGTTACCCATCCGGCGTGGACCCATGCAGGCTCGGTAACCGCTTTACTCCAAAGGACGGCCGATCACATACTCATGGTTCACCCGTAAGGGTGCCGTCAAAGGTTGCACCGGTGCGGAGTGGGGTCGCCCCGCCGCCCGGCTGGGGGGACCACGACACCCCTAAACCAGACAAGTCTCATAAGCGTAACACGTACTGGCCAAGACCGGCGAAAGTGTGCTAGACATCACATTTCCCCTGGATAACCCCACCTTTCGGACGGTCGGCCGGCGCCCAGGCGGGTCCCTCATCATATTTTCACTTGACACCTCTTTCAATTGAATATAGTTATGACTCCATGGAAAATAAGCGCCCGTACCGCATGGGTGCTCGCGCGGCGGCCGTGGCGGCCACCCGGGCGCGCATCGTCGAGGCCGCGGTGGCCCTGTGGACGCGGCGCTGGTACGACGACGTCACCCTGCAGCACATCGCCGACGAGGCCGGAGTCTCGGTGCAGACGATCGTCAACCACTTCGACGGCAAGGACGGGGTCACCGACGCCGCCGCCGAGTGGCTGGCCGGCCAGGTGGCGGACGCCCGCCAGGCGCCGGTCGGCCAGGTGGCCGAGATCGTCACCGTGCTGTTCGACGACTACGAACGCCGCGGCGACGCCAACGTGCTCTGGATCGCGCAGGCCGATCGCGTCCCGGCGATCGCCCGCGCGCTCGGGCAGGCGCGCGACCGGCACCGGGCGTGGCTGGCGGAGGTGTTCGCCGACCGCCTCCCGGCCCCCGGCCCGGCCCGCGCGCACGCGCTGACCCTGCACTACGCCGCCACGGACGTCTACCTGTGGAAACTGTGGCGGCGCGACCTCGGGCTGCCCCGCCCGGACGCCGAACGGGCCATGTGCGACCTGCTCACCGCGATCGACCCGCGAAGGAAGAACGATGAGTAAGAGCTTCCTGTTCGCCACCTGGTCCGGCGGCGGGGCCGTGCCGCCCACCCTGTCGGTCGCCCGCGCGCTGCGCGACCGCGGTCACGACGTCCGGGTGCTGGCCGACAGGTCGCTGCACGACGAGGTCACCGCCGCCGGCGTGCGGCCGGTCGCCTGGACGACGGCACCCCAGGGCGACATCACCGACCCGGCCAAGGACATCATCCGGGACTTCGAGGCCCGCACCCCGCTGGGGGCGTTCGCCCGGCTGCGCGACCGCATCGCCTGCGGGCCCGCCGCCGACTACGCCCGCGACACCATGGCCGAGCTGCGCGCCCGGCGGGCCGACGTGCTGGTCGCCGACTTCACGCTGCTCGGCGCGCTCACCGCCGGCGAGGCCGCCGGGGTCCGGGTGGCCTCGCTCGGCACGACCCTCTATCCCATCCCCAGCCCGGGAGCACCGCCGTTCGGTCCCGGGCTCGCGCCCGCCGGCGGGCCGCTCGGGCGGCTGCGCGACCGCGTCCTGATGAAGGTGATCGTCACCCCGTGGGCGAAAGGGCTGCCGCCCCTCAACGCCGCCCGCGCCGCCCACGGCCTGCCGCCCGTGAAGTCGGTCGTCGACGCGTTCGGCCGCGCCGACCGGTTCCTCGTCCTGTCCCCCCGCGCCCTCGACTACCCCGGCCGGCGCTTCCCCGCCCGCGTACGCCACGTCGGCCCGCGGCTCGACGACCCCGCCTGGGCCGGGGAACTGGAACTACCCGGCGGCCAGGCACCGCTCGCGCTGGTCGGCCTGAGTTCGACCTACATGAACCAGCGCGCGCCGCTGGAACGCATCGCCCGGGCCCTCGGCACCCTGCCGGTGCGCGGGCTGATGACCACCGGCCCGGCCGTGGACCCGGCGACGATTCCCGCGCCCGGCAACGTGCTGGTCACCGCGTCGGCGCCGCACCGCGCGGCGCTGCGCCACGCCGCGGTGACGATCACCCACGCCGGCCACGGGACGGTGGTGAAGTCGCTGGCCGCCGGGGTGCCGCTGGTCTGCGTGCCGCTGGGACGCGACCAGGCCGAGGTGGCGCGCCGGGTGGAGATCGCCGGCGCCGGCGTGGTCATGCGCAGATCCGCCTCGCCCAGGGCGATCGCCCGGACGGTCGGCCGGGTCCTCGACGACCCGTCCTACCGGCGGCAGGCCGGGCGGCTGGCCGCCGAGATCGCCGCCGAGACGAGCACCGACCGTGCGGTGATCGAACTCGAGGAGCTCGCCGGCCGCCCGATAGCGTAACCGGCATGAAATACGTGGACCGCCATAATGCGGCGACCCGGGACTGGGTCGCCGAGGCCATCCGCACGGTCGAGGCGGACGCGAACCGCAGCTGCGACACCCACCTGCACGTGTTCCCCCTGCCGTCGCACTGGGGGGTCGAGCTCTATCTGAAGGACGAGTCGGTGCACCCCACCGGCTCGCTCAAGCACCGGCTGGCCCGTTCGCTGTTCCTCTACGGCCTGGCCAACGGGTGGATCGGACCGGCCACCACCGTGATCGAGGCCTCCAGCGGGTCGACGGCGGTCAGCGAAGCGTACTTCGCTCGCCTGCTCGGCCTGCCGTTCGTCGCGGTGATGCCGGCGACCACCTCGCCGGAGAAGATCGCGCTGATCGAGTTCCACGGCGGTAAGTGCCGGCTGGTCGACGAGCCCACGGCGATCTACGAGGAGTCGCGCCGACTCGCCCAGGAGACCGGCGGCCACTTCATGGACCAGTTCACCTACGCCGAGCGGGCCACCGACTGGCGCGGCAACAACAACATCGCCGAGAGCATCTACCAGCAGATGGCGCTGGAACCCCACCCCGAGCCCAGCTGGATCGTCGTCGGCGCCGGCACCGGGGGCACCTCCGCCACGATCGGCCGCTACATCCGCTACCGCCGGCACCGGACCCGGCTGGCGGTGGTCGACCCGGAGGGTTCGGCGTTCTACCCCTCCTGGACCGGCGGCGACGGCACGCTGACCGCCGCCGGATCGCGGATCGAGGGCATCGGCCGGCCCCGGGTGGAACCGTCGTTCCTGCCCACGGTGATCGACCGGATGGTCCAGGTGCCGGACGCCCACTCGATCGCGGCCATGCGCTGGGTGCGGGAGGTCACCGGCCGGGACGTCGGCGGGTCCACCGGCACCAACATGGCCGCCGCGGTCCGGCTCATCCGGGAGATGCGGGCCGGCGGCGAGCGCGGCAGCGTGGTCACCCTGATCTGCGACGGCGGCGAGCGCTACCGCTGCACCTACGGCGACGACGGGTGGCTGGCCGGCCGCGGCATCGACATCGGCCCCGCGCTGACCGACCTGCGCGCCTTCCTCACCGGCTGACCCGGCGGCCCTGGTCCCGGCAGGCCGCTCGCGCCGGCGCGAGCGGCCGGGGCGCCTCAATGTCCGTCCCGGGAACGCCCGCCCACGACCGGGACGGAAAGCCACGGTCGCGGGCGGGGACGGAGCAGCGGCGGCGCCCCGGGCGCCACCGGAGTGATCAGTCGCCGAGCAGGGCGTCGACGAAGGCCTCCGGGTCGAACGGGGCCAGGTCGTCCGGGCCCTCGCCGAGACCCACCAGCTTGACCGGCACGCCCAGCTCGCGCTGCACCGAGATCACGATGCCGCCCTTGGCGGTGCCGTCCAGCTTGGTGAGCACGATGCCGGTCACGTTGACCGCCTCGGCGAACACCTGAGCCTGCCGCATGCCGTTCTGGCCGGTGGTGGCGTCCAGGACGAGCAGCACCTCGTCCACCGTGGCCTTCTTCTCGATGACCCGCTTGACCTTGCCGAGCTCGTCCATCAGCCCGGTCTTGGTGTGCAGCCGGCCGGCGGTGTCGATGATGACGGTGTCCACCTTTTCCGCCATGCCCTTGCTCACCGCGTCGAAGGCCACCGACGCCGGGTCGGCGCCCTCGTCCTTGCGCACCACCTCGGCACCGACCCGCTCGCCCCAGGTCTGCAGTTGGTCGGCCGCCGCGGCGCGGAAGGTGTCGGCCGCGCCCAGCAGCACCGTGCGGCCGTCGCCGATCAGCGCCCGGGCGAGCTTGCCGGTGGTCGTGGTCTTGCCGGTGCCGTTGACGCCGACCACCAGCAGCACCGCCGGGCGCTCGCCGTGCGGCGCGGTGTGCAGGGTGCGGTCCAGGTCGGTGCCGATCTGCGCCAGCAGCTGCTCGCGGAGCAGGCCGCGCACCTCGGCGTGGTCGCGCGAGCCGAGCACCTTGACCCGGGTGCGCAGCTCGTCGACCATCGCGCGGGTCGGCGCCACGCCCACGTCCGCGGTGATCAACGTGTCCTCGATCTCGTCCCAGGCGTCGTCGTCCAGCCGGTCGCGGGACAGCAGCTCCAGCAGGCCCTTGCCGAGCGAGGTCTGGGAACGGGCCAGCCGGGCCCGGAGCCGCACCAGCCGGCCGGCCGACGGCGGCGGCACCTCGATCTCGGGCTTCGGCGGCGCGACCGGCTCGGCGGGCCGGGCCGGCGGCGGGACGGTGGTGGTGACGGTGTCGTCTTCGGTCACCCCCGGCGGTACGACCCGCTCCCGTTCGGGAGCGATCGGCGCCTCCGGCGGCCGGACCGGCGGCGCGTGCCGCCTGCTCGGCCGGAAGAGCAGGAACATGCCCCCCACCGCCAGCACGGCGATGACGGCGACGATCACGATGATGCCGAGATACCCATCCACAACATGTCAGTTTTCCAGACGGCCGGCCATGGTCACGCCCGGCCTCGCCCTTCCCGCGCCCCGTATCCCGCTATGCGGCGATATCCAGCGCGAGCCGGCCGGGCTCAGGCCGACTCCCGGTCACGCAGCCGCTGGCTGACGACCTTGGTGACGCCGTCCCCGCGCATGCTGACCCCGTACAGCGCGTCGGCGATCTCCATGGTGCGCTTCTGGTGGGTGATGACGATGAGCTGGGAGCTCTGCCGCAGCTCCTCGAAGAGGGTGAGCAACCGCTGGGTGTTGGTGTCGTCCAGCGCCGCCTCCACCTCGTCCATCACGTAGAACGGCGAGGGGCGGGCCTTGAAGATCGAGATGAGGAACGCCACCGCGGTCAGCGAGCGCTCGCCGCCGGACAGCAGGGACAGGCGCTTGACCTTCTTGCCGGGCGGGCGGGCCTCCACCTCGACCCCGGTGGTCAGCATGTCGGACGGGTCGGTGAGCAGCAGCCGCCCCTCCCCGCCCGGGAACACCCGGGTGAAGATGCCCTCGAACTCGCGGGCCACGTCCTCGAAGGCGGCGGCGAAGACCTGCTCGACCCGCTCGTCCACCTCCTTGACCACGGTCAACAGGTCGCGCCGGGTCTTGCGCAGGTCCTCCAGCTGGGAGTTGAGGAAGGTGTGCCGCTCCTCCAGCGCGGCGAACTCCTCCAGCGCCAGCGGGTTCACCTTGCCGAGCTGCGCCATCTGCTTCTCCGCGACGCGCGCCCGCTTCTCCTGCTCGTCGCGGACGTAGGGCACCGGCGGGCCGTCGGAGACCGGCACCGGCTGCTCGGGGCCGTACTCCGCCAGCAGCCCCTCCATCTCGACGCCGAACTCCTCCAGCGCCCGGGTCTGCATCTGCTCCAGGCGCAGCCGCTGCTCGGTACGGGCCACCTCGTTGCCGTGCGCCCGGTTCACCAGCTTGTCCAGCTCGCCGGCCAGCTCGCGGACCCGCAGCCGGACCGCCTTCAGCTCGACGTCGACCTCGCCGCGGGCCCGCTCGGCCTCGTCACGTTCCCGTCCCGCCAGCGCCAGCGAGGCGTCCAGCGCGGCCAGCGACCGCTCGGCGCCGGCGACGACCGCACCGGCCACCTCGGCCTGGGCGCGGCGCCGGGCGCGCAGCGCGGCGGCACCGGCCCGCTCGGCCCGCTCGCGGGCGGCGGCCCGGACCAGCTGGTCGGCCCGGCCCGCCAGGCCCTTGACCCGCTCCTCGGCGGTGCGCACCGCCAGCCGGGCCTCCATCTCGGCCTGCCGGGTGACCGCGCAGACCGCGGCCAGCTCGTCCCGCGTCTCGGTGGTCGGCTCGGCGATCAGCTCTTCGGCGTACTCGGCCTCGGCGAGCCGCTCCTCGGCCTCGGCCACCAGGGCCAGGTCGCCCTCCCGGGCCTCCTGAGCCGCCGCGACGTTGCGGGCCAGCCGCTCGCACTCGTCGTCGGCGGCCCGCGCGGCCGCCTCCAGCCCGGCCAGCCGGCGGGCCGTGGCGGCCGCCCGCTGGTCGGCCTCGCGCTGCCGCCCGCGCAGCCGGTCCAGCGCGGCGCGCGCCGCGCTCAGCTCCGCCTGCGCGGCGTCCACGCCGGACCGGGCCTGCGCGGCGAGCGCCTGGGCCGCCTCGGCCGCCTGCTGGGCGGCCCGCTCGGCCTCGGCGGCCGTCTCCAGCGCGGCGGCGGCGCGGTCGGCGGTGTCCTGGGCGGCGGCGAGATCGGTGACCGCCTGGTCAAGGGCGGTGCGCATCTGCAGCACCGCCGAGCCGCCGCCGGAGCCGCCCTGCGCGAAGAACGCCCCCACCAGGTCACCGGACCGGGTGACCGCCCGCAGGTCGGGCCGCCGCTCGACCAGCCGGGTCGCCGCCGCCACGTCGTCCACCACCACCACCCCGGCCAGCAGGCTCTCGACCGCCGGGCGGACGGCCTCGGCGGCGGTGACCAGGTCGGCGGCCCAGCGGTGGCCGTCCACCGGCTCCAGGGCCGGCGGCGCCGTCCCGGCCGCCACCACCATGCCGGCCCGGCCGCCGCCGGTGGCGCGCAGCAGCTCGACCGCCTCGGCGACGGTGGCCAGCGACTCCACCGCCACCGCCTCGGCGGCGGCGCCGAGCACCGCGGCCACCGCGGCCTCGGCGCCCGGCTCGACGGTCATCATGGTGGCGAGCGGGCCGACCACCCCGGCCGGCCCGGCGGCCAGCAGCGCGGCGCCGGCGTCCGCGCCCTCCGCCAGGCCCATCCGCAGCGCGTCCCGCCGGGCGGTGAGCGCCGCGACGGCCCGCTGGGCCTCCTGGTCGGCGGACCGCGCCGCGCCGGTGGCGGCCCGGGCCTCGGCCATCGCCCGGCGCGGCGCCTCGGCCGCCGCCCGGGTCTCCTCCGCCGTCCCGCGGGCCAGCTCGACGGCGGCCTCGGCCTCGGCGACGCCCTGCTGCGCGCCGGCCAGCTCGCCGGCCAGCCCCGGATCGGCGGCCGGCTCGGCGTCCTGCTCTCCGTCGCGCTCCTCGCGGGCCCGCTCGCTGCGCCGGCGGGCCTCCTCCAGCGCGCGGGCGAGCCGGCCGATCTCCTCCTCGGCGGCCCGGGCGCGGCCGCGGGCGGCGGCGACCTCGCCGCGCAGCCGGGCCAGGGCGTCGCGCCGCCCGGCGGCGGCCCGGGCCGCGGCGTCCAGCCGGCGCTCCTCGGCGGCCAGGGCGGTCTCGGCGTCGGCGCGGCGGCCGACCGCCTGTTCCAGGATCTCCTCGGCCTGCTCCAGCTCGGTCTTGAGCGACTCCTCGCGCTCGCGCACCTCGGCGGCCTCGCGCTCGTAGTCCTCCGGGTCGCGCCCGCGCCGGTCGATCGCGGCGGCCTCCAGCGCGTGCCGGCGCCGCTCGGTGGCCAGGGTGCGGACGCCGTTCAGCCGCTCCTTCAGCGCGGCCAGGCGGTAGTAGGTCTCCTGCGCGGCGGCCAGCCGGGGCTGGGCGGCGCTCTCGGCGGCCTCCAGCTCCGCCTCGCGGCCCTGGCCGCGCGCCAGCCCGGCCTCCACCTCGGCGCGCCGGCTGAGCACCGCGGCCTCGTCGGCGGCCTCCCGCTCCAGGTGGGCGCGCAGGCGCACGATGTCGTCGGCGAGCAGCCGCAGCCGCGCGTCGCGCAGGTCGGCCTGGATCACCGCCGCCTTCCGGGCGATCTCCGCCTGCCGCCCCAGCGGCTTCAGCTGGCGGCGCAGCTCGGCGGCCAGGTCCTGCACCCGGGTGAGGTTGGCCTGCATGGCGTCCAGCTTCCGCAGCGCCTTCTCCTTGCGCTTGCGGTGCTTCAGGACGCCGGCGGCCTCCTCGATGAAGGCGCGGCGCTCCTCGGGGCCGGCGTGCAGCACGGTGTCCAGCTGGCCCTGACCGACGATCACATGCATCTCGCGGCCGATGCCGGAGTCCGACAGCAGCTCCTGGATGTCGAGCAGCCGGCAGGTGTCGCCGTTGATGGCGTACTCGCTCTGCCCGGACCGGAACATCAGCCGGCTGATCGTCACCTCGGTGTAGTCGATGGGCAGGGCGCCGTCGCTGTTGTCGATGGTGAGGGCGACCTCGGCGCGGCCGAGCGGCGGCCGCGAGGAGGTGCCGGCGAAGATGACGTCCTCCATCTTGCCGCCGCGCAGCGACTTGGCGCTGTGCTCGCCCATGACCCAGGCGAGGGCGTCGACGACGTTGGACTTGCCCGAGCCGTTCGGGCCGACCACGGCGGTGATGCCGGGCTCGAAGCGCAGCGCGGTGGCCGAGGCGAAGGACTTGAAGCCGCGCAGCGTGAGGTGCTTGAGGTACAACCGCGCCGCCTCCCCCTCTGCTCACCGGTCCGGGCGAACCCTGCCGGGCAGACTATCGGGTGAGGGCAGGTCGGATGGCGTGGTTCGCGGTGGAGGCACGGCGTGGTTCGACAGGGTGTTCGGGTTCACCGGGCCCCGGAAACGACAAAGGGACGCCTTTGCGGGGCGTCCCTGACAGTGTGTCGCCGTACCGAACCTCAGGTGAGGGCCGGCTCGCGATCTTGCAGATGCGAGAACGCCTCATCACGCGACTGGGCCGCGAGAGCGTCGTTCTGGGCCTGGAGCCTTGTGAGCTCGGCCTCGAGGTCGCGGATGCGCTGCTGGAGACGGCGCATTTCCGAGACCATCCGAGGGTCAAGACCGCCGACGTGGCCGAGTAGAGCCTTCGCCATGGTTAAGGGTCCTCCACGCTGAGTGACCAGACTGGTTCGCGCACTTTCTTGCCGCGGGAGGGGTGCGCGTGTTTCCTCTCAAGAGTCGCACCGGCATTGGAGGCGGTCAAGTTGAACGCTCCCCATGAATCCACCAATGGGCACTCCCGACATGCAAATATACCGCGTTTAGTGGGTTTTTGGGAAGTGGCTAGCGCTCTACAAATCCGACGAAACCACCTCGAACGGCCGACCAGCGCTCGACGACCGTGTCCACCCGGCCCGGAGTCGCACCGCCCCTGAGCAGGGCGAGCAGCCGCTCGCACGCCGGGCGTGGCCCCTCGGCCACCACCTCCACCCGGCCGTCGGCCAGGTTGGACGCCGATCCGACCAGGCCCAGCTCCAGCGCCCGGCAGCGCGTCCACCAGCGGAAACCCACGCCCTGCACCCGGCCGCGCACCCAGGCGTTGAGCCGTACCTCCCCGGCGTCCGGTTCCGGTGTTCCGGTCATGCCGGAACCCGTGGCTGGCAGGCCGGGCAACTGTAGGAGGACCGGTTCATGAACGACTCGCGCAGCACCGGGCCACCGCACCGGGCGCACGGCTCGCCCTGCCGCCCGTACACGTTGAGCGACCGCCCGAAGTAGCCGCTCTCGCCGTTCACGTTCACGTAGAGGCTGTC
Source organism: Sphaerisporangium rufum (assembly GCF_016863395.1). Lineage (GTDB taxonomy): Bacteria > Actinomycetota > Actinomycetes > Streptosporangiales > Streptosporangiaceae > Sphaerisporangium > Sphaerisporangium rufum. Next base: position 40,105 of record NZ_BOOU01000021.1, on the reverse strand, counting down.
GAAGGACGTGCCGCCCTCCCGGAGGGCGTCCGCCATGACCGCGCGCACCGCGGCCAGCAGCTCGGCCACCTTGTCCCTGGCCAGCGTCGGGGTGGGCGTGCCGCCGTGCAGGCCGGCCCGCCACAGCGCCTCGTCGGCGTAGATGTTGCCCACCCCGCTGATCAGCGACTGGTCGAGCAGCGCCCGCTTGATCTCGGTCCGCCGGGCGGCCAGCCGCAGCGCGAAGACGTCGTCGTCGAAGGCCTCCTCCAGCGGGTCGGCCGCGATGTGCAGGATCGGCTCCGGCACCGGGCGGCCGGGCGCGGCGAGCGGCGTGACCATCAGGTGGCCGAAGGTGCGCTGGTCCACGAACCTCAGCTCCGGGCCGTCGTCTGCGAAGGAGAACCGCACCCGCAGGTGCTTCTCCGGTGGCGTCCCCGGCTCGGTGACCAGCAGCTGGCCGCTCATGCCCAGGTGCGCGAGCAACGCCTCGCCCGGCGGGCCCGCGGCGGCGCCGTCGCCGAGCGGCAGCCACAGGTACTTGCCGCGGCGCTCGGCGGACAGCAGGGTGCGGCCGGCCAGCCGGCCGGCGAAGTCGGCCGCGCCCGCCGCGTGCCGGCGGATCGCCCGGGGATGCAGGACCTCCACCCCGCTGATCGTCCGGCCGGCCACCCAGCGGGCCAGGCCGCTCCGGACCACCTCGACCTCGGGCAGCTCGGGCACGCGCTAGCTCGCCTTCCGGCGGGCCTCGCTGCCGGCGCGGATGGCGTTCCACGCGGCCTCGGCGGCCTGCTGCTCGGCCTCCTTCTTGCTGCGCCCGGCACCCGAGCCGTACTCCTGCCCGCCGACCCGGACCACCGCGGTGAACGACTTGGCGTGGTCGGGCCCGCTCTCCTCGACGTGGTACTCCGGGACGCCGAGCATCTCGGCGGCGGTCAGCTCCTGCAGCGAGGTCTTCCAGTCCAGGCCGGCCCCGAGCGACGCCGACCGCTCGATCAGCGGATCGAGGAGCTGGTGGACCACCCGGAACGCCTCGCCCAGACCCTTGTCGACGTAGACGGCGCCGATCAGCGCCTCCAGGGTGTCGGCCAGGATGGAGGACTTGTCGCGCCCGCCGGTGCCCTCCTCGCCCCGGCCGAGCCGGGTGAACCGGCCCAGCCCGAGGCCGCGGGCCACGTCGGCCAGCGCGCGCATGTTCACCACCGCGGCCCGCAACTTGGCCAGCTGCCCCTCGGGCAGGTCGGGGTGGCCGCGGAACAGCGTGTCGGTGACGACCAGGCCCAGCACCGAGTCGCCCAGGAACTCCAGGCGCTCGTTGGTGGGCAGGCCGCCGTTCTCGTAGGCGTAGGAGCGGTGCGTCAGCGCCCGCTCCAGCAGCGCCTCGTCCAGCCGGATGCCGAACACCCGCTCGAACTCGTCCCGGGCGACCTCGATCGACACCGGCTTTCCACCTGCGGCCACGTCTCCTCCTCGGACGGGAAGTCTCCGGCCGTGGCGGGGCACGTCACGACCTTGGTCGCGATGGCGGAATGCGCAGGGGAATGCCCGAAATCGTGGTGGACGCCGGGGCATTACGGCGTTTCCGGCATCCACCACGGCCGCGGGCGAGCCGCCACCGCACGTGCCTGCGGCGGACGGTCGTCCCGGCCGGATGACGGGCATCCGGCCGGATCACCGGCCACCGCGGGCGCGGTCAGGCCGTCGGCTCGATGACCTGACGGCGGTTGTAGGTGCCACAGGTCGGGCAGGCCACGTGCGGCAGCTTCGGCGACCGGCACTGATTGCAGTTCACGAGCGCGGGCGCGGCGGTCTTCCACTGCGCGCGGCGGGAGCGGGTGTTGCTCCGCGACATCTTCCGCTTGGGGACGGCCACGTCAACCCTCCAGGTCATTTTCGTTGTTCTGGTTGTTCAGGCCCTGCAGCGCCGCCCAGCGTGCGTCGACCTTCTCGTGACGGTGACCGGGACCGGCCTCCGCCAGCTTGACCCCGCACTCCACACAGAGCCCGGGACAGTCGTCGCGGCAGACCGGGCTGAGCGGCAGTGCGAGCACCACCGCGTCCCGGAACGTCGGCTCCAGATCGAGCAGTTCGCCGTCGAGGAGCGAGTCGTCCTCGGCGGCATCCTCCGCCGAGTAGAAGTAGAGCTCCTGGAAGCCGACCTCGATCTCCGAAGTCAGCGGATCCAGGCAACGCGAGCACTCGCCGCTGAGCGTAGCCCGCGCCGTGCCCGTCACGAGCACGCCCTCCATCACCGCCTCGAGCCGGAGATCCAGCTCGACCTCGGCGCCCTGGGGGACGCCGATCATGCCGACGGTGAGGTTCTCCGGCGCCGGGAGGGCGAGGGTCGTCTCCCGCATAGATCCCGGTCGTCGCCCCAGGTCATGAGTGGAGATCACCCAGGGGGCTCGGGGGTCGAGGCTATGCAGTGTCTTCCCGCTCTCTTGAGGCATGGCGAACCACCGCCGTCATACAAGGCCAGAGAAGAGAATACCAGCCCTCAGCCGCGCAGCCGTTCGACGAGCATCTCGCGCACCAGATCGGGCACCAGCCCGGAGACGTCGCCGCCGTAGCGGGCGATCTCCTTGAGCCTGCTGGAGGACAGGAAGGAGTATTCCGGGTTGGTCGACATGAACAGGGTCTCCACCCCGGACATCCGGTAGTTCAGCTGGGCCATCTGCAGCTCGTAGTCGAAGTCGCTGACCGCGCGCAGGCCCTTGACGATGGCCGGGATGCCCTGCTGCTTGCAGAAGTCGACCAGCAGCCCGTAGAACTTCTCGACCCGGACGTTGCCGTACTCGCGGGTGACCGCCTCGAGCGTCGCGATGCGTTCGTCCACGGTGAACAGGCTCTTCTTCTCCACGTTGATCAGCACCGCCACCACGACCTCGTCGTACAGCCGCGAGGTCCGGCCGATGATGTCCAGGTGGCCGTTGGTGACGGGGTCGAAGGACCCCGGACAGACGACACGACGCATGCGTACCCCCAGTTTCACTGGTTCCCGGCGGCGCGACCGTACCAAACGGCCGCTTCGCCGTAGCGGCGGACCCTCTCCTCCTCCAACCCGTCCGGCCAGGCCAGATGGGCCCCCCGGGACTCCCGCTCCACCGCGACCAGCGCGTCCGGCGCCAGCCAGCCGTTGTCGCGCAGCCGCTCCAGCACCAGGCGCACCGCCTCGTCGCCCACCGCGTACGGCGGATCGGCGAAGACCAGGTCGTACGGCTCCGGGCACCGGGCCGCGACCACCCGCTCGACCCGGTCGGCCACCACCGTGGCGCCGGGCAGGCCGAGCCGCGCGACGTTCTCCCTGATCGTCCGGAGCGCCCGGCCGTCGGACTCCACCAGCGTCGCGCGCGCGGCGCCGCGGGACAGCGCCTCCAGGCCCACCGCGCCCGACCCCGCGTACAGGTCGAGCACCCGGGCGCCGTCCAGCGGCCCGAGCAGCGACCCGATGGTGGCGAACAGGCCCTCCCGGGCGCGATCACTGGTCGGGCGGGTGCCTTTGCCCGGCGGGACGGCGATCCGCCGGCCGCCCGCGGTGCCTGCGATGACTCGGGTCATCCGCCCATTGTCGCCGCCACGGCCGCCGGCGGGCCCGGCCGGGTCAAGAGTGGGCAAGTGTCGGCGAGGAATGCGCAAGGGTCGTTCCGTCCGGCCGCCGGACCCCACATGATGAGTTCTGCGGCCTTCATGGTGACCCAGGGGAAGGCCGACCGGCGCGATCGTGAGCCCTTCCGCGCGCCGGTGCCCTCGGCACCTGACCCGAGGGTGGGCCCAGCCGGGGACGGCATTCGGGGGGAGGCCGTCCCAAGGCTGGGCCCTGGGTCATTCTTCGTGACTCCCCCCTCGCGATCCCCGCTCTCAGGCCTTCTCCAGGTACTCCGCCCGGGCGTCGCCGAGCACCCGGTCCAGCTCCGCGCGCAGCGCGGGATGCGCCGCCAGCTCCGGGTCGCCGGCCAGCAGCCGGGCCGCCTCCTCGCGCGCCTCCCGGATGACGTCCTCGTCGCGCAGCAGCCGCAGCATCTTCAGCGACGACCTGCGGCCCGACTGGGCGGCGCCCAGCACGTCACCCTCGCGGCGCTGCTCCAGGTCGACCCGGGACAGCTCGAAGCCGTCCAGGGTCGCGGCGACCGCGTCCAGCCGGGCCCGGGCCGGGGTCTCCGGCGGGAAGTCGGTGACCAGCAGGCACAGGCCGGGCAGCCCGCCCCGGCCCACCCGGCCGCGCAGCTGGTGCAGCTGGGAGACGCCGAAGCGGTCCGCGTCCATGATCACCATCACCGAGGCGTTCGGGACGTCCACCCCGACCTCGATCACCGTGGTGGCGACCAGCACGTCGACCTCGCCGCGGGTGAAGGCGCGCATCACCGCGTCCTTCTCCTCGGGGGCCAGCCGGCCGTGCAGCACCTCGACCCGCAGCCCGGCCAGCGGGCCCTCGGCCAGCATCGGGGCGACCTCAAGCACCGCCAGCGGCGGCCGCCGCTCCTCCCCCTCGCCGGCCGCCCCCTCGTCCGCGCCGGCCAGGTCGCCCTCGTCGCCCTCGGCGTCGCCGATGCGCGGGCACACGATGTACGCCTGGCGGCCCAGGCCGACCTCCTCGCGGACCCGCTCCCAGGTGCGCTCCAGGTAGTGCGGCTTGTCGGCCGCGGGCACCACGTGGGTGGTGATCGGGGCCCGGCCGGCCGGCAGCTGGGTGAGCGTGGAGACCTCCAGGTCGCCGAACACGGTCATGGCCACGGTGCGCGGGATCGGGGTGGCCGTCATCACCAGCACGTGCGGCCGGCCCTCCCCCGCCTTCTCGCGCAGCGCGTCGCGCTGCTCCACGCCGAAGCGGTGCTGCTCGTCCACCACGACCAGCCCGAGGTCGGCGAACTGCACGTGCTCCTGCAGCAGCGCGTGCGTGCCGACCACCACGCCCGCCGCGCCGGAGGCGGCGTCCAGCAGGGCCGCGCGCCGGGCCGCCGCGCCCATCGACCCGGTGAGCAAGGTGACCGCGGTGCCGCCGAACACGCCGCCGGCCGCCAGGTCGCCGAGCATCCGGGTGATGGACCGGTGGTGCTGCTGGGCCAGGACCTCGGTGGGCGCGAGCAGCGCCGCCTGGCCGCCCGCGTCGACCACCTGGAGCATCGCCCGCAGCGCCACCACGGTCTTGCCCGCGCCCACCTCGCCCTGCAGCAGCCGGTGCATGGGATGGTCGCGGCCGAGCTCGGCGGCGATCTCCTCGCCGACCTCGACCTGCCCCTCGGTCAGCTCGAACGGCAGCCGCGCGTCGAAGTCGGCGAGCAGGCCGCCGGCCCGGCGCGGGCGGGGCCGGGCCGGCCAGGCGGCCGCCGCCTGGCGGCGCCGGGCCAGCACGGCCTGCAGCACGAAGGCCTCGTCGAACTTCAGCCGGTGGCGGGCCCGGGCGACGTCGCCCTGGTCGCGCGGCCGGTGCACCGCCTCGATGGCGTCGGCCAGGCCGGCCAGCCGGTGCCGGGCTCGCAGCTCGCCGGGCAGCGGGTCGGGCAGCGGGCCGAGCGTGTCGAGCACCACGCCGATCGCCCGGCGGATCACCCACGAGGTCACGCCGGCCGCGGCCGGGTAGATCGGCACCGGCGCCGCGGCGAACTCGGCGGCCGAGGTGTCGCCGGCCTCCTCCAGCGGCTCGAACTCGGGGTGGTTGAGCTGCCACTTGGCCTTCTCGCCGCGGCCGAAGCGCCCGACCTTGCCGGAGAACATCGCGCGGGTGCCCGGCTGCAGCCGGGTCTCCACCACGTGCGAGACCCGGCCGAAGAAGGACAGGTAGATCTTGTTGCGCCGGCCGTCGGCCACCTCGACCTCCAGCCAGGTGCCCGATCGGTTGCGCATCGGCCGGCGCATCACCCGGGAGACCTCGCCGACCACGGTGACGTGCTCGTCGGCCTCCAGCGCGTCCAGGGTGGTGAGCTCGCCGCGCTCGGCGTAGCGTCGGGGGTAGTGGCGCAGCAGCTCGCCCACGGTGGTGATGTTGAGCGAGCTCTCCAGCGGCTTGACCGTCTTGGGGTCCAGCACCTTGCCGAGCGGCTCGTCGAAACGTGTCACGCCACCCAGTTGTACCGTCCCGGGCCGACGGCGGCACGCCCGGCGCCGCGTCCGGCCGCCGGGACGGGTCCGGCCCGGCCCCCGGTCCCGGTCATCCGGCCCGCGCGGGGCCGGGGCGCGACCGGCCGGGGAAGGCCCCGGCGGCCCCGGCCATCCGGCCCGTGCGGGGGCGAGGCGCGCCCGGCCGGGGCAGGCACCCGGCGGGCCCGGCCGTCCGGCCTGGCGCGGGCGCGGCCGGCCCGGGACGGGCCCCGGCCGGCCGCGCCTGCGCGCGGGTGGCACCGCAGGTCATTCGACCCCGATGAGCAGCGGGTACCCGCCCTGCCCGCCGTGGTAGACGACGACCTCCACGTCCGGGCGGGCCCGGCCCAGGTACTCCTGGACGACCCGCGCCAAGCCCCCGCCGGCGTCCCGGCCCACGATGAGGGTGACCAGCTCGCTGGCCGCCGAGAGCAGCCGGGCGGCCACCTCCACCGCGACGGCGGCCACCTCGGCGCCGATCAGCGCCACGTCGCCGTCCACCACGCCGAGCACGTCGCCGGGGCGGCACAGCCCTGTGCTGGTCATGGCCTCGCGGTCGGCGACCCAGACGTGCCCGTGCCGGGTGTGCCCGGCGGCGCCGGTCATCGTCACCACGTCGTCGTCGAACCGGCGCAGCGGGTCGTGCACGGCGAGCGCGGCCAGGCCCTGCACGGTCGCCTTGGTGGGCAGTACGGACACCGTGACGCCCTCCTCGCGGGCGATCTCCGCGGCGGCCCCGGCGACGGCGGTGACGGCCACGTCGTTGGGCAGCACCACGACCTCCGCGCCGGCCCGCCGGATGCCGGCCAGCACCTCGGTGGCCGGCGGGGTGGTCCCGGGCTCGCGGCGCACCACCACGGCGCCCGCCGCGCCGAAGAGGCGGGCGATGCCGTCGCCCGCCGCCACCGCGACGACGCCCCGGCCGCGGCCGGCGCGGTGCGGCCGGCCGGGCGCCCCCAGGTGCGTGATCTTGATCCGGTGCGGCCGCCCGGCACGCAGGCCGGCCTCGACCGCCGCGCCGGCGTCGTCCACGTGGACGTGCACGTTCCACAGCCCGTCCCCGCCCACCACGACCAGCGAGTCACCGAGCCCGTCGAGCTCGGCGCGCAGCGCCGCCACCGCGGCGTCCCCGGCGTCCAGCAGGTACATCACCTCGTAGCCGGGGCCGGCCGGCTCGATCTCCGCCGGCTGCGGCCGGGCGGCGGGCGCCGGGATCTCGTGGCGGCCGGCATAGGAGCCGGTGACCACCGCCGCCAGGCTCTCCACGATGAGGGTCAGCCCGGCGGCGCCGGCGTCCACGACGCCGTTGCGGGCCAGCACGTCCAGCTGGCCGGTGGTGCGCGCCAGCGCGCCGCGCGCCGCGGCGGCGGCCGAGCGCGCCACCTCGGCCAGCTCGTCGGAGGCGGACTGCGCGGCGGTGGCCACCGCGCTCAGCACGCTGAGGACGGTGCCCTCGACCGGGCGGGCCACCGATCCGCGGGCCAGCTCGGCGGCCCGCGCCAGGCCCCCGCGCAGGTCGCGGCCGGTGCCCCGGGCCTGCCGGAGCACCTCCGCCATGCCGCGCAGCGCCTGGCTGACGATCACGCCGGAGTTGCCGCGCGCGCCGAGCAGCGCCCCGTGCGCCAGGGTGCGCCAGGTGAGCTCGGCGTCGGCGTCGGCGGGCAGCCCGTCCAGGGCCTCGGCGGCCGAGAGCATGGTCAGGTGCAGGTTGGTGCCGGTGTCGCCGTCCGGGACGGGAAAGACGTTGAGCGCGTCGATGTCGGCGCGGGCGCGGCCGAGGGTGTCGGCACAGACCCGCGACCAGCGGCGCACCGCGGCCGCGTCCAGCACCTCAAGGGCCGGGACGGCCCCGCCGGGGGCGGCGGGCTCCGCTGCCATGTGACCCTCCTGGTGAGCCGGTGCCCGGGCCGCGTGCCCGGCCGGGACGTCCGCGGATGACCGCGGGACGCCGCGGATGCGCTACGGTTGGTGTAACGAGATTATCCCCGTTCGCCGGTTCCCCGTTTGGCGCGCACCAGCCGACATCGGATACCCTCGTGTGGCCAGCCGGTTGTCCCGGCATGCCCGACCGCCGCTTCTACCTCGGTTTCGGGCCTATTGACTGATCTAAGGAGCGATGACCGTGGCTTCCGTCTGCGACGTCTGCGGCAAGGGGCCGACCTTCGGCAACAACATCTCGCACTCGCACCGCCGCACCCGCCGCCGCTGGAACCCCAACATCCAGCGCATCCGCGCCATGGTGGGCAGCACGCCGAAGCGGCTGAACGTGTGCACCTCCTGCATCAAGGCGGGTAAGGTCACCCGCTGACCTGAGCTTTCCGGCAGCCCGCCGTCCCGTCCGGGGCGGCGGGCTGTTCCGTTGCCGGACGGTCAGCGGGCATCGCGCTCAGCCGGGGTCCGCACCGCGCCACCGCCAGGCGTGATCGACCGGGCCGATGCCGGCACCGAGCGGGAAGCCCCGGGCGATGGCCCCGGTCACGTACTCCTTCGCCAGGCCGACCGCCTCGGGGACCTCGGCGCCGAGCGCCAGGTGCGCGGCGATGGCCGAGGCGAGCGTGCAGCCGGTGCCGTGGGTGTGCCGGTTGTCGTGTCGTTCGGCGGCGAACCGGAATTCGCGCGAGCCGTCGGTGAGCAGGTCCACCGGGCGGCCCGGCAGGTGGCCGCCCTTGACCAGCACCCAGGCCGGCCCGAACTCCAGTACCGCCTCGGCGGCCGGGCGCAGGCCCTCCTCGTCCTCGACCTTGACCGAGGTGAGCTGCTCGACCTCCCACAGGTTCGGGGTGACCACGGTGGCCACCGGCAGCAGCCGGGTGCGCACGGTCTCGACCGCCTCGGGGGCCAGCAGCGGGTCGCCGTGCTTGGAGACCCCGACCGGGTCGACCACCACCGGGGCCGGCTCCCCGGCCAGCCGCCCGGCCACCACGGCGACCAGCTCCGGCGAGGCGAGCATCCCGGTCTTGACCGCCTGCGCGCCGATGTCGCCGAGCACCGAGTCGAGCTGGGCGCGCACCGCCTCGGCGGGCAGCTCCCAGTACCCCTGAACGCCGAGGGAGTTCTGCGCGGTCACCGCGGCGATCACGCTCATGCCGTGCACGCCGATGGCGAGCATGGTCTTCAGGTCGGCCTGGATGCCGGCGCCGCCACCGGAGTCGGAGCCGGCGATCGTCAGCACGCGCGGTGGGGTGGTCATCCGCCTATCAAACCAAAACGTCCCCGCGGCGGCGCCGCGGGGACGCCGGTTCAGCCGGCGGCCTGGGTCTCCCCCTCCGGGGCCACCAGGCTCCCCATGTCGACCTCGCAGGTGCCGCCGTCCAGCTCGCAGCCGCCGGGCGGCGCGGAGTCGCCGTCGGCGGTGAACGTGACGACCGCCCGCTCGCCCGGTGCCAGCGACGTCTCGGAGGTCAGGGCCAGCTCCGCGCCGTCCTGGGTCCAGTTCGCCCCGGTGACGTCGATGACGTCGCCGCCGACCTCCACCCGCAGTCCCCATCCGGCGAGCACCGGACCGGTGTTGGTGATGGTCAACCGCCCGGTGTACCCGTCCGGCGAGGACTCGGCCACCGCGAACCCGACGGCCACCCGCCCCGGCGAGATGTCGGGGTCGTTCGGTGTGGCGTCGGGCGAGCTCGACGGCTCCGGCCGGTCCCGCGGCGGGTCCAGCAGGTCGGGGTCGTCGGCGGGTGGCCGGGTGCTGCGGCTGGGCCGGGGCGTGGCGGACACCCGCGGCCGGGTCGGGCGCGCGGTGGCCGTCGGCGCCGGGCGGCGCGACGGGCGCGCCGTGGCGGTCCGGTCCGCGCCGCGGGTCCGGGTGGGGGTGGCCGACTCTCCGGGGTCGGCGGAGCCGGTCTCCGCCGGGGTGGGCACCGCACCGGCCGACGGCCGGCCCTCGGCGATGGCCACGCAGTCCTGGCCGGACGGGCACTTGTCCTCGTCGAGCCGCAGCCCGGAGGAGAGCTTGACGCCGACGACGACGCTGGCCACCGCGACGGCCACCGCCAGCGCGGAGAACATGGCCAGCCGGCGCCCGTTGCGGCCGCCGGGGCGGTCCGCCGCGCCGGCGCCGCGCCGCCGGCCGCGGCCGGGCGGGGCGTCGCCGGGCTCGCCGGCCTCCGCGTCACCGCCGCGCCGGCGCCGGCGGTCGCGGAGCGCGAACGAGGTCAGGTCGCCGGCGGGCGCGCCGCGGTCCGCGGGCAGGTAGCCGGGGCCGTCACCCACGCGCACCAGGCCGTCGTCGCCGTCGCCGTCGCCGGACTCCGGGCGGCCGGGGTCGCGATCACCGGCGAACGCCGCCGGGCCACCGGGCGCCCATTCGGATTCGTGGCCGTCCGGGACGCCGGCGGGCACCGGATCGCCCGCCAGGTGGCCGGAGGCGCCGGGCGTCCGATCGTGCGCGGGTGCTCCCGGCGCGGGCGGGGCGGCCGGCCGGCCGGGCTGCTCCACGGCCGCAAGGACGCCGGTCGCGGCGTCCGGCCAGAGGTCGCCGGCCGGCGATCCGGGACGATCCACGGCGGCCGGATGGTCGCCGAGGAAGGCGCCGGGCGCCTCGGGGCCCGGCCGCCGGTCGGCGGGCGGCGGGAAGGCCGGGCCGGCCGCCGGTTCCGGCATGATGTAGGTGCCGGTCTCCCGGCGCGGCGCGGCGAACACGTCGTCCCCGCCGGGCGCCGGCCCGGCGCCGGCCCGGCCCGCGGCCGGGTAGGGGTCGGCTCCGGCCCGCCCGCGCGGCGCGAACAGGTCGTCCGCGCCGGACGCGGGGAACGGCGGGTCCTCGGCGGATCCGGAGCCCCCCGGCGATCCGGAACCGGCGGGGAAGGCGGCGTCCGGGACGCCGGTCAGCGGGTCCGGGAAGCCGGGGGAAGACAGCGGATCATTTCCGGAGCGGCCGAGTACCGCGGTGGGGTCGTCGCCGGCCCTGCGGCGGGCGGCGAGCAGATCATCCTCGCCCGGGCGGCGCGCCGCCGGCGGCTCGCCGGGCGCCGGATCGAACACGTCGCCGCCGGCGGCCGGGAACGGCCCGGACGCGGCCTGGCGGGCCGGCGGGGTGAACACATCGCCGGTGGCGGGGGCGGGCAGGCGGTAGGTGCCGCCGTCCGGGACCCCGGTGTCCCGCGGGTCGCCTGGCGGGGTGCCGGTGTCCCGCGGGTCGCCTGGCGGGGTGCCGCCGGACGCGGAGTCGTCGTCCCAGGCGCTCGGCCAGGCCGGCGCGGGCGCGTCCCAGGCCGCCGAGCGCGAGCGCGGCGGCGGCTCCGCGGCCGGCGCGTCCTCCGGGTCGTCCAGCCAGCCCGGCTCGTCGTCCTCGCCCAGCCACTCCCGGGTGCCGCGCTCGTCGTCACCCCACCCGTCCTGGTAGCCGTCCGGCTGCTCGTCGCCGGCCCCCCGGCCCCGGGATGACTTCTGACGTCGTCCCCGTCCCATGAAGCGCCTTCCTTGTAGAAACCTAGCGCCCCACTTCATAACACCTTAAACACATGCACGTCACAATTTTCTCGTTATTCACGGAAGTGATCCCAGCCACCCTCCGGCCGGTCGTACCCGCTGACCTGCACACCCTGCCCGGCGACCACCTCACCGATCACCCGCCACTCGCCGGGCAGCACGGCGTCCGCCGGGAAGGTGGCGACCAGCGCGTGGTCGTCACCGCCGGCCAGGACCCAGCCGAGCGGGTCCACGCCGAGCTCGGCCGCGGCGGCCGGCAGCGGCTCGGGCACCGGCAGCGCGCCGGGGTCCAGCACGACGCCGGCACCACTGGCGGCCGCGATATGCCCGAGGTCCTGCACCAGCCCGTCGCTCACGTCGGCCATCGCGGTGGCACCGAGCCCGGCCGCCGCCGGCCCGCAGTCGTACGGCGGCCGCGGGTGGCGGTGGGCGGCCGCCAGGTCCGGGTAGGGGAGGTCGTCCCGGCCGGCCAGGAACAGCGCCAGCCCGGCCGCGGCGTGGCCGAGCCGGCCGGCGAAGGCCACCACGTCACCCGGCCGGGCGCCGGACCGGGTGACCGGCGGGCGCCCGCCGAGGTCGCCGAGGGCGGTCACCCCGAGCACCACGCTCTCCGACCGGGAGATGTCGCCGCCGGCCACGCTCGCCCCGGCCGGCAGGCACTCGTCGCGCAGGCCGTCGGCCAGGCCGTCCAGCCACTCCACCGGCAGCTCGCCCGGCAGGCCGAGCCCGACGACCAGCGCGGTCGGCCGGGCCCCCATGGCGGCCACGTCGGCGAGGTTCTGCGCCGCCGCCTTGCGGCCGATGTCGTACGGGCTGGACCAATCGCAGCGGAAGTGCCTACCCTCGAGTAGGAGGTCGGTCGTCACGACGACTCGCCCATCGGGGGCGCGGAGCACGGCGGCATCGTCGCCCGGACCGAGGAGAACCGCCGGAAGTTGCGGCAAACGCCCAGCAACACGGGCAATAATCCCGAATTCGCCAAGATCTGCGACTCTGATATCACACCTCCAGGTGTGTTCCATGTACGGTGGCGATTCGGCACTGATCCAGATACCGCACTTACGCAGCTCGCCCGCCGGGAGGACGTTGATGGTGCAGGCCTACATCCTTATCCAGACCGAAGTCGGCAAGGCCGCCGAGGTCGCCGGAGCGATCAAGGTGATCACCGGGGTGACCCAGGCCGAGGACGTCACCGGCCCGTACGATGTGATCGTCCGCGCCGAGGCGAACAACGTGGACGAGCTGGGCAAGCTCGTCGTCGCGCAGATCCAGTCCATCGAAGGGATCACGCGGACGCTGACCTGCCCGATCGTCCATATCTGAGCGCCGGCCACCTGCGGGGGGAGCATGTTCGGGGTCGCCAGGGCCGGCGTCGGCGCGCCGGCCGCCGCGATCATGATCGCCATGATGGTGCTCGCGGGGTGCGGCGGCACGGTACGGGTGGACCCGCCGGCACCGCGCGGCGCCACGGCGGCCGCCTGCGCGGCGCTGGGCGACCGGCTGCCGCGCACCCTGGACGGCGCCGAACGCGGCCGCAGCGACCCGCCCTCGCCCTACGTGGCGGTCTGGGGCGAAGGAGAGATCACCCTGCGCTGCGGGGTGCCCCGCCCGGCCCGGCTCGACCCCTACCAGCAGGTCCCGGAGATCAACGGGGTTCCCTGGTACGCCGACCCCGCCCGGCCGGCGCTCTTCACGGCCCTGGCCCGCGGCGGGTACGTCGAGGTGACCATCTCCCGCGAGCACCAGGCCGCCGCCGTGCTCGTCGATCTGGCCGCCCCGGTCAGCGCGGCGTTCCCCGGCTGACCCTCCCCCGTCCACGGCCGCCGGCTCAGCGCAGCCCGGCCGGCCGGTCCAGCGCCAGCCGGATCAGCCGGTCCACCAGCTCGGAGTACGACACGCCGGAGGCCGCCCACAGCTGCGGCGCCACCGACATCGCGGTGAACCCGGGCATCGTGTTGATCTCGTTCAGCAGCAGCCGGCCGTCGGCGGTGTAGAAGAAGTCCACCCGGGCCAGCCCCTCGCAGCCGAGCGCCTCGAACGCGCGCACCGCCATCCGGCGCAGCTCCTCGGCCACCTGCTCCGGCAGGTCGGCCGGCACCCGCAGCTCGATGTCGGAACCGATGTACTTGGCCGTGAAATCGTAGAAATCATGCTGGTCGTTCACCAGCACCTCGCCGGGCACGCTGGCACCCGGCGGCTCGTCCCCGGGGGACTGCAGCACCGCGCACTCGATCTCCCGGCCGTCGATGGCGGCCTCGACCAGCACCTTGGGGTCGTGCTCGCGGGCCAGCTCGATCGCCCGCTCCAGGGTCTCGGCGCCGTCCACCCGGGAGATGCCCTGGCTGGAGCCGGCCCGGGATGGCTTGACGAAGACCGGCAGGCCGAGATCCTCGATCTCCTTCAGGACGCGCTCGCGCTCCAACCGCCAGTCGCGGTCGCGCACCACGACGTAGCGGCCCACCGGCAGCCCGGCCGCCGCGAGCACCGCCTTCATGTAGGCCTTGTCCATGCCCACCGCGCTGGCCAGCACGCCGGAGCCCACGTAGCGCACCCCGGCCATCTCCAGCAGCCCCTGGATGGTGCCGTCCTCCCCGAAGGGACCGTGCAGCATCGGGAAGACCACGTCCACCTGGCCGAGCGAGTCGGGGATCCGCCCCGGTTCCAGGGTCACCAGCGCCCCCGCACCTGAAGGGAGCGCCACCTCGGTGCCGCTCGCGTCGACCGAGGGCAGCTCGGTGCCCTCGATCTCGAAGCGCTGGTCGTCCGGCGCCAGCACCCAGCGGCCGTCGGTGCCGATCCCGATGGGGACGACGTCGTACTTCGCGCGGTCGATGGCCGAAAGGACGTTGCCCGCGCCCAGCAGGGAGACCGCGTGCTCGGAGTTGCGCCCGCCGAAGACGACCGCCACCCGGATCCGGGGCCGTGACTCGTGCTGCTCGTTCATGATTCCCGAATCTACCGTGTGCCCAGGTCGTCCCCGCTTGTCAGGTACCACCGCGTGGCGGGCCGGCCGCGGATCAGCCGCGGGCGGCGGGTCCGGAGCGCAGCCCGTCGAGGGCTCCGGTGACGTCCGCGATCAGATCTTCGGCGTCCTCCAGGCCGACCGCGAAGCGGACCGCGCCCGGGTCGGTGCCCGCGCCGGCCGGCCCCGCCTCGGCCAGCCGGCCGCGGGCGGCGGAGGCCAGGTGCACCACCTTGGTCTGCGCGCCGCCGGCCGAGGCGGCGATCCGCGCCGTCCGCAGCGTGTCGGCCAGCATCACCCCCGCCTCGTAACCGCCGTAGGGGATCACCGAGACGCAGGCGCCGAACCGGGTGCCCTCCGGGCCGGCGTCGAAGAGCTGGCGGGCGAGCTGGTGGCCCGGGTGGTCGGGCAGGCCCGGGTAGTCGACCCGGCGCACGCCCGGATGCTTGGCCACGGCCGCGGCGAACACCATCGCGGTCGCGCACATCCGCCGCACCCGCAGCGGCAGGGTGGACAGCCCCCGGCGCAGCAGGAAGGCCTCGTCCGGCGCCAGCGCCGCCCCGGTGTCGACCCGCACGTCACGGACGTGGGCGATGAGGTCGGGCCGGCCGACCACCGCGCCGCCGGCGCAGTCGTCGTGCCCGCCGATGAACTTGGTCGCCGAGTGGACGACCAGATCGGCACCGTGCTCCAGCGGCCGGCACACCACCGGCGTGGCGTAGGTGGAGTCGACCACCAGCAGCGCGCCGGCGTCCCGCGCGATGCGGTACAGCCCGCGGATGTCGGCCACCGCCATCGTGGTGGTGCCCAGCGTCTCGGCATATATGATCTTGGTCTGCCGGCGGACGGCCGCGTGCACCCGGCGCAGGTCGGAGAAGTCCACGAAGTCGGCGGTGACCCCGAACCGCGCCAGCACGCCGGCCAGCAGCGCGTGGGTGCCGCCGTGCACCGGCGCGGGGGCGACGACGTGCGCGCCGGCCCGCAGGAAGGTCATGAACACCGCGCTGACCGCGGCCATCCCGGACGGGAACGCCTGCCCCGCCACGTCCTCGGGGGCGGCGGCGCCCTCCAGCGAGGCGATGCCCGCGGCGAAGGCGGCCACCGTCGGATTGTCGATCCTGCTGTAGGCGAAGCCCGGTGCCCGGTCGCCGAGCACGTCGGCGTACTCGGCCGAACCGTCGAAACCCCAGGTCGCCGACCGCCACACAGGCAGGCCGATCGGTAACCGGCCGGCGGGCGGGGCGGGCGGCAGGTGCACCGCCCGGGTGTTCTCGCCGGCCTTCCTGCGTAACCGCCGCGATGAAGTCACACGCCGTACCGTTCCGGCTTGGGAGTCCGCGACATCAGCAGCATCGCGGCCTCGCTGGGAGTCATTCCGTCATGGACGACGCCCACCACCACCTCGGTGATCGGCATCTCCACGTCGTGCTTCCTTGCCAGGTCCAGGACCGACTCGCAGGACTTGACCCCCTCGGCGGTCTGCCTGGTCGCCGCGATGGTCTCGGCCATGGTCATGCCCCGGCCGAGATTCTCGCCGAAGGTGCGGTTCCTCGACAACGGGGAGGTGCAGGTCGCCACCAGGTCGCCCATGCCCGCCAGGCCGGCGAAGGTGTGCGGGTCGGCGCCGACCGCCGCGCCCAGCCGGGCGATCTCGGCCAGCCCGCGGGTCATCAGGGTGGCCCGGATGTTGTCACCGAGCCCCATTCCGGCCGCGACGCCCACCGCGAGCGCGATGACGTTCTTGACCGCGCCGCCGAGCTCCACCCCGGCCACGTCGGCGTTGGTGTAGGCCCGGAACCACGGCAGGTGGCAGGCGTCCTGCAGCCGCGCGGTCACCGTGTCGTCGCAGGCGGCCACCACCGTGGCGGCCGGCTCCCGCCGGACCAGCTCGCCGACCAGGTTCGGCCCGGAGACGACGGCGACCCGCTCGGCGGGCACCTCGGCCACCTCGCAGATGACCTCGCTCATCCGCTTGCAGGTGCGCAGCTCGATGCCCTTCATCAGGCTGACCAGCACCGCGCGCGGCGGCAGCAGCGGCGCCCAGCCGGCCAGGTTGCCGCGCAGCGTCTGCGACGGCACGGCCAGCACCACGAAGTCGGCGCCGTCGATCGCCTCGGCCGGGTCGGTGGTGGCCCGCAGCGAAGTGGGCAGCCGCACGCCGGGGAGGTACTCGGGGTTCTCGTGCGCGCGGTCGATGGCCTCCACCACCTCGGCGCGCCGGCCCCACAGCGTGGTCCGGGTACCCGCCTCCGCGAGGATCATGGCGAAGGTGGTCCCCCAGGAACCGGTTCCCAGAACCGCGGCCTTGGTCATGGGCACACCGTACGCGCACCGCGCCACCGCGTGACGCCACCCGCAGCCGGGCGGCCGGCGTCACCCCGCACGGGTCTCGGCCTGGAACGGGTCGTCGGGGGCCTTCTCGCCGCGCAGCTCGGCCAGCTGGGCGGTGATGGCGGCCATGATGTCGGCGGTGGCCTCCTGCAGCACCTTGCCGCGCATCGGCTGCCCCTGGTAGCGCGACAGGTCGACCGGCGGGCCGGCCAGCGCGTGGAACGTCTTGCGCGGGAACAGCCGAGGGCGCCTGCCCCCGTACGGAAGCAGCTCCTGGGCACCCCAGTGCGCGACCGGGATCACCGGCACGCCGGTGGCCAGCGCGAGCCGGGCCACGCCCGTCTTGCCGGCCATCGGCCAGTGGTCGGGATCGCGGGTGATCGTGCCCTCCGGATAGAAGATCACGCTGGCGCCCTCGCGCAGCGCGTCCTCGGCGTGCCGCAGCGAGCGGGCCGCGTCGGTGCTGCCGCGGTACACCGGGATCTGCTTGCACTTGCGGATGATCGACCCGATCACCGGGATGTCGAACACTCCGGACTTGGCCAGGTAGACCGGCCAGCGGCCGCCGTCGTAGACGTAGTGCGCCAGCATCAGCGGGTCGGTCCAGGACAGGTGGTTCGCCGCGATGATCACACCGCCCTGCCGCGGCAGGTGCTCGGCGCCCCGCCAGTCGCGCTTGGTGAAGAGGTACAGCACCGTCTTCACGATCATCACGACCAGGGCTTCCCAGTGGATGGGCGGGCGTCCGGGGCGGCTCATCGACTCCTCCAAGTCATGCGGGCGCCCTCAGTCTCCCGGTTGGCCGCACAGGATGTCGAGGCGCGATGCTTAAGGCTATGCGCGGTACGAATCCCGGCGGGCGTCCCGGGCCCCCCGGCTGGACCCTGGTGGTGCCGGTGAAGACGCTGCTCGCCGCCAAGACCCGGCTGGCGGCCGCGACCGGGCCGCACCGGGCCGCCCTGGCGGTGGCGATCGCCTGCGACACGGTGGCGGCGGCCCTGGCCTGCCCGGCGGTGGCGCGGGTGGTGGTGGTGACCGGTGATCCGGTGCCGGCGGCGGCGCTGGCGGCGCTCGGCGCCCGCGTGGTGCCCGACCCGCTGGCCGGGCTGAACGCCGCGCTGCGGCACGGCGGCGCCGAGGCGGCCCGGCTGGCGCCGGCCGGGCCGGTGGGCGCGCTGCAGGCCGACCTGCCCGCGCTGCGGCCCGCGGAGCTGGCGGCGGTGCTGGCGGCGGCCGGGGAGTTCGACAGCGCGTTCCTGCCGGACGCGGCGGAGATCGGCACCACGTTCTACGGGGTACGCCCGGGGGTGGCGTTCACCCCGGGATTCGGCGGCGAGTCCCGGGCCCGGCACCTGGCCGGCGGGGCGAAGGAGCTGGCCGTGCCCGGCGTGCCCTCGGTCCGCCGGGACGTCGACACCCCGGCCGACCTGGCCGCCGCGCTCGCCCTGGGCGTCGGCCCGCACACCGCGGCCGTGGTGGCGACCCTGCGGGAGTCGGCGGCCTGGCCGCCGGACCGGGACCGCTAGCGGCGGTCCCGGCGTCCGGGCGGCGGTCAGTGACCGGGGCCGCCGTTCTCCCGGGCGTGGCGGGGCAGCAGGAAGGAGATCAGCAGGACGAGCAGCAACATGCCGTCCACCAGCCACAGGACGGACTTCATCGCGCTCGCCGAGCCTTCCTGGACCGACCGGCGCCCACTGTCGTTGAGCGCCCGGGCGATGTCCGCGGCCGCCTGCGGGGTCGGCGCGGCGGCCCGGGCCTCGGCCACCAGCCGGTCACAGGAGGCGGGCATCTCGGCCGGGTCCTCGGCCACCACCCGGTCGCGGCCGCAGGCACGCAGCCCGGCGACCAACCGGTCCTGCGCCGGCGCGGGCACCTGGGCGGCGGCCAGCGCGGTGCGCAGCCGCGGCGCCTGGTCGTCGGCCGCCCCGGTGACCCCACCACCGATCATGCCGAAGAACACCGTGCCGAGCAGGGCCACGCCGAACGCGCCGCCGAGCTGCTGGACGGCGGTCAGGCTGCCGGAGGCCGAGCCGGTCTCGTGATCCTCCACGCCGGCCAGCACGATGTCGAAGAACGGCGCCATCATCGCGCCCATGCCGATGCCGGTCAGCGCCAGCGCCGGGGCCAGCTGCCACGGCGTCAGGCCGGTGCCGGCCATGTTCAGCGTGACGACGAGCGCGAGCACGCCGAGGGCCATGACGACCGTTCCGCCCTGGAGCAGCCCGCGGCCGAACTTCTGCAGCGGCTGGGCGATGCCGAAGCCGATCACCATGCCGAGCGACCACGGGATCATCGACACGCCGGCCTTGAGGGTGGAGTACCCCAGGCCCATCTGGGTGTGCAGGTTGAGCGACAGCACGAAGCCGATCATGGCCGCGAAGAACACCAGGCCGAGGACGAGCCCGCCGGTGAAGGCACGCTTGCGGAACAGGCCGGGAACGACCAGCGGGTCGCCGCCGGCCCGGCCGCGCCGGGCCTCGTAGCGGCCGAAGAGCACGAAGACCAGGACCGAGGCGCCGATCATCAGGAACGACCAGAGCGGCCAGTCGTACTCGCGGCCCTGCACCAGGGGGAAGACCAGCAGCAGGCCGGCCGCCGAGACCAGGATCGCCCCGGGGATGTCCAGCCGCGGCGGTCGCGGAGAGCGGGACTCGGGCAGGAACCGCAGGCCGAGCAGCACGGCGGCCAGCCCGAGCGGCAGGTTGATCAGAAAGATCATGCGCCAGCCGGTGCCGAGCAGGTCGGCCTCGACCAGCCAGCCGGCCAGCGTCGGACCGCCGACCGAGGAAAGGCCCATGACCGGACCGAAGAGGCCGAACGCCTTCTGCATCTCCTCGGGCGGGAACATCTCCTTGATCATGCCGAGGCCCTGGGGCAGCATGACCGCGCCGAACAGACCCTGGACGACCCGGGCGGCGACCAGCTGCCAGGGCTCCTGGGCCACCGCGCACAGCAGCGAGCCGGCGGTGAACCCGGCGGCGCCGAGGAGGAACATCCGCTTGCGGCCGAAGATGTCGCCGAGCCGCCCGCCGGTGATCAGGCCGACCGCCATGGCCAGGGTGTAGGCGGCGCCGAGCCACTGGATGACGGCGGCGCTGCCGCCGAGGTCACCCCGGATGGTGGGGCCGGCGATGTTGGTGACCGTCGCGTCCAGCAGGTCCATGACCTCGGCGGCGAGGATCACGAAGAGAGCGGCCCACCGCCATCGGTACGGCGGGGCGGCGCCGGGCGGAGCCGGCTGGACACCGGTGTCGACGCTGGTCATGGGATTCCTCCAGGGGGTGTGCGCGCCGGCTCGGCGCCGTAGAGATGAACACTGTTCAATAGACTGAGCGTTGTTCTATCATTGAACAGCGTACTATGCAAAGTGCGCTGTTCTTAAGATATGTCGCAAGACTCCCCCTGACAAGATATATCGCGAATTCTCGTTCACCGACGTGCGTGGGCGGCCGGGCCCGCGGTGCGCGGGCGGCCGGAGGGTGGCCGACTAGACTCCTCGGGACCATCCGAGGGCGCGAAAGGGCGATGACGCATGAGCGATCCGGAGCAGGACGACTCCGTGCCGCCGCCCCCGTGGGCGCGCTCGCGGCGGAGGCAGGCCCCGGCACGCGTCCCGCTCACCCGCGACCGCATCGTGGACGCCGCCTACGACGTACTGGACCGGGACGGGTTCGACCGGCTCAGCATGCGCCAGGTCGCCGGCGAGCTCGGCGTCGCGGTCTCCGCGCTGTACGCGCACGTCGCGAGCAAGAACGAGCTGCTGCAGCTGATGTACGAGCGGCTGTTCCGGGAGTATCCGCTGCCCGACGCCGACCCCGAGCACTGGCAGGAGCAGCTCAAGGAGTTCGCCCGCAGCGGCCGGGCCCGCCTGCTGGCCCACCGGGACATGGCCAAGGTGTCCATGTCCGGGCTGCCGTTCACCCCGCAGCTGTTCCCGTACATGGAACGCCTGATCGCCATCTTCCGGGCGGCCGGGCTGCCGCCCCGGCTGGCGGCCACCGCCGGCGACCTGCTGGCCACCTACACCGACGCCTTCGTGCTGGAGGAGCAGATGTGGGAGGACCGCCGGCGCACCGCCGAGCTGGCCAGCTGGGACGAGATGCGCGCCACCATCCAGGGCTATTTCGAGGAGCTGCCGCCCGACCGCTTCCCCAACCTGGTCGAGCTGTCGGCGGACTTCTTCGCCGAGAACAACGACCAGCGGTTCGACCTGGGCCTGGAGATCATCCTGCGCGGTCTCGCCTCCTACATCGAGCGGCCGCCCGGCGGCGCCGCGGCGGGCGACCCGCGGGAGCCGTGACGCCGCCGGACCGTGCCGCCGCGGCCTCGCGCGTGCCCGGGGCTAGACTGGCCGGCGTGCAGGGCACCGTACGCGCGTTCGACCCGGCGGCCCGCGCCGGCTCGGTCCTGCTGGACGACGGCGCCGAGATCCCGTTCGGCGCGGCCGCCTTCGACGCGAGCCCGCTGCGGCTGCTGCGCTCCGGCCAGCGGGTGAACATCCGGGTGGCCGGCGGCGCCGTCACCGCGATCACCCTGGCCGGCTTCCCGCTTCCGGAGCCGCCGCCCCCCGGCACGCGAGCGCCCGGCCCCCCTGACGGGTGACCGGGCGCCGGCACTGGTGGAACGGTCACTTCTTCCTGGACGCCTTCTTCCCGGAGGTGTTCACCAGCTCCTTGAAGTCGGCGCCGGGCCGGAACTTGGGGCCCCAGCTCTCCGCCACCTTGATGGGCTCGCCGGTCGACGGGTTACGGGCCTGCCGGGCCGGCTTGTGCGCCATCTCGAACGCGCCGAAGCCCGTGATCGAGACCTTCTCCCCGTTCGCGACGGCGTGCTGGATGGCCTCGATGATCGCGTTCACGGCCTCGGTCGCGGTCTTCCTGTCGCCGACCCGATCTGCGATCGCGTCCACGAGTTCTCGCTTGTTCATCTAGCTCTGCTCCCCCTGATCACCGCTGTCCAACGGGTGAGCGTCGCCGTCGCTGGCGCGCGACCCCGTCTCACCCGGTGTGCGTAGCACGGGGTTTCGGCACGCACCCACCGGTCAACGGTCAGAAACCCCTTACCCGCTTGAAATTAGGGGACAGGCGGCCAGGACTCAATCACATTCCGCGATGTTGCGCCTGCTCGGCGTGTCGGATCCGGCCGTCCGGCGGGCCGCCGGACGGGTGCGCGGGCGGCCGATATCGCCCCAGGTGGGGTGGCAGATCACCAGGTATCACCGCATAGCCGCGTCCATTCCGGCGCCGGACGGCACGGCGGGGGGCGTCGCCCGCCCGCCGTGCCGGCCCGTCCGCCCGGGGCGCCGGTCAGACGGTCGTCGGCAGCCACCGCTGCCGGCCGCCCTCGTAGGCGGCCACCTCCTCGGCGTGCCGAAGGGTCAGCCCGATGTCGTCCAGCCCTTCCAGCAGCCGCCAGCGGGTGTAGTCGTCGATCTCGAAGCCGGCGGTCTCGCTCCCCCAGCGCACCTGGCGGGCCTGGAGGTCGACGGTCACCTCGGTGGCCGGGTCGGCCTCCGCGGCGGCCTGCAGGGCCTCCACGGTGGCCGCGGGCAGCACCACCGGCAGCAGCCCCATCTTGGTGGCGTTGTTGCGGAAGATGTCGCCGAACCGGGCCGCGATGACCGCCCGGAAGCCGTACTGCTGCAGGGCCCACACCGCGTGCTCGCGGGAGGAGCCGGTGCCGAAGTCGGGGCCGGCGACCAGCACGGAGGCGCCGGCGTAGGCCGGGTCGTTCAGCACGAACGACGGGTCCTCGCGCCAGGCGGCGAACAGGCCCTTCTCGAAGCCGGTCCGGCTGACCTGCTTGAGCCACACGGCGGGGATGATCTGGTCGGTGTCGACGTTGCTGCGGCGCAGCGGCACGGCCCGGCCGGTGTGCGTGGTGAAGGCGTCCATGGTCGAAAGGCTCCTTACAGGTCGGCGGGCGCGGTGAGACGGCCGGTGACGGCGGTGGCGGCGGCGACCGCCGGAGACACCAGGTGGGTGCGCCCGCCCTTGCCCTGGCGGCCCTCGAAGTTGCGGTTGGAGGTGGAGGCGCTGCGCTCGCCCGGCGCGAGGGTGTCGGGGTTCATGCCCAGGCACATCGAGCAGCCGGCCTGGCGCCACTCGGCTCCCGCCGCCTGGAACACCTCGTGCAGGCCCTCGGCCTCCGCCTCGGCCCGCACCTGCATGGAACCGGGGACGATGAGCGTGCGGGTGCGGACCGTGCGCCCGCGCAGCACCTCGGCCGCCGCGCGCAGGTCCTCCAGCCGGCCGTTGGTGCACGACCCCACGAACACGGTGTCCACCTCGACCTCGCGCAGCGGGGTGCCGGCGCGCAGGCCCATGTACTCCAGCGCGCGGCGGGCCGCCGCCGGGTCGGGGGTGTCGTCCGGCTCGGGCACCACGGCGTCCAGCGGCGCGCCCTGCCCCGGGTTGGTGCCCCAGGTGACGAACGGCGTGAGCGCCGAGGCGTCGATCTCGACCACCGTGTCGAAGACCGCGTCGTCGTCGGTGCGCAGCGAGCGCCAGTACTCCACCGCGGCGTCCCAGTCGGCGCCGGAGGGGGCGTGCGGGCGGCCCTGGAGGTAGGCGAACGTCGTCTCGTCCGGCGCGATCATGCCGGCCCGGGCGCCGGCCTCGATCGACATGTTGCAGACCGTCATCCGGCCCTCCATGGACAGCGCGCGGACCGCGGCGCCGCGGTACTCCACGACGTGTCCCTGGCCGCCACCGGTGCCGATCTTGGCGATCACGGCGAGGATCAGGTCCTTGGCGGTGACGCCGTAGGGCAGCTCGCCGGAGACCTCGATGGCCATGGTCTTCGGCCGGTAGGCCGGCAGCGTCTGGGTGGCCAGCACGTGCTCCACCTCGGAGGTGCCGATGCCGAACGCCAGGGCGCCGAACGCGCCGTGCGTGGAGGTGTGCGAGTCGCCGCAGACGATCGTCATGCCGGGCTGGGTGAGGCCGAACTGCGGGCCGATGATGTGCACCACGCCCTGGCCGGCGTCGCCCATCGGGTGCAGCCGGACGCCGAACTCTGCGGCGTTCTTGCGCAGCGTCTCGACCTGCGCCTTGGACACCGGGTCGGCGATCGGGCCGAGCACCGTGGGCACGTTGTGGTCCTCGGTGGCGATGGTCAGGTCGGGCCGCCGCACCTTGCGCCCGGCCATGCGCAGGCCGTCGAACGCCTGCGGGCTGGTCACCTCGTGCACGAGGTGGAGGTCGATGTACAGCAGGTCGGGCTCCCCGTCGGCCCGCCGGACGACGTGCTGTTCCCATACCTTCTCGGCCAGTGTGCGACCCATGTGTGAACGCCTCCTTGCGTTACATCCCCCGATGTCTCGTATGATAAGACGATAATTTCGGGATATGGACAGCCTATCCGCCCCGGCGGGAGATGCCAGTTGCATCTCGGATAGCGAGACGTCAGTATCGACGTATGGACAACTCTAGCGGAGTCGGCGTACTCGACAAGGCCGTCCTCGTGCTCAACGCCCTCGAGGCGGGCCCGGCCTCCCTGGCCCAGCTGGTCCAGGCCACCGGCCTGGCCCGGCCGACCGCCCACCGGCTGGCGGTCGCCCTGGAACACCACCGGATCGTCTCCCGCGACACGCAGGGACGCTTCATCCTCGGCCCGCGGCTGTCGGAGTTGTCCACCGCGGCCGGCGAGGACCGACTGCTGGCCGTGGCGTCCCCGGTGCTGGTGCACCTGCGCGACATCACCGGCGAGAGCGCGCAGCTGTACCGCCGGCAGGGCGACGAGCGGGTCTGCGTCGCCGCCGCCGAGCGGGCCAGCGGCCTGCGCGACACCGTACCGGTCGGGTCCTCGCTGCCGATGACCGCCGGCTCGGCGGCCCAGGTGCTGCTCGCCTGGGAGGAGCCCGACCGGCTGCACCGCGGCCTGCGCGGCGCCAAGTTCACCGCCGCCACCCTGGCGAGCGTGCGCCGGCGCAGCTGGGCCCACAGCGTCGGCGAGCGCGAGCAGGGCGTGGCCAGCGTCTCGGCCCCGATCCGCGGGTCCGGCGGAAAGGTCATCGCGGCGGTGTCGGTCTCCGGGCCGATCGAGCGGCTGACCCGCACCCCCGGGCGGATGCACGCCGCCCCGGTCGTGGCCGCCGCCGAGCGGATCACCGAGGCCATGCGCCGGGCCAACTGATCACCGGCCGGGCGGCGGCGAGCCGCATCAAGTGATTAGAGACGGCCGCCGCCAAGCACTAGCCTGGCGGAGTGACAGATCGCATCGAGGCGGCGGCGGCGGAGCTGCGTCCCCTCCTTCAAGAGTTCATTCTCTGGGCGCCCGGCAACGCGCCGGACGCCGATCCCGACCTGGTGGGCTCCGTCGCGCTCTGGCACCGGCTGGTCGCTCGGGACGACGCGCGCGTCTGGAAGCGCGCCGACCTGCGGCGGGTGCTGGTCGACCGCATGCCGCAGGTGGCCGAGGACCCGGAGGCCGCGGCCGACGGCATGGTGCCGGCGGTGCGCGCCTACCTCACCTTCCTGGCCGGCACCGGCCGGCTGGCCGCCGGCTCCGACTCGCTCACCGACCTGCTGGAGGAGCTCGACGCCGTCGAGGACGACTTCGTGGAGGCCATGGAGGAGGCCGCCGGCGAGCGCGAGTGGGACGAGGAGGACGACGAGGACCTCGACGAGGAGGAGGTCGAAGGGCTCGGCGACTTCGAGCCGTTCGCCGACGAGCTGGCCGAGCTGCCCACCATCCGGCTGCGGCCGGACGCCGAGCTGGCCGCGGCCGTCCGCGAGGTGCCGCTGATCCGCACCGCCGCCGCGCTGGCCCTGTGGGTCGGCGAGTCCCGCAAGGTCGGCGAGGAGACCCTCCTCGGTGACGACGAGATCCGCGAGGCGCTCGCGGTCACCGGCCTGCCCGAGCCGTCCGGCACGCCGCTGGCCCAGTCGGTGCCCGCGTTGTGGAACCTGTGGAACCTGGCCGTCGACCTGGAGTTCCTCACCCCCGACGGCGAGGACACCGTCAGCGTCGACGAGGACACCGCCGCCTGGCCGTTCGAGAACGACGACGACGTCCTTGACCTGTGGATGCTGGGGCTGCACTCGGTCGACTACGGCGATCCAGAGCTGGACGACGACGACCTCACCCTGGCCCTGTCCGGCCTCACCCGCGCGCTGCTGATCCGGTTGCTGGTCGCCGGCGGCGAGCGCTCGCTGCCCGAGCTGCGCGCCGAGCTGGCCGAGGCCGCCGCCGAGTACGACGACCTGGGCCCGTCCGCCTGGGCCGAGCTGGACGACCCGCTCGCCTCCTGCGTGAGCTGGCTGGCCGGCTACGGCATGGTCACCGTCGAGGGCGAGGCGATCCGCCTCACCGCGCTCGGCACCGAGGGCGTCGTGCACCTGCTGGACGACGACGACGTCGAGGTGGACGCCCGGCCGGCCATCGAGGCGATGACCGCCCTGGACCTGCTGTCGCTCAGCGCCGACCTGCCCGAGGAGGAGGCCGACGCGGAGTTCGCCGCCTGGATGCAGCGCCGCGAGCCGGCCACCGCCGCCGAGGAGCTGCTGGCGGCCGCCGCGGAGGACGAGGCCGACGCGCTCATCCGCGTCCAGGCCGCCAGCCTGGTCGGCACGCTGGGCCCGGTCGCCGTCCCGGCCTGGCGGCGGGCGCTGGAGGAACCCTCGCTGCGCCCGTACGCCGCCACCCACCTGGCCCAGCTCGGCGTCGAGGACGCCCCGGAGCCCAGCCAGGCCGACACGCACTGGCTCATCCTCGACATGTGGACCATCTCCGCGGGGCTCGGCACGCCGGAGTTCGTCAGCAGCCTGCACGACATAGGGCCCACCCCGGTGCTCACCAACCTGCTGGAGGTGATCTGGAAGGTGCCGCATCCGAACGTGGCGGACCTGCTGGAGCTGATCACCGAGTCGCACCCCGACCGCCAGGTGGCCAAGGCCGCCAAGCGCGCGCTGTTCAAGGCCCGCTCCGCGGGCGCCCCGGCCGCCCGCTGACCCCGGTGCCGGGCCGCCCCACCGGCGGCCCGGCACCGGGAACGCGACACGGCGGCCGCGGGCCGGCGAACGCGAAAACCCCCGGAAGCACGCTTCCGGGGGTTTTCATCGACCTGTGGTAGCCCCGACCGGATTCGAACCGGCGCTACCGCCTTGAGAGGGCGGCGTCCTAGGCCACTAGACGACGGAGCCAGGTGGATGATCACGGTGCCGTACCAGGCGACCGTGGTAGTCCCGACCGGATTCGAACCGGCGTTACCGCCTTGAGAGGGCGGCGTCCTAGGCCACTAGACGACGGGACCGAGCTGCTGCCTGGCCCGGGTTCCGGGCCGGCGGGCCGCCCCGGGGGGCGTCTCGGCAACGGGCGTAACTCTACCGCACCCCCAGAGTGCGGCAAAACCAGATCGCCCGCGCCCTGCGGCCGACCCGGGCACCCGCGCCGGCCGGATGAACGCGAAAAACGCCTATGCCCTCGTCGGACATAGGCGCACGCGCAGGAACCCTGCTGGGGTACCAGGACTCGAACCTAGACTAGCTGAACCAGAATCAGCCGGGCTGCCAATTACCCCATACCCCATTGCTCGCGACCCCTGCCTGCGGGCTCGCTTGCGACCTCCGAAAGAATAGCCCAGCTTGGCGGCCAAGACCAAAACGATTGGCCGGACGCCCGATCCGGCCTGGTGGCGGCCGGTGCGCGCGCCGGACCGGCCGGCCCCCCGCGCCGCCCGGCGGCGGCCTGGCGGCCGCCCGGGGCGTGCTCATGGCGGCGCGCTGTGTAACGCTGCTGACGAGAACCTTCGCCACGTGAGGAGCCCGAGCGTTGACCGAGAACCCCTTCTTCGCCCCGAGCCCCCTGCCCTACCGGCTGCCACCGTTCGCCGACATCCGGGAGGAGCACTACCTGCCGGCCTTCGAGCGGGGCATGGCCGAGCAGCTCGCCGAGGTCGAGGCCATCGCCGGCGCCCCCGAGCCGGCCACGTTCGACAACACCGTGGTGGCCCTCGAGCGTTCCGGAGAGCTGCTGGACCGGGTCAGCACGGTCTTCTTCAACCAGGCGTCCTCGCACACCAACCCCGAGGTGCAGCGGATCCAGCAGGAGGTCACCCCGCGGCTGGCCCAGCACCACGACGCGATCCACCTGAACGGGCGGCTGTTCGCCCGGATCCGGGCGGTGCCCGCCGGCGGGTTGTCCGCCGAGCAGCGGTGGCTGCTGGAGCGGTACGTCACCGACTTCGTCCGGGCCGGCGCCGAGCTGGCGCCGCGGGACCAGGAGCGGCTGAAGGCCGTCAACGAGGAACTGTCCACGCTCGCCACCCGCTTCGAGCAGAACCTGCTCGCGCACACCAACGCGTCGGCCGTCGTGGTCGACGACGAGGCGCGGCTGGCCGGCCTGTCGGAGGACGCGATCCGGGCCGCCGCCGAGACCGCCCGCGCCCGCGGGCTGCCCGGCGGTCACGTCCTGTCGCTGGTGCTGCCCACCGGGCAGCCGGTGCTGGCCGAGCTGGCCGACCGGGACCTGCGCGAGCAGGTGCACCGGGCGTCGATCGGGCGCGGCCTGCCGGACAACTCCGAGCTCGTGGTGCGGATGGCGCGGCTGCGTGCCGAGCGGGCCCGGCTGCTCGGCTACGCCGACCACGCCGAGTACGTCGTGGCCGACCAGACCGCGCCGGACACCCGCGCGGTCACCGAGATGCTCGGCAAGCTGGTGCCCGCGGCGGTGGCCAACGCGCACCGGGAGGCCGACGAGCTGCGCGAGGAGGCCGGGTTCGAGATCGCCGCCTGGGACTGGTCGTTCTACGCCGAGAAGGTGCGCGCGGCCCGCCACCAGGTCGACGGCCGGCAGATGCGCCCGTACTTCGAGCTGGACCGGGTGCTGCGCGACGGGGTCTTCCACGCCGCGCACGAGCTGTACGGGATCTCCTTCACCGAACGCCCCGACCTGACCGGCCACCACCCCGACGCGCGGGTCTTCGAGGTGTTCGACGAGGACGGCTCGCCGCTCGGGTTGTTCCTCGGCGACTTCTACGCCCGCGAGTCCAAGCGTGGCGGCGCCTGGATGAACAGCCTGGTGCGGCAGTCCGCGCTGGAGGGCACCCGGCCGGTCGTGGTCAACAACCTCAACATCGCCAAGCCGCCGGCCGGGCAGCCCACGTTGATGACCTTCGAGGAGGTCGTCACCATGTTCCACGAGTTCGGGCACGCGCTGCACGGCCTGTTCTCCGACGTCGGCTACCCGCGCTTCTCCGGCACCGCGGTGCCGCGCGACTTCGTGGAGTACCCCTCCCAGGTCAACGAGATGTGGGCGGTCTGGCCGTCGGTGCTGGCGAACTACGCCCGCCACCACCAGACCGGCGAGCCGATGCCCGGCGACCTGCTGGAGCGGATGCTGGAGGCGCGGAAGTTCAACCAGGGACACGCCACCGTGGAGTACCTGGCCGCCACCCTGCTCGACTGGGCCTGGCACACCTTCGAGCAGGACCCGCAGGACGCCGAGGAGTTCGAGCGGCGGGCGCTGCGCGCGGCGAACGTGGACCTGCCACTGGTGCCCCCGCGCTACCGCAGCACCTACTTCGCGCACATCTGGGCGGGCGGCTACAGCGCGGGCTACTACTCCTACATCTGGAGCGAAGTGCTGGACGCCGACACCGTGGAGTGGTTCAAGGAGAACGGCGGCCTGACCCGGGAGAACGGGGACATCTTCCGCCGCGCCCTGCTGTCGCGGGGCGGCTCGCTGCCGCCGATGGAGGCCTTCCGGGCGTTCCGCGGCCGCGACCCGCGCATCGAGCCGCTGCTGGAGCGCCGCGGCCTGCTCTGATCACCGGCGCGACCCGGCCGGGCCGGGGCGCGCCGGGCGGACGCGTCCGGTCGGCCCGTGAGTTCCGGGCGGACGCGTCCGGTCAGCCGGTGGGTGCGGGCGCGGCCGCCAGCCGGCCGAGGGCGGCGCGCAGCCGGTCGACGGCCCGCTCGCGGCCGAGCGCCTCGATCGACTCGAACAGCGGCAGCCCGACGGTACGGCCGGTGATCGCGACCCGGACCGGGGCCTGCGCCTTGCCGAGCTTCAGGCCGTGCTCGGCGCCGACCTCCGTGAGGGCCTCCTTCAGCGACTCCGGATCGAAGGAGACGGTCTCCAGCCGGGCCAGGTAACCGGCCAGGATGGCCTCGGCGCCCGGTTTCATCGCCTTGTCCCAGCTCGGCTGGTCGAAGACCGGCTCGTCGAGGAACAGGAAGTCGACGTTGGCCCGGATCTCCGACAGCACCGCGATGCGCGTCTGGGCCAGCGGCGCCACCCTGGCGAAGATCTCCCGGCTCCAGTCCGGCTCCAGCCACGGCTCGCACCGGGCGGCGAACACCTCCGCCGGCAGCGCCCGGATGTACTCGCCGTTGAACGCCCGCAGCTTCTTCTCGTCGAAGAACGCCGGCGAGGGGTTCACGTCGGCGAGCCGGAACAGCGGCATCATCTCCGACCACGGCATGATCTCGCGGTCGTCACCCGGCCCCCAGCCGAGCAGCATCAGGTAGTTGACCATCGCCTCGGGCAGGTAGCCCTCGTCCCGGTAGGACTCCAGCGCCACCTTGTCCCGGCGCTTGGAGAGCTTCTGCCGCTTCTCGTTGACGATGACCGGGATGTGCGCCCAGACCGGCGGCGCGACGCCCAGCGCCTCCCACAGCAGCTGCTGCTTGGGGGTGTTGGACAGGTGCTCCTCGGCGCGCACCACGTGGGTGATGCGCATCTCGATGTCGTCGACCACGTTGGCCAGCACGAACAGCGGGGAGCCGTCGCCGCGGGCGACGACGAAGTCCTCGATGGCGTCGTTGGGGAACTCCACCCGGCCGCGCACCAGGTCGTCCACCACGGTCACGCCCTGGTCGGGGGTGCGGTAGCGGACCGCGCCCTCGGTCAGGCCGCGCTCGCGGCAGTGGCCGTCGTACCCCTGGTGCTGGGAGCCGGTGCGCGCCTTGACGTCGTCCCGGGTGCAGGTGCAGTGGTAGGCGCGGCCGGCGGCCAGCAGCCTGGTGACGGCGGCACGGTGCTGCTCCTCGTACGCCGACTGGAAGTAGGGCCCCTCGAAGACCGGGGAGTCGCCGTTGACGCCGATCCAGGCCAGGGCGGAGATGATGCCCTCGGTCCACTCCGGCCGGTTGCGCGCTGCGTCGGTGTCCTCGATGCGCAGCACGAACCGGCCGCCGGCCTGCTCGGCCAGCGCCCAGTTGAACAGGGCGGAGCGGGCGCCGCCGACGTGGAACATGCCGGTGGGCGAGGGCGCGAACCGCACCCGCAGCGCCGGTCCGGCCGAGCCGTTTCGATCAGTCACGGGGAACCACCCGGTTGGTCAGAGTGCCGATGCCTTCGATGCCGACGCTGACCTCGTCGCCGTCGGCGAGCGGGCCGACCCCCTCCGGCGTGCCGGTGAGGATGACGTCGCCGGGGATGAGGGTCATCACGTCGGTGATGTGCGCGATGAGCTGGGGAATGCCGTGCACGAGCTGGGAGGTGCGCGCGGTCTGCCGCAGCTCGCCGTTGACGGTGGTGGTGATCGCCAGGTCCGCCGGGTCGAGCTCGGTCTGGATCCACGGGCCGAGCGGGCAGAAGGTGTCGAAGCCCTTGGCCCGGGTCCACTGCCCGTCGGCCTGCTGCAGGTCGCGCGCGGTGACGTCGTTCGCGCAGGTGTAGCCGAAGATCACCTCGTGCGCCCGCTCGGCCGGGACCTCCCGGCACAGCCGCCCGATCACGACGGCCAGCTCGCCCTCATAGTCGACCCGCTCGGTGAGCTTGTGCGGGTAGGCGATGGCCTCACCGGGGCCGATCACCGAGGTGGACGGCTTGAGGAAGATCAGCGGCTGCTCGGGGACCTCGTTGCCCAGCTCCGCGGCGTGCGCGGCGTAATTGCGCCCGACCGCGACGACCTTGCTGGGCAGCATGGGCGTCACCAGGCGCACCTCGGCCAGCGGGTAGCGCTCGCCGGTGAACTGCACCGCGCCGAACGGGTGCCCGGCGATCCGGGAGACGAACTCCTCGCCCTGCGCGCCCTCGACCACGCCGAACGCGACGCCTTCACCTGTGGAGAACCTTGCGATACGCACCCCCCAAGGCTAGTGCCGCCCGGAAACCGGCCACGCCAACCGGCGGGGCGCCGCCCGCCGGCCCGGGGTCCGGCCGCCATAGGGTGTCTGGTACCCGGGCCGGCGGCCCGCCCGCAGACGCTGACGAGGAGCGACATGTCCGTTGTGAAGATCAACGTGCTGACCGTCCCGGCCGGGATGCGCGAGGAGATGGAGCGCCGGTTCGCCGGCCGGGCGGGCATGGTGGAGTCGGCGGACGGCTTCGAGTGGTTCGAGCTGCTGCGGCCGGTGGACGGCACCGACCGCTACCTGGTCTACACGCGCTGGCGCTCGGAGGAGGACTTCCTGGCCTGGCAGCGCAGCGCGGCCTTCCAGGCCGGGCACGCCCGGGCGGCCGCCGACGCCGCCCAGGGGCACGGGCACGCCGAGGCGCCGGCTCAGGGACCTCAGGGACCTCAGGGACACGGCCATGGCGCCGCCCAGGGGCACGGGCATGGGCAGGGCGGTCCGGCGGCCACCGGCGCGGAGCTGTGGAGCTTCGAGGTCGTGCAGCACACCGGCCACCGCGACTGAGTCCCGCCCGCGTGGAGGTTCGCTGGGGGGATCTTGGGAGATCGGCATCTGGTTGCTAACGATCTACCGGATGCGGCTTGGCCGGCTTGACCATTTTGATGGGATTTGCTGAGTATGATCCGCCCCCCGCTCCCCTGGTGAAGGAACCGCCGTGCGCCGCCGCACCCGTGCCCTCGGACTTCTCGCCTCCGCGCTGCTGATCGCGGGCGCGTTCGCCCCGGCCGCGCCGGCCACCGCCCGCAGCGCGTCCGCCGCCAAGCGCACCGCCGAGTGCCAGGGCGACTGGCTGCCGGCCACCCCCACCTCCGAGCAGGTCATGTCCGGCGAGGTGCAGTTCCTCGACCTGCCGCCGGTGAAGATCGGCAAGCGGATCGACTGGAACCGGAGCCCGTACAAGAACCGCTCCTGGGACATGGTGTTCTCCTCGCTGCGCTGGGCCGGCCGGCTGGTCGCCGACTACGAGCTGTCCGGCGAGCGGCGCTACCTGGACCGGGCCACCGAGGTGATCCGCGACTGGGTGGAGAGCAACCCGCGCGGCGGGGCGCGGACCAGCCGGTACGCCTGGGAGGAGCACCCCGTCGCGCTGCGCGCCCCGGTGCTGGTGTGCCTGAGCCGGCACGTGTCGGCCGGCTGGCTCAGCGGCGCCATGGTGGCGCACGCCCGGGTGCTCGCCGACCCCAAGCTGTACGAGAAGGGTCATAACCACGGGCTGGACCAGGACATCGCGCTGCTGCGCATCGGCTGCCGCACCGGGCACGACGAGTGGGCCGGCCTGGCCGTGCGGCGGATGACCGGCACCGTCAAGCTGGACGTCGACGCCCAGGGCGCCCTGCAGGAGCAGGCCCCCCGGTACGGCATGTACGTCCACGAGCGGCTCAAGGTCGCCATGGAGTCGATCAAGGACTGCCGCCGCGCGGTGCCCGCGGAGATCACCAGGCGGTGGAAGTCGCTGGAGTCGTACATCGCGCACGCCACCCGGCCCAGCGGGTTCATGGTGCCGATCGGCGACGGCGGCGCCGACGTCCGGCCCGGGGACCACGAGCGCCCGTCGAAGACGGTGCAGGTGTTCCGGGCCGGCTACGCCTTCGGCCGCACCGCCTGGGACGACCCGAAGTCGGCGTACTACTCGATCAGGTTCGGGCCGGGCAGGAAGCACCACGGCCACGAGGACCACCTGGGCGTGACCTACTACGCCCAGGGCCGGGACGTGCTGGTCGAGGCGGGCTTCCACTCCTACGAGCGCAACGCCTACCGCTACTGGACGGTCACCCCCGAGGCGCACAACGTGCCGGTGGTGCAGGGCCGGCCGCTGCGCCCGCGCACCGCCACCACGCTGGCCGCCTCGTCGCTCGGCGAGGACCGGCAGTCCTACCGGCTCACCGACAAGGCCTACGGCGTCACCCGCACCCGGTCGGTGCTGGTCAACCACGGCCAGGACGTGCTGGCCGTGCTGGACACCGTGCCGTCCGGCGCGAAGGCGCGCTCCTACTGGCACCTGGACCCGGCGCTGACGCCGGTGTCCACCTCCGGCGGGCGGATCGTGGTGAAGGACAAGGCGGGCTGGCAGGCCACGGTCGTGCAGCTCGCCATGCCGTCCTGCCGGCCGGTGTCCGGCCAGTCGGTGGTGCGCGGCGCGACGAACCCCTACCAGGGGTGGATCTCCCCCTCGTATATGCGCAAGGTGCCGGCCTCGGTGATCGTCTCCCCGGCCGCCGGGTCGCTGCTCACCGTGGTGGTCCCCGGCACCGGCGACCCTCAGGTGAGCTGTGCCGGCGGGAAGGTCACCGTCGGCACCTCCGACGGCCGGACCACCTTCCGCGCCACCCCCACCGGCACCCTGTCCTGACCGGCGGCAACGCCGGCTGCCCCGGGGCAATAATAAGTCCAGCTATAATAGGCGGACTTATTATTGCCACATGGGCTCGGCATAGGGCGGCGTCACCGGAGGGCCGGTCGGCACGATCATCCGCGTCCGGCAACTTGTGATGTGGCGGAGATCGGTGCGGCTGACGTCACAGGCTCACTCCGGCGAAGGCTCGGCCAGGAGGGTGGCAGCGGCGACAGGGTCCATCAGGTTGGACCAGACGACCTCGCCCCACTCCAGGTCTCGATGTGGCATGACGTCGGGATACCAGCTGTCACGATCACAGCCGGGTACGGCGTCCAGGATTGCAGCCTGTTCGGCGATGGCGAGTCTGCCGATGATGCGGATCCCGACATAGGTTTCATGACCCTCGTCCGCACGCACCAGGACGGCCAGCGTGCAACCGGACAGATCCTCGCGTTGCTCACGACCGCTCAGCAGAGCTTGGACGACCAGGCTGCGAACGCACACCTCCATCCGGACCACGAGGCGCTCGGCCTCTTCGAGCCGAAGGCGGGCCTCGTCGAGTGGACCGGGAAGGAGACCATCGGTGTAGGTGTCAGTGGTCAGCGTACGGGTGTGCGAGCCGTTGTAAGCCTTGCGCGCCTGCCGTCCACGTTCCGCGAGCACCGCGTAGAAATCATCAGGGCTGCCGTCTTCTCTCCGCCCGGCGGCGACCAGCCATGGCCCTCGGTTGTCCGGCCACACCGCTCCGCGCCAGCGTTGAATCTTGACCTTGAGCAGCACGTTATCGTCCACCGAGGCGATTCGCTCCCCAGAACCGTCCCCCGCGAACTGGGCGGACGCCTTCCGGATCAACGGATGATCGATCTCGTCCAACGGCATGCGGGCGGGCGGCAGCTTGGTGATCCCGAGATCTTCGCGCAGGCAACGGACGGTAGGACGAGTGGGGTTCACCCTTCCTCCACGCCGCCGAGCTCCGCTATCTGCTCCTTGGTCAGCCCTGAGACGAGCTCTACCCGGGCGGCATGGCTGCCGTCCAACTGTGCCATCGCCTCCTGCATGGCGGCGTGCAACTCAGCCTGCCGAATCTTCAGGTAGACACGTACAGCCTGCGCCACGAATTCCTTCTTCGTCACGTGGAGGAAGTGTGCCCCATGAGAGATCAGGCGATCGGTTTCCGCGTCCACCTTCAGCGGAGCCACATTCGAGCCGGCCATAGTCACCTCCGGTACCCAAAGGTACCAGGCCTCCGCTCCAAGCGCTGCAGCATCCGATGGTCGCGAGCCGGCGAACCGCTTTCCCGCGCCGACCCGGCTCCTTGTCCTGACCGGCCGCTCGTGCCGACGCCGCCGAACTCGCGATCAGGGGCGGGCGGGGAGGCGGTGGGCGGGGCGGGGGATGGCGGCGAACGGGGGGAGGGTGAACCAGGTGGGCAGCGCGCGGCGCAGCGGCTCGGGGCCCGCCAGCCGCACCTCGCCGGTCCGCAGGGTGTCGTCCCAGGTCAGCTCGCCGCGCCACACATCGACCAGGGCGCGCAGCCCGGCGGTCACCGTCACGTCCACCGGGTGGCCGGGATCGGCGTCGCACACGTCGGCGTCCCCGCCGGTGATGGTGAGCCACCAGTCGCGCAGGCCGGCCGGCGCGCCGGGGAAGCGGAAGTAGATCACCGTCCGCCCGGCGGGGACGGCGGCGTGGTCGACGTTGCGGTGCATGTCCCACAGCAGCAGCTTGGGGTCGAGATCCTCGTCACCGAGTTCGCCGATCCAGCGGGTGCCCCAGGCACCGAGCGCCTCGACCACCGGGCGCAGCTCGCGCCCGGCCTCGGTGAGGACGTACCGCACGTGGCCGTCCTCGGTGCGGCGCTCGACGACACCGGCCCGGGCCAGCTGGTGCAGCCGCCGGGACAGCAGCGCCGGCGACATCCGGGGCAGGCCGCGGCGCAGCTGGTTGAAGTGCTGCGAGCCGGTCACCAGCTCGCGGACGATCAGCAGCGTCCACCGCTCGTCGAGCAGTTCCATCGCCTTGGCCACCGGGCAGAACTGGTGGTACGAGGAGCCCATGCCCCCAGGTTAGGGGCGGGATCCGGCCGGCGGGAGTAACGGTACAGATCCTGTACTAGGTACCGGGGCCACCGGCTCCTAACGTCGTTCCCAGGCCGCCGGCAGGGGCGGCGGACGAGGGAGGCGGCATGACGATCAAGATCGATGGCGGGGAGCTGAAGGCCCGGCACCGGGCGATGTGGGCACTCGGCGACTACCCCGCGGTGGCCGGCGAGGTGATCCCGGAACTGGGCGCCACCCTGGTGGCGGCCTGCGGTGTCCGGCCGGGCGACAAGGTGCTGGACGTGGCGGCCGGGACGGGCAACGCCGCGATCCCGGCGGCGCTGGCGGGCGCGGACGTGGTGGCCTGCGACCTGACG
The DNA here is from genome assembly GCF_016863395.1 of Sphaerisporangium rufum. GTDB lineage: Bacteria > Actinomycetota > Actinomycetes > Streptosporangiales > Streptosporangiaceae > Sphaerisporangium > Sphaerisporangium rufum. Next base: position 3,494 of record NZ_BOOU01000021.1, on the reverse strand, counting down.
CCGGAGCTGCTGGCGGCCGGCCGGGACGTGGCCGCCCGGCGCGGCGCGGCGCTCGAGTGGCGGGAGGCCGACGCCGAGGCGCTGCCGTTCGCCGACGGCGCGTTCGACGTGGTGCTGTCCTGCGTCGGGGTGATGTTCGCGCCACACCACCGGGCCGCCGCGGCCGAACTGGTGCGGGTCTGCCGCCCGGGCGGCACGATCGGCCTGCTGAGCTGGACGCCGCAGGGCTTCATCGGCCAGATGTTCGCCGCGATGCGGCCGTACGTGCCGGCGCCGCCGCCGGGCGCGCAGCCGCCGCCGCTGTGGGGCGACGAGGCGCACGTGCGCGACCTGCTCGGCGACGGGGTGGCCGATCTGGTCGCCCGCCGGGCGGCGGTCACCGTGGACCGGTTCGCCGACCCGGCCGGCTTCCGCGACTTCTTCAAGAACAACTACGGCCCGACGGTCGCCGCCTACCGGGGCCTGGCCGGCGACGCCGAGCGGGTGGCCGCGCTGGACCGGGACCTGACCGAGCTGGCCCGCCGCCACGACCGCGGCAGCGGGGCCACCGTGCTCGACTGGGAGTATCTCCTGGTCACCGCGCGCCGCCGCTGACGGCGGGCCGGGCCCGGGCTCGCCACCGGCCCGAGTCCGGCCATCCCATGCCGCCGGGGTGCCGCCGGAAGCCCGGACCGCCGGTGGCCGTCCCGGGCCGGCTCCGCGCTCAGGTGGACGGGCCGGCCACCCGGTCGGGGGTGTGGCCGGCGCGCAGCAGGCCGTAGGTGACCGCCTGCTCCAGGGCCTGCCAGGAGGCCTCGATGATGTTCTCGTCCACCCCGACGGTGGCCCACTCGCCGGTCCCGTCGCTGGAGGTGATCAGCACCCGGGTGATCGCGCCGGTGCCGTGCGAGCCCTCCAGGATGCGGACCTTGAAGTCGGTCAGCTCCACCGAGGCGAGCTCGGGGTAGAGCCGTTCCAGCCCCAGCCGGACGGCGCGGTCCAGCGCGTTCACCGGGCCGTTGCCCTCGCCGGTGGCCACGATGCGCTCACCCTTGGCGTACAGCTTGACGGTGGCCTCGCTGACCACCTGGCCGCCGGCGGGCCGCTCGACGATCACCCGCCACGACTCCACGGTGAAGTGCCGGGGCCGTTCGCCGGTGACGGTGTCACGCAGCAGCAGCTCGAAGGAGGCGTCGGCCGCCTCGAAGGTGTGCCCCTTGGCCTCCAGGTCCTTGACCCGGTCGACCAGCTCGCGGGACTGCTCGGCGGACAGGTCGTACCCGAGCTCCCGGCCCTTGAGCTCCACCGAGGCGCGGCCGGCCATGTCCGAGACGAGCATCCGCATGTCGTTGCCGACCTGGGCCGGGTCGATGTGCTGGTACAGGTCGGGGTCGACCTTGATCGCGCTGGCGTGCAGGCCGGCCTTGTGGGCGAAGGCGGAGACCCCGACGTAGGGCTGGTGGGAGTTGGGCGTGACGTTGGTGATCTCGGTGATCGCGTGCGCGATACGGGTCATCTCGGCCAGCGCCGCGTCCGGCACCAGGTCGAAGCCGCGCTTCAGCTGGAGGTTGGCGACCACGGTGAACAGGTTGGCGTTGCCGGACCGCTCGCCGTAGCCGTTGGCGCAGCCCTGCACGTGGGTGGCGCCGGCCCGCACCGCCGCCAGCGAGTTGGCCACCGCGCAGCCGGTGTCGTCGTGGCAGTGGATGCCGACCCGGGCCCCGGTGCCGGCCGCCTCGTGCACGACGTCGGCGAGCTCGTCGGGCAGCATGCCGCCGTTGGTGTCGCACAGCGCGACCACCGACGCGCCCGCCTCGGCGGCGGTGCGCAGCACCTCCAGCGCGTAGGCCGGGTTGGACTTGTAGCCGTCGAAGAAGTGCTCGGCGTCCAGGAAGACCCGCTGTCCCTCCGCCCGCAGATGGGAGACGGTGTCGCGGATCATCGCCAGGTTCTCCTGGAGCGTCGTCCGCAGGGCCAGCTCGACGTGCCGGTCGTGACTCTTGGCGACAAGGGTCACGACCGGCGCGCCGGACTCGCGCAGCGCGGCCACCAATGGGTCGTCGGCGGCCTGCACTCCGGCTCGGCGGGTCGCGCCGAACGCGGCGAGCTGCGCGTGCTTCAGGTCGAGCTCGGTCCGAGCCCGCCGGAAGAATTCGGTGTCCTTGGGGTTGGCGCCGGGCCAGCCGCCCTCGATGAAGCCGACGCCCAGCTCGTCCAGGTGCCGAGCGACGGCGAGCTTGTCGGCGACGGTGAGCGACAGGCCCTCCTGTTGCGCCCCGTCCCGCAGGGTCGTGTCGTACACATGGAATCGGTCGTCGGCCATGGTTTCTCGTCTCCTAGTGGGGTGGCGTTCGTCGCCGCGCGCCTGTCGCACCGAGGCCGCGAGCCGGGCCCCCAAACAAAAAGACCCCTCACGGACGTGAGAGGTCTGCGCGCTGGCGGTGTCCCGGTTCAGCCAGCGCGCCTGCTGATAATGAGCAGACCGTAGAACATGGTGCTCCGCAGTCTGCCACATCCGGTCACCATGTGGCACATCGATCTCATCATCCGGACCGGCGTGTCTGCTCCCGGCCGGAGACGCCCGGGCGCGTCACCGGCCCGGCGGGGCCGCCTCCGGGACAGAATGGCGCCCATGAAGGCTTTCTCGTTCCTCAACACCGATGTCGCCAACTACATCGTCGAGCACACCACCGCCCCGGACGACCTGCTGCTGCAGCTGGCCGAGGAGACCCGCACCGTCGCCGGGGACGGCGCCACCATGCAGATCTCCCGCGAGCAGGGCACCTTCCTGACGATGATCACTCAGATCAGCGGGGCCCGCAACGTGGTGGAGGTCGGCACCTTCACCGGGTACTCGGCGATCTGCCTGGCCCGCGGGCTGCCGGAGGACGGCCGGCTCACCTGCTTCGACGTCAGCGAGGAGTGGACGTCGGTCGCCCGCAAGTACTGGGAGAAGGCCGGGGTGGCCGACCGGATCGAGCTGCGGATCGGCCCGGCCGCCGAGACCCTGCGCGAGTTCCCGGTGCGCCCGCAGATCGACCTGGCGTTCGTCGACGCCGACAAGGCGGGCTATCCCGGCTACTACCAGGAGATCATGTCCCGGCTGGCGCCCGGCGGGCTGATCCTGGTGGACAACACCCTGCGGCACGGCAGCGTCGCCGACTACACCGACGGGGAGGCCGCCACGATGCGCGAGTTCAACGACCTGGTGATCAACGATCCGCGGGTGACCAGCACCCTGCTGCCGATCGCCGACGGGCTCACCCTGGTCCGCAAGCACTGAATCGCAAGCACTGAACAGCGGCCCGGCGGGGACGGCCCCGCCGGGCGCCGCGCCCGCTCAGCAGATCTTGTGCACCCAGCCGTGCGGGTCCGGGCGGGTGCCGTACTGGACGCCCACCAGCTCCTCGCGCAGCCGCATTGTGAGCTTGCCCGGACCGCCGTCGCCCACCGTCCAGCCGCCCTGCTCGCCCTTCACCGTGCCGACCGGGGTGATCACCGCGGCGGTGCCGCAG
>NZ_BOOU01000020.1 GCF_016863395.1 Sphaerisporangium rufum | reverse complement strand
GAAGACCTCGGTCAGCTCACCGGACGCGCAGCCGTCCCGCCACTCCTCGATGCTGATCGGCCGCTCCTCCGCGGCCAGGCCGAGGTCGGCGGCCATGGCCAGCAGCGAGTCGCGGGTGATGCCCGGCAGCAGGGTGCCGGTCAGCGGCGGGGTGACCAGGCGGTCGCCGAAGACGAAGAACAGGTTCATCCCGCCCATCTCCTCGACGTACCGGTGCTCGTGGGCGTCCAGCCAGACGACCTGGTCGCAGCCGTGCTCGACGGCCTGCCGCTGGGCGACGAACGCGGCCGCGTAGTTGCCGCCGCACTTGGCGAAGCCGGTGCCGCCGGGGGCGGCCCGGGTGTAGTCCTGGGAGAGCCACACGGTGACCGGCTTGACGCCGCCGGCGAAGTAGGCGCCGGCCGGCGAGGCGATCACCAGGTAGCGGAAGGTCCGCGACGGGTAGTTCACCCCGAGCCCGGTCTGCGTGGCGATCATGAAGGGGCGCAGGTAGAGGCTGTGTCCCTCGGTGGTGGGCACCCACTCGCGGTCGGTGCGCACCAGCAGTTCCAGCGACTCGACGAAGGTCTCCTCGGGCAGCTCCGGCATCGCCATCCGCACCGCCGAGCGGTTGAACCGCGCCGCGTTGGCGTACGGGCGGAAGCAGGCGATGGTGCCGCCCGCCTGGCGGTAGGCCTTGAGCCCTTCGAACAGTTCCTGGGCGTAGTGCAGCACCGCGGTGGCGGGGTCGAGGGACAGCGGGCCGTAGGGGGCGAGCCGGGCGTCGTGCCAGCCGCGGCCCTCCGTCCAGTCGATCGAGATCATGTGATCGGTGAACGTCTGCCCGAACCCGGGGTCCGCCAGTACCCGCTCGCGCTCGGCCGCGGTGCGAGCGTTGCCGGAGAGCTGCACGTCGAAGCTGAGCTGGTGAGCGGTGGTCATGTCTTGATCCTTCTCATCTCTGTGGATCGCGCCTGCATCCATTGTGCGACGGACCGGGTAACGGGAAACTACTGCATCATCTGGACAAATGGGAGTATGGCCAGGTGGTGACCGCCGGGGCGGCCCGCGCGCCCCGCCACCGGTCCGGAAGACGCGAAAACGCGCACGGCGGCCCGGTAACGGGGCCACCATGCGCGTCTGGTCGGCGTCGGGGGCGGCCCCTAGCCGGTTACTCGTTCGGTGATGTCGTGGCCGATCTCGCGGGTGCCGCGGCCCGCCCCGGCCGTGCGCCGCTCGACCAGGTCGTCGGCCACCGCCTGCTCGATCCGGGCCGCCTCCTTCGGCAGGCCGAGGTGGTCGAGCATCATCGCGACCGACAGGATCGTGGCCGTCGGGTCCGCCTTGCCCTGACCGGCGATGTCCGGCGCGCTGCCGTGCACCGGCTCGAACATGCTCGGCGCCCACGACTGCGAGCCCGGCCGGGCCGGGTTGACGTTGCCGCTGGCCGCCAGGCCGATGCCGCCGGCGATGGCGGCGCCGAGGTCGGTGAGGATGTCACCGAACAGGTTGTCGGTCACCACCACGTCGAACCGCCGCGGCTGGGTCACGAAGAACATCGAGGCCGCGTCGACGTGGCAGTAGTCCGTGGTGACCTCTGGGTACTCGGCGGACACCCGGTCGACGATCCGGGCCCACAGGTCGCCCGCGTAGGTGAGGACGTTGGTCTTGTGGACCAGCGTGAGCTTCTTGCGCGGCCGGGCCGCCGCCCGGTCGAAGGCGTAGCGCACCACGCGCTCCACCCCGAAGGCGGTGTTGAGGCTCTCCTGGGTGGCGATCTCCTGCGGGGTGCCGCGGCGCATCACGCCGCCCGCCCCGGCGTACGGGCCCTCGGTGCCCTCGCGGACGACGATCATGTCGACGTCCTCGGGGCGGGCCTCGCCGAGCGGGGTGGCCACGCCGGGGAACAGTTTCACCGGGCGCAGGTTGACGTAGTGGTCGAGCTCGAAGCGCAGCCGCAGCAGCAGCTCGCGCTCCAGCACGCCGGGGGGCACGCTCGGGTCGCCCACCGCGCCGAGCAGGATCGCGTCGTACTCGCGCAACTCGGCGAGCGTCGCGTCCGGCAGGGTCTCGCCGGTGCGGTGGTAGCGCGCGGCGCCGAGGTCGTAGGTGGTGCTCTCGACCTTGAGCCCGACGGCGTCCAGCACCTTGAGCCCTTCGGCGACCACCTCGGAGCCGATGCCGTCTCCGGGGATGACCGCCAGTCGGATGTCGTGGGAATCCCGCATGGTCGTACCCTACCGGCCCGTCTCGTTGGTCGAACACCACATCTCAACCGGCGGACGCCGGTTTCCGGGCCCGAAGGCGGCCGGCGCCACGGCCGCCTCCGGCCGGCCCCGGGCGCGGGACACCGTCATCGCCGCGCGCCGGTCACCCCGGCCGGGCGGATCAGCGGCCGGCCGGCACGCCGCCGTTGTCGCGCAGGTCCAGCGCCGCCTGGACGGCGTTCGGCGCCTCGTCGTCGTGGTCGTGCTCGCGTGGGCGGTCCCAGGAGTACATGTCGTACATGGCAATGTCTCGCTAACTGGAGGCGGGCGCGCACGGCGCCCGGAAAGGACGGGAGCCGGCCCCGGCCGGCGATCGGCCCGGGCCGCCGACCCGGCGCACCGGATCGGAACGGGGACTCACGGCCGACGAACGCCGAACGCCGCGGCGGGTCGTCGGCCTGCCCTGATCAGGCCCCGCCGCGGCAGGTGATAAGTACGAACACCCGGCGCGTCATCACCGTCCACGCTACCCGCCGGTAGTGGACTTGTCTTGTAGGACGACCTACTATCTCGCCATGTGAGACGTCCTGATGTGGCCGCCGGAACGGCGAAGGCCCGCCGCCCCGGGTGGGACGGCGGGCCTCACGTCGGACGCGGGCGCCCGATCAGTCGGCGAGATCGACCGTGCGGCCGCCCTCGGCGCCGATCTCCTGGACGATCTGATCGATCACCTCGGCCGGGATCGCCGAGTCGACGGTGAGCGCGATCATGGCGCGCCCGCCCTTGGCGTCCCGTGCCACCTGCATGGAGGCGATGTTGACCTCGCGCTCGCCGAGGATGCGGCCGACGATGCCGACGATGCCCGGCCGGTCGGCGTAGGTGAGGAAGGCCAGATGGTCGGTCGGCTCGATCTCCATCTGGAAGCCGTTCACCTCGACGATCTTGGTGAGCTGGCGCGGGCCGGACAGCGTGCCGGACACCGACACCGTGCGGCCGTCGGCCAGCACGCCGCGCACGGTGACCACGTTGCGCCAGTCCGGGCTCTCCTCGCTGGTGACCAGCTCGACGGTGACCCCGCGGTCCTTGGCGAGCAGCGGGGCGTTCACGTAGGTGACCGAATCCTCCACCACGTCGGTGAACACGCCCTTGAGCGCGGCCAGCTCCAGCACCCGCACGTCCCGGGCCGCGATCTCGCCGCGGACCTCGACCTCCAGCCGGGTGGCCACCTCGCCGGCGATCGCGGTGAAGACGCGGCCGAGCTTCTCGGCCAGCGGCAGCCCGGGCTTGACGTCCTCGGCGACCGCGCCGCCCTGGACGTTCACCGCGTCCGGCACGAACTCGCCGGCCAGCGCCAGCTTGACGCTGCGCGCCACCTGGGTGCCGGCCTTCTCCTGGGCCTCGTGGGTGGAGGCGCCCAGGTGCGGGGTCACCACGACGTTGTCCAGCTCGAACAGCGGGCTGTCGGTGCAGGGCTCCTTGGCGAACACGTCGATGCCGGCACCGGCGACCCGCCCCTCCTTCAGCGCGGAGTACAGGGCGTTCTCGTCCACGATGCCGCCGCGGGCGACGTTGACGATGCGCACCGACGGCTTGACCGCGTGCAGCTCCCGCTCGCCGATCAGCCCGATGGTCTCCTTGGACTTCGGCAGGTGCACCGTGATGAAGTCGGCCTGCTTGAGGACCTCCTCCAGGGTGACCAGGCGGACGCCCATCTGCGCGGCGCGGGCCGGCTGGAGGTAAGGGTCGTAGGCGATGATGTCGACGCCGAACGGCGCCAGCCGCTGCGCGACGAGCTGGCCGATGCGGCCGAGCCCGAGGATGCCGACGACCTTGGCGTCCAGCTCGACACCGGTGTACTTGGAGCGCTTCCACTCGCCGGCCTTGAGCGCGGAGTGCCCCTGCGCCACGTTGCGGGCACTGGCCAGGATCAGCGCCACGGTGTGCTCGGCGGCGCTGGTGATGTTGGAGGTCGGCGCGTTGACGACCATCACGCCGGCCTTGGTCGCCGCCGCCACGTCCACGTTGTCCAGGCCGACGCCGGCCCGGGCGACGACGCGCAGGCGGGGGGCGTGGGACAGCGCCTCGGCGTCCACCTGGGTGGCGCTGCGCACGATCAGGGCGTCCACCTCGGCGAGAGCGGGCAGGAGCTGCGCGCGGTCGGCGCCGTCGGTGTGACGGACCTCGAAGTCCGCTCCGAGCACGGCGAGACCGGCTTCGGAGAGCTCCTCTGCGACCAGGACGACGGGCTTGTTCACGGGTGGGCCCTTCGGGAAGTGCGGATGCACGGACGAACCCCGAGTCTATCCGTGCTTGTGAAACCACTCACGAGCGTCCGCCATTCGAGATGCGCTCGCCTACCCAGGTAACCTCGGTTCTACGCCCAAACCGCCATCTCGGTATTGATCACAATATTTCTTGACGATTAGGCTGATAAGCTGTGTCCGACTACCTATGGTTTGTCGTATGAGCATCGGGAACCCCGCTCTCGGAGATGTGCTCGCCCAGCACGGCAGCCCGCACCGGCTCCTGGCGGCACTGGCCGAGTGGGGAATCCTGGTGGCCGTGCGGCCGGATCGCTCCGTCGTGCTCGGCACGACGCAGGCCGGTGAACGTGTACTCCTCGGGTACACCAGCCCGACCACCTACGCACGGCACCGCGGCAATCACTCGTTGTCGGCGTGCGACGCCGACACCATCCTCGACATCCAGCGCGTCACCGGTGTGCGGGAGATCGTCATCGACGCGGCGGGACCGGCGGCGGCCGCCGTCCCGATCGAGGACCTCCAGCGCCATCTGCTCTCGACCCGCAGCGGCCGCCAGGCCCCGGCGATGTCGAGTTCGATCCCCTCGGCGTACGCCACCGGGGCGATGGCGACCGTCACCCGGAGCACCGCCGCCCACCAGGGCTCCCCGCCCCTCGGGCGGAACGAGACCCTGACCGCGCCGGTGCCGCACGGCGGGTCCGCCGACGCCCCGGCGCTGCCGTGGATCCCGGCACCGCGCCCGCACCTGTCCGGGCCGATGCAGCAGGTGGACCCGGGCTACCGCCGGTGCACCCACCCGATCATGCCGGCCCTGCGGGTGGCGATCGCCGAACTGCTCCGGGACTTCCCGCTGGTGCATCACGTGTGGATCTCCGAAGCCCGGACGGTGTCCGGCTCCTCGGGGATCATGCTGCACGTCAAGGTGCACATGCGGGCGGCCGAGGACGTCGTGCGCGACCTGCACCGCATGGTGCGGGCCCGGCTGCCGCAGCTCGCCGCGAGCGAGGCGCCGGTGCTGATGGCCCGGGTGGCGGACGCCAACACCGAGCGCCGCATGATCGAACTCGGCGCGCACGTCGTGTGCGCCGACGTCCGAGACTGCTGATCCCGACGACCGCGAGGGTCGCCGGCCGCCCTGACCTGGGCGGCCGGTGACCGCCGCGGCGCATCGCGTCCGGGAAAGGGTGGCGGGTCAAGCGCTTGGTGGGCTGTAATGGGCGCCATGGTCACCCCCCAGGCCACCACCCACACCCCCGTACCCACCCGGGTGCGTCTCGGGTACGGCGTCGGCTCGTTCTGCACCGCGTCGTTCAGCACCATCCCCGGGCTGCTGCTGCTGTTCTACCTGACCGACATCCTCGCGGTGCCCGCGTGGCTGGCCGGGGTAGTGGTCTTCGCCCCCAAGGTCTGGGACCTGGTGATCAACCCGCTGGTCGGCCAGTGGTCGGACCGCACCGTCTCCCGCTGGGGTCCGCGCCGGCCGTGGCTGCTGGCCGGCGCCGCCGTGCTGCCGCTCGCCTTCGCCCTCACCTTCGCCGGGCCGCCGCTGCGCGGCGCGGCCGCCGCCGGCTACGTCGGCCTGTTCTTCCTGATCGCCGCCACCGGCTACGCGCTCTACGAGGTCCCCTACAAGGCGATGCCCGCCGAGATGACCGGCGACTACCACGAGCGCACCTCGCTGCTCCAGTGGCGCATGATCTTCATCTCGCTGGCCATCGCGCTCAGCGGCATCATCGCCCCGACGATCGCGCAGAAGTCGCTCGCGGGCTACCGGTCGATGGGCATGATCTTCGCCGCCATCCTGCTGGTGGCCATGCTCGCCTCCTTCTTCGGCACCGCGCGCGCCCCGATGACCGGCAGCACCGAGCCGGAGGCGAGCCTGCGCGACCAGCTCGCCGCCGCCCGGGGCAGCCGCCCCTTCATCTGGCTGCTCGGCCTGTCCAGCGCGCAGAACCTGGCGGCGGGCGTGCTGCTCGCCGGCGCCCCCTACTTCGCCGCCTACACGCTCGGCGACTCCGACCTCACCAGCACCCTGTTCGCCGCGCTGGTCGGGCCGATGCTGGTCACCATGCCGCTGTGGGTGTGGCTGGCCCGCCGGATGGACAAGCGCGGCGCGATGCTGCTGGCCGGCTCGCTGTTCATGGTCGGCGCGGCGCTGGTGGCGCTCACCCCGCTGCTCGGCGCGGGGTACGCGCACGCGGCGACCGTGGTGATCGGCGTCGGGTACGCCGGGCTGCAACTGCTGCAGTTCTCCATGCTCGCCGACGTCATCGCGCACGACTCCACCGCCAGCGGGAAGCGGCGGGGCGGGGTGTTCACCGGCCTGTGGACGGCGGTGGAGAACGCGGTCACCGCCCTCGGCGCCCTGGTCGTCGGCGGGGTGCTCGGCGCCGCCGGATTCATCTCCTCCGACCCCGACAACCCGGTCGTCCAGCCGGACAGCGCGCTGACGGCGATCATCGTGGCGATGACCGCCGTCCCGGCCGTCATCATCGGGGCCGGCATCTGGATGACCGTCCGCTACGACCTCACCGCCGACCGGATGGCGACCCCGGCGACCACCCCCGAGCCCGACCCCCGGCCCGCGCCCTGACCCCGTTCGGGCGCCGGCCCTGAGGCCGCCGGCGCCATGGCGGGGGCGCCACCGGCTCAGGGCCCCACTGTGGACACCGCCTCGGACCCCACTGTGGACACCGCAGAGCCGGCCACCGGGCCGGGGCCGCGCGGCCCGGGAACCCTGGCCGTCAGCCCATCCGGCGGGCAGGGGTGATCCGGGTCCGGACGAACGCCGCGGCCACCAGCCCGGCCACCAGCGGCAGCAGCAGCACCAGGCCGGCCGTGTAACCGATCGCCGACCACGGGATCGCTCCCCACCCGCCCAGCTCCCTGAACAGCGTGGCCTGCTCGATCAGCCGGCCGACCAGCGCCGCCCCGATCACCAGGCCGCACAGCGCGCCGAGGACGACGCCGGTACCAGTGATGAACGCGGCCTGTGCTCCGGTCACCAGCCTTCGCATCCGGGGCGGCGCGCCGACCGCCCCCATGGTGGCCACGTCCGGCCGGGCGTCCACGGCGGCCAGCCCGGTGGCGGCGAAGGTGCCGCCCAGGGCCAGCAGCGCGGCCGCCGCGCCGAAGGCCAGCAGGAGCATCGAGTAGGGCGACCGGTAGCCGCGCTCCACCGTCACGCTGATCCACGTTTCACCGTCCTCCAGCAGGCGCACCAGCCGCTGCTCTTCGTCCGGCGTCACCCGGTGGCGAGCCGGGTCGACGACCAGCCGTTCCAGGTCCGGCTTCACCCCCAGCTCACCGGCCAGGCCGGTCGAGAACATCACCGCCTCCAGGCCGGGCACCCGCGGCACCGCCGCCGTCGCGGGCACGGATCGAAGCGGTACCGGTCCGCCACGCCGCTCCTGGTACAGCGTCACCGTGCCGTCCCGGATCATCTCGGGGGTGAACACCACGGCCCGGCCGGCCGCCAGCGCGGCGACCGCGGCGGGATCGTCCCGGCCGAGGAGATAGCGCAGCAGGTCGGGACCGCCGAACACCGGGAACGCACCCCCGTCTCCGGTGCACATCGCGGACGACCTGCACAAGTCGATGTCCGACGCGACATGGACGTCGGTGGTCCGATACGCGGCCACCAGCGGAACCTCCGGCAGCACGCGCCGCACCGCCTCCATCAGCCGACGACGCGCCTGCGGCTCCACGTCACCGCCCCTGATGGCCAGCGCGCCGGGGACCTCGCCTGGGCGGTACATGTGCGCCGATACGGCGTCCGAGACGCTCATCCCGACGAGCAGGGTCACGAAGGTCGCGGTTACCGCGGCCACCGCGGCGACGGCGGGGGCGGTGCGGCTGCGGTTGCGTGCGGCGTCCCGGCCGGCGAAGCGGAGCGCCAGCGGCAGCCGGGCGGTGCGGTCGGCGGCCGCCTGGACCACCCAGGGGGTGAGCAGCACGAGCCCGACCATGGCGGCCAGCGCCCCGCCGGCCATCAGCACGCCGCTGATCCCCGCGCGGCTGAAGGTGAAGGTGGCGGCCAGTCCGGCGATCAGCAGCGCCAGGCCGAGCAGTGGCCGGCCGCGCCGGGGGCGGGGTTCGCCGCGCAGTCCGGTGAGCGCGCGGACGGTGTCCAGCCGGGCGGCCCGGCGGGCGGGCATCGCGGCGGCGAGCACCGCGCTCAGCAGGCCGAGCACCGCCACGACGGCCACCTGGCCGACCGGCACGTCGTAAGGGCCGGCCCCTTCCCCGCGGACGGACTCCACCACCGGGATCACCGCCCAGGCGGCGGCGAGGCCGGCCGCCACCCCGGCGACGGTGGCCAGGCCGCCGAGCAGCAGCCCGTCGGCCAGCACCACCAGGCCGAGCTGGCGTCCGGAGGCGCCCTGCGCGGCGAGCAGCGCCAGCTCCCGCTGCCGCCGCCGCACGCCCACCGCGAAGGCCGGCCCGGCCAGCAGCGCCACCTCCAGCAACAACATCGTCACCAGCAGCGCCAGCACGGCGACATCGGCGGCGCGTCGCGGGCCGGCGCTGACGGGGAAGATGGAGAAACGCGATCGTCCGTACTTCTCGGCGATGACGGCGCGGGACCGGACGACCACGCCTTCGGCGTTCAGCCGCCGGACCTGCGCGCGGGTCACCGGCACCGGCGTGTCGGCGAGCCACTCCTCGTAGTCTCCGGCGGGCAGCCCTTCAGGCAGGGTGACCGCGATCGGCCGGTCCAGACCGCCCGGGGCCGCCGCCACGCCCACCACCCGGTAAGAGGTGGGCCATCCGGAGAGGGAGAGCGTGGCACCGATACCGACTCCGTGCCGGACCAGCCACGGAGATACGACCGCCTCGCCGGTGGTCGCGGGCGGCCGACCGTCCTGGAGCCGGTAGATGCCATGGGCCAGCGGGTCGCGCAGATCCAGCCCGATCAGGCCGATCGGGCTCAGCCAGCGCGGGTCGTGAAAGGACCGGTCCGGAACCCGGCGGAGGACGGCCCGGCTGCCCGGCGGCAGCAGGGCGACGACGTCCGCCGTGGTCCACGGCCGGTCACCATGTGGCGAGTCGCCCTTCCTGGTCTTCTCGAGCCCCAGGTCGTTCTGCCGGACGATCACCTCCCCGGGGGGCACCGGGTGCAGCGCGGCGTCGGCGGTGCCGAGATGGCGCGGGATCTGCTCCGCCTGGGTGAGGTCGAAGGTGGCGCCCGCGGTGGCGA
>NZ_BOOU01000019.1 GCF_016863395.1 Sphaerisporangium rufum | reverse complement strand
AATGACCCATCGTCGCGCATCGCGGGTTCCGGCACATACCGGCGTATACCGATATTTGTAGACGGCCTTTAACTGGCGACGAATTCACATCATCCACAAACCATTTTTTAGCCTAGAGTTCACCCCTCACGACGCATCCTCATTCTCCATTCTTATCACTACCGGAGAATTCGGAGCCGCCTCGCGTTGCCCTTCCTGCACAAGCCTCTTGAGTGTAGGATCCGACCCCCGTTCCGCTTCAAAAAATTCGATTCCATACATCATCAGCGTGACATGCTCCGAGCTTTTGGAGCGGAGAAAAATTGTCTCGGGCGGTCGAGCCCGCTCTACTTTCCATCCATTTTTCTGTAGGCCGACAGTCGCTTTCTTTAGTGATTCTGAAGGATCTTTGCTTCCGACGTCCATCACCAGCACCTCAGAGTAGGAGGTGACACCGTCCCACGAGTTCTCTTCCGTCAGTTTCGCCACCACCTTTCCCATGCCCTGGACATCACGAACGACGGCCGGATCGACTCGCAACTCCTTGGTGAAAATTCGCGTTCCACACGCCGAAGCCACAAATATTGCACAAAGAATGCAAAGCGACTTCACAACCACATCGGCCCTGCCATGTGGGACGCCACACCTCTGCCTAATCTTTTTCCCGACTACCATAAACCGCCCCTGTCCAAGTAAAAGCATTCGAGCCTCACGCATTTCCAATATTCATCTGCCACGCTGCGGAGTGGCCCATAGAGAGCGTCGCGTCGCTTGACCAGATCAGCAGGGATCGACCGCTTATCCTCCAGCCAGTCTTGGAACCTGTCGAAGTCCAACTTGCCCTTCCTCCAAACGACCCCCGAACATCCACAGTAGGCCAGAGTGGCCTCCCAGTCATTAATATGACGCTTGGCGCCATGGTCGTTTATAGTTATCTTCCATTTCAGGTAGCTCAGATAGGCCGCCGCAAGATCGATGGCCAGTCCTGGCTGATCGATGAGAATTTTCGCTATCTCATCGTCACTTAGATTCGCTTTGTCCGGATGATACCGCTTAAACATTTCTCGCGCTTTGTATATTTCCATCTGCGTGATTCCGAGGCCGGCAGTAGCACCCTTCCCCTGGGCCTTGCGGGCATAGTAAACACCCCAGGCTCCTACCTTTCCCGCCTTCGTCTCAGCCCCCATGTTCTCATAAATTATAAGGGCCGTTAAGGCGTTCTTATCCACGCCGTACTTGCTAGCCGCTTTTTGAATGTATCCGTAGTACTCCAATAGATTCATATAAAGATTAAGGTTGGGGAAATCCTTACACCTGGGAGGCCCATTGTGCGTCCACCCCCGGGCGCACGAGGGAATGCGCGGGTCCGAGCTTCGCGCCTTTATGGCATGCATCATGGTTCGCATACTTTCTAGGCCGCCTACCGCCGCCCAGTTGAAGTTGAGTTCTCGGTCGCCGAGCGTGGGGGACCAGTGCTCCATGTATGCATTCTGAACTTTTTCGTCAGCGAACCAGAAGTTCGGCTGGTCGACCGGACGCCCGTTGGGCATGAATTTGTAGCCGAGGCGCTTGACCTCTTCGTCGGACAGGAGGGGGTTGTTGTAGTACTCGAAGCCGGGCGAGTTGATGTAGTCGTTCCACCAGCGTTGTTCGACGTCGGGCATGACGCAGATGCCCTTGGTGGTGCACATGTAGCCGGGCATGATGACCGGCGGGTCGGGCGGGCAGGTCACGCAGTAGATGCCGGTACGGGTGTGGCCGCTGGGGTCGGTACCGGTCAGCGGTGAGCCGTGGACATAACCGTACCGGTTGGCCTGGATGGAAGGGTCGGGTGCCAGGGAGGCAGTGTCCCGGCTGGCGAAGGTCGCGGTGCCGGGCTGGTACCAGCGGGCGTGCATGTTGACCTTGCCGGAGTCGGCGTCGGTCAGCTCGCCCTGGTAACCGAGTTCGTGGCGGGCGCCGGCCCGGGTGATCTCCTCACCGAAGGGGGCGTAGGCGACGGAGTCGGCCAGCGCGGTGGCGGTGGCGCCAAAGGTACCGACGAGGTCGCCATGCTGGTCGGTGAAGGCCAGCCGGGGGCCGGTGCCGTCGGAGATGCCGATCAGGTCGCCGTCGACACCCCTGCTGTACCTGGCCTGGGTGGTGCCGGCCGCGTCGGTGGTGGCGACGATGTCATTGGCCAGATCTCCGTACAGGTAGCGACTGACGACGGTGCCGTGGATACGGCTGGTCACCCGGTCCAGCGCGTCGTAGGTGTAGGTGGCCTCACCGTCGCTGATCATCCGATCGAACGCGTCGAACCGGAGGTTCTTGCTGGTGGCGCCGATGGTCTGGGTGGCCAGGGTGCCGCGCGGTGTGTAGGTGTAGGTGGAGCCGCCGCCGGACAGCAGGCGGTTGCGCTCGTCGTAGGTGAAGGTCTGGTCCCCGGCCTTGACCCGGTTACCGGAGTCGTCCCAGGCGTAGTCGGTCACGGCGCCGCCGGGCGCGGTCCAGGACGTCAGCCGGTTGGCGAAGTCGTAGGTGTAGGTGTTGGTCCCGGCGCCCGCGGTCCCGCTGGTGGTCTTGGTGGTGAGGTTGTCGTCACGGTCGTATCCGTAGGTGATCGACGCCATCGCCGCGTTGCCCGCCGACTTGAGGCTGTCGCCGGTCAGCCGGTCCATCGGGTCGTAGGTATAGGTGCGCTTGGGCCCGGTGCCGTAGGTGATACCGGTGAGCCGGTCGGCGTTGTCGTACCCGTAGGTCAGGGTGGTGGCGGTCAGCGGATCGCTGAGCGTCTTCAGCCGATCGGCATCGTCCCAGGTCAGCGTGGCGGTGCCCGCCGCGTCGGTGCGCTGCGCCGGCCGCTGGTTGGCGTCGTAGGCGAAGGTCGACAGCGTCCCCGGCGTCCCCGCCTTCGCGGTGCTGAGCAGCAGCCCGCGGTCGTTGTAGGTGAAGGCGAGGTCACCGGCGCTGGTCCGCCGGCCGGCCAGGTCATAGCCGAAGGCGGTGCCCTGGGTGGTGACCTCCGCCCCGGAGCCCGCCTCGCCGATCAGGCGGTTGAGGTTGTCGTAGGCGTTGGTGATCTGGACGCCACCGGGCTGCAGCACGCTCACCGGGTTGCCGGCCTGGTCGTAGCTCGCGGTCCAGGTGCGGTCAGCGAGACCGGGATGAGCCGGCGTCGACGGCTCGATCCGTGACTCCACCAATCCCAGCGAGTTGTAGGTCGTCAGGAACGTGCTCCCCCGCCCGTCGGTGGTCCGCGTACGCTCGCTCGCCGCGTTGTAGCCGAACGACGTGGTGATGTCCTTGCCGGCCGCCACCGACTCCACCAACTGGACGAGCCGGTCGGCGGCGTCGAAGGTGCGCCGGGTGGCGTGGCCTTCCGGGCTGGTCTGGGTGGTCAGGTTTCCGGCCGCGTCGTAGGCGAACCCGAAGGTGCGCAACACCGTGCCGGACGCGTTGAGGTCCTTGGCCGTGGTCTTGCGGCCGGCCAGGTCGTACTCGGTGGCGGTGCTGTTGCCCAGCGCGTCGGTGATCTTAACGGTGCGACCGGCCGGGTCGTAGGCGAAGGCGTCTGCGTGGTTGAGGGCGTCGGTCTGCGTGACGACCTCGCCGGCGGCGTTGACGGTCAGCTGGGTCCGGTTGCCCGCGGGCCGTTTCACCGCCGTCTGCCTGCCCGCGGTGTCGTACTCCATGACGGTCGTGTACGCGGCCGCGGCCGGCCGGCGCTCGATCTGCGTCGCGGTGACCTGGCGGCCTAAGCCGTCGTAGGTCGCCTCGGTGCGGGCGCCGGTCGGGTCGGTGGCCGAGAGCTCCTCGCCGGTCAGGGTATAGGTGAAGTCCCAGTTCCCCCTGGGCGCGCCCGCCGTGGCCGCCGGGTCGGTGACACGCACCTTGCGGCCGAGCACATCGTAGGTGGTGTCGGTGACATTCCCCCGGGGGTCGGTCACCGAGGTGACGCGTCCGGCGGCGTCGTATCCGAATGATGTCCGCGGCGTGACCTGCGTCCCGCCCGGCGGCGTGTACGGCGAACCGGTGACGGAGGCGACCCGGCCCGCCTTGTCGTAGGCGGTCACGGTGGCGCGGTTCTCCGGTCCGGTCTTGTGCGTCTCCTCGCCGGCGGTGTTGTAACCCATCCGCGCGGTGGGCCGCTCGGTGGTCGCCGCGGCTCCGCCCCGCTCGACCTTCACCGGCGGGCCCTGGACCTGCACCGGCCGGCCGAGCGCGTCGTAGTCGACCGAGGTGGTGTAGTCGGCGCGGGTCGCGCCGGTCGCGTTGCCGCGCGGGTCGACGATCTCCCGGATCAGTCCCCGGTCGTCGACCGTCCACGACGTGGTGAGGTCGGTGGCGCCGTTCTCCACCGTCTGCTCGATGAGCCGCCCGCCGGTCTCGTAGCGGAAGGAGGTGCTCTC
Source organism: Sphaerisporangium rufum (assembly GCF_016863395.1). GTDB lineage: Bacteria > Actinomycetota > Actinomycetes > Streptosporangiales > Streptosporangiaceae > Sphaerisporangium > Sphaerisporangium rufum. The sequence continues at coordinate 53,714 of NZ_BOOU01000019.1, read as the reverse complement.
CGCGCGGGTCGTCCCGGCTCCGGTCAGGACCGTCTGGGTGACGTTGGTGTTGGCGTCGTAGGTGTAGGCGGTCTTGCGGTTCAGCGCGGCGGGGTCGAGGGTGCTGGAGGTGAGGCGTCCCGCGGCGTCGTAGACGTGGTCGACGCGGGTCTTGCCCCCGCCGGTTACCTGACGGGTCAGGTTGCCGGCGGCGTCGTAGGTCGAGGACGTCAGCACGACGTTGACCGGCGTCGCGGACGCGTTGAGCTTGACCTGGTCGGCGATCACGTCGGCAGGAGAGTCGTCGTTGAAGTAGGTGAAGCGCGTGGTCCGGCCCATGGCGTCGGTCTGCGAGGCCAGACGCCCGGCGGGGTCGTAGGCGTTCGACCGCACGATCACGTCCGCGGCGGGCTTCGGATCGGTGGGGCTGCCGGTCCAGCCCTTCAACGTGACGGATTCCGATTCGCCGCGCGCCGTGTACGCGTAGGCGTACGTCGCACCGGCGGCGTCGGTGGTGCTGACCGCCCGGCCCATGTGGTCGTAGGAGGTCTGGACGACCTCTCCCTCCGGGCCGGTGACCTTCTCCATCCGGCCGTAGGTGTCGTACTCGTAGGTCTTCGTGCGGGCCGGGTCGCCGCCGGTGATGTCGGCCAGGGTCTCGCCGGTCCGGTTGCCGTCGGCGTCGTAGGTGTACCGCGTCTGGGTCGTGTGCACCGCGCCACTGATCTCGTTCTTGACTCCGGGGCCCGTCACCGTGGCAAGGCGCCCCGTCGCGTCGTAACCGTAGCTGGTCGCCACACCGCTCCCCTGCTGCGCGGCGGAGATCTCGGTGCTGCCGGCCCTGCGGCCGATGGCGTCGTAGGTGTAGCCCGTGACAAGGCCGGTCGGAGACGTGTCCCGGGCGAGGTCACCCGACGCGGTGTAGGCGTAGTCGCGGTGCTCGCCCTTGGGATCGGTCGTGGTCTTCAGCAGGCCGGCCGGGGTCATGCCGCCACCGCTGGCCGCCTCGGTGCCGTCGGTGTAGGAGTACGTGGTGGAGCGCCCGTTCGGGAAGTCGGAGGTGGCGGGGGTCGTCACCTTGGTCTTCTCGCCGAAGGTGTTGTACTCCAGCTTCGTCGCGTAGGTGTTGCCGGTACTGCTGGCGGACCGCGCATCCCGATAGGCGGTGAGCTGATCATTGCGCGGGTCGAACCGGTCGGAGCCGCTGAGGTAGTACGACGCGTACGCCGTCTGGCAGCTGCTCGCGGAACGGCAGGTGGTCACGCTGAGCTGGTTGCCGCGCTCATCATGCGTCAACTCCGTCGTGTTGGCGTTCGCATCGGTGATTTTGGCCAGGTACCCGCCGGTGTCGTACTCGAACGAGGTGGTCTTGCCCAGTTCATCGGTCCGGCCGGTCGTCCGCAGGCCGCGCAGGCCGTCGTGCGTGGACTTGAGCGTGGCGTTGTGCGGGTCGGTCACCGTGACGGATGCCAGCGGATCACCGAGTTCGTCCGCGGCATACTGCAGCGCGCCGACCTTCCAGAGACCGCCGTTGGTGTCGGTGTGGGTCTGGAGCCGGCCCCCGTCAGGGAGGTAGGTGTTGTCGGCCTGGATCCGGCCGGACGGGAGCGTGGACCGGCTCAGCTGTGGAGCGATGGAACCGGCCTGGTAGTGCGCGCGGACCTCGGCGGCCGGCAGCGAACGATGGTAGATCGCCACCTCGTCGAGGTCACCTTTGAACGGGAAGACCTGCACGGAAGAGGTGGACGCCGGCCAGGACGCCGACGTGTAGCCGCTACCGAGGCGGGTGTACCGCTGGCCGCGGTGGTCGATGGCACCGTTACGGGTGCCCACCGGCTCGCCGTCCAGGTAGAGGGTCTGGCCGGCGCCGTCGCCGGTGAGCGCCACGTGGTGCCACTGACCGTTGTTCACCGCCGCGCCGGTGGTGATCGGATTGGCCGTGCCGTTCCAGAACTGGGCGCGGAGCTTACCGTCGGTGCCCACGTACACCGTCGGGGTGAAGTCCGACGGTGTCCCCGAGGCGGTATCACTCTGCCCGAACACCACGCCGGACCCGGTCGTCTTGAACCAGGTCTCGGCCGTCAGGTAGCCGGCGGAGCCACTGATCGACGCCTCCGGAAGCCAGACGTACGAACTGGAGGCCGATGTGCCGGCGAATCTCACCGCGGTGTCGGCGGAACCGCCGAGCGCCCCGGACACGCCGGTGGCCGCGTTGAAGGTGCCACTGCTGAAGTTGGCGTCCTGCTTGCCGAGATTCCAGCCCACCGCGTCAGCGAGCTTGGAGTTCTTGGCACCGCTCGCCTCCCCCAGCCGCCAGTACCCGGTCGGCAGCGAGTTGAGCACGCTGGTGCTGTAGCGGGAGGCATCGGCGTAGGTGTAGGCGGCACAGGCCGTGGCGGAGCCCGGGCCGCAGACCTTGACCAGCTTGTCGCCGTCGTAGGTGTAGGACCAGCTAAACGGGCTGCCGCTCACCGGATCGGTTGAGACCGCCGTCGCGTGGCCGCCGCTCCAGGTGAAGTAGAGGGACCTGCCGCCGGTCGACGTCACCTTGGCCAGCCGGCTGTCAGCGCCATAGACCAGATCCTGGCCACGCCCCCGGTTGTCGGTGACCTTCGTGACCCGGCCCTGCGCGTCGAACAGGTAGGAGGTAGCTGATTTGTCCATCAGGCGCCAGCCGCCCTCGGCACGGGTCGCCAGCGTGGCGTACGATCCTTGCGGCGGTGCGTAGTCCCCGTTGCCGATCGCACCGAACCGTGCCTGGCTGCCGTCGGGGTAGGTGATCAATACGGTCTTCGTCTGGGGCTCCTCGACGAGCCGCATGTCCCATCGCGTGCTCCATCCCGCGCCGAACATACCGTCCGCGCGGGGGTCGAGGCTGTTATAGGTGCGGGTGACGGCCAGGGGCGGGCCGACCGCGGCGACCGCGGCATCGGTGGCCTGCTCGGTGAAGTTGCCGACCACCTGGTTGAACGCCCGGCCGTCGATACCGGTACCGAGCAGCGAGTTGATCGCCGGCTGTTCGGGGACGACGGTCAGCTTGGTCCACGGCGAGTAGGAGCTCTTTCCGTTGTCGACATCCTCGGCGACGACGGACCACCAGTAGCTCTGTCCCCACTTCAACTTCCCGGCCGGCACCACCCAGGCACCGGTGGTCGTCCATTCGCTGTCCTCACACCAGTCCCACTCGCCCTCCGGGCCGGAAGGTCCCGAGCAGATCTGGAACCAGTACCCCACCTGCGCGTCGGTCTCCGAGGCGGCCAGCGCGCCGAGGGTCGGCGTCAGCGAGCCGGCCAGCCCGTCGTCCTCCGGCCAGAAACCGACGAAGGCGGGCGGCTGGGGCTGGTGCTCCGGAATCACGTAACAAGGCCCAAGGTCGTACCACGCGGTCGACCCCAACGGTGCGCCGTAGGGAGTCCGCGTTGCCACGAAGTCGTGCGGCTCGGTCATGCCCTGGGTGACGTTGTAGTAGGAGACCACGTCGCCGTACGCGTACTGGCGGACCAGCGACCAGTTCGGGTAGTAGCAGTCGGAAAGGCCGGTGCTCGTCACGGCCTGCGCCGTCGAATCGGAGCGCGACGCGGCCAGGTCGCGGTCAACGCTCACGCCTGCGGGGCCGGCTTCGCGTGCCGGAGAAGGCGGCGGCTTGAGGCCCCCTTCCGCGGGCTTGCCTGACAGCCGATGCCGGGTGTCCAGTGGCAGTGCACCCTCCGGTGGCTTAACCGGCCGGGATACGCCCGAGCCCGCCTCTTTCGCCCTGGTGGCGTCCGCCGGCACGAGATGCGGACGCCCGGCTGCCGAACCGATCTCCTGGACGGGCCGGTGCACATCCAGGTCGGCCGATCCACCGAGGGCGGCCACTCCGTCGAACAGTGCGGGGGTGTGCGCCGCGGCCTGGGCGATGAGCGCCGTCGAGGCACCGACCCCCGTTATCAGCATGAGCGAGGTCAAAACGGTGAGAGTGAGCGCACCGAAACGAGCGCGTGACACCGAACGACGCATGCGCCGCCCTTTCTTTGGTCCGAGAACGGAAGAAGGGCGCCGCCATGGAGACGTTCGACAAAGTCGACCGACGGAAGTGAACCCCGTAGTGATCGCTTGGAACGTATTCAATCCACAGGTAGGAGATCAACGTGTTCCAGATCACACTCCGCTGAGTGATCTATTGATCACGTGTTGCTGCGATCATCTCAGCGCAGCCATCCGCGAATCCGCAGGTCAATCGGATCTCGAGAGAGATAGAGACAATGCGTGGTTACGCATTGACAATGAGTAATAGCCATATTCGGCACTCTGGCCGGTTTACCGATGCCCTAAAACTCACCCTGACGGATGGTGCGCAGTAAGACCTGCCACTCGCGCGCCGCTGTGCCCGCCGGCGCCTGCACACGAACTTTGGAATCGCGCACAGCTACAACGTCAGGCAGGTCGATCGCAACCTCAAGGCACATGCCCCCGCCCCCGCCCGAGTGGCTTGATCTCCGCCAGACGGTTCGGCTCAGGTCCATCGGCGCCTTTATGATCAAGCAGGCGGACAGTTGTGAAGGCCCTCCTCACGGACAGCGTTCAGGAAGGTGCGCCACTCCTGAGGCAGTGTGATCAGCGGTGCCCGCATCGGGGATTTGGAGTCGCGAACGGCCACAGCGCCGGGCAGGTTCACCGCGGCCTCGACGCACATACCGCCGTCGTCTCCGGATCGGCTCGACCTGCGCCATAGGGCCTGGCTTAGATCGATCTCCGCACCGCTTCCTGTGGCGGTCATCCGGGTCAACCGGAGAACCCGCCCCGGCGGACGGCATGCAGGAAGTTGCGCCATTCCTCACTCGGAGTGGCCAGCGGCGGCTGCGCGGGGGACTTGGAGTCGCGTACGGCCACGATGCCGGGCAGACCGAGGGCGACCTCTACGCACATGCCCCCGTCCCCGCCTGAGTAGCTCGACTTGCGCCAGCAGGTCTGACCTAGGTCCATCTCCGCACCGCTTCCTCGATCATTTTCTGGGACAGGAACGTGGAGTTGGCCTCGCTCCGGATGGCGTCATACCGGGTCAGGAGTTCGGCGATCATCACACGCTCGTCGACCGTTCGACCACGAGGCTGAGTCTCTACATATACGGTATAAGCCGATCCGCGCATTTCCGCTATTCCAAATGCTCCGAGCAGTCCCGCCGAGGCCCGGGCACCGTACGGCACCATCTGGATCGCGACCCGAGGTCTCCGGCTGATGTCCAGCAGGTGTTCGAGTTGTTCCCTCATGATCATCCGAGTGCCTATCGGGCGATGCAGCACGCCTTCGTCGATAAGCGACCAGATCATCGGAGCATCGTCCCGCGTGAGGGTGTTCTTTCGCCGCATGCGGCCTTGCAGCCGCTGGTCGATCTGTTCCCCGGTGATACCCGGCTCCTCGTCGAACAGCGTACGGGCGTATGCCTCGGTCTGGAACAGGCCGGGGATAAGGAGGGGATCCCACAGGCGTAGGGCCGTGGCGCGGCGTTCCTCGGCCGCCCAGTCGCGGAAATGCTCCGGGACGGGAGGCAGCGGCGGCCAGGTGTCCTGGTGGAGCCGGTCGAGCATGCCGTCCAGGCCGAGCGCCTTGTCGCATCGGCGGGCGAAGTCCTCGGTGGGTACGCGCCGCTGCGTCTCCACCATGCCGATCAGGCTCTCGGAGAAGCCGATGCGGCGGCCGAGCTGCTCCTGGGTGAGGCCGGCCCGGCGCCGGTGCCGGCGCAGCTCGTAAGCGAACCTAGCCGCGCCCGAGGCCTCCGGATCGATGTCCACCGGCCGTCCCATGCCGTACTCCCTCCGCCACCGCCCGCCGTGATCCCACAAGACCCACCGATGTGCCACCGGAGATGTATCACCTCTGTCCGACAGATCCGCTACTGAACGTAGCCGATCAGGCACAGCATGGTGAGGTGAATCGGAGTCCTCAGGGTGATGGACACACGTCCCCACCGAGGACCGGGTGAGAGCAACGGATCCTGGAGGTGCCCGGATGACCGGGAAGAGAATGCGGGACGGTTATCTGGAGATTCCCGCCCGCCCGGACGCCGTGCGTCACGCGCGGGTCCACGTCCATACGATGCTGCGGAAATGGAACCTGGGCGTGCTCGTCGAGACCGCGGAACTGCTCGTATCGGAACTGGCGGCGAACGCCGTCACGGCGACCCGGGGAATGAACCGCGCGACCATGCCCGGCGCCCGGGATTACGGAACCCAGCACACCGCCGATTTCCTGGACTATATATGGGTCGATGTGCACCGGACCCCGGGAGCGGTCGTCCTCGAAGTCGGGGACCCCAGCCCTGACCCGCCGCGCCTGCGTCCCGCCGCCCTGGACGATGAAGGGGGACGCGGCCTCTTCCTGGTGAGCGTGCTGGCGGCCGGCTGGGGGCACCGCCTGCCCGTCACCGGCGGGAAGGTCGTCTGGTGCGCCCTCGCCTGTCCTGCCGCCGGTCACACCTCCGACGGTCTCTGAAGGTCCTAGGATCCGCCGACGCGGCACCGGGCGGCCCAGGCGCGCCCGGTGATGACGCGGGAGTCCCGCTCGGCGAACTTCTCCGCGCAGCGGATCCGGAGGGCCTCCCGCTTTTCCGCCGCGAGGCCGGCGACATGGACGCCCGCCGGGGCGACGCCCAGGGTGAACATCTCCCACCAGTCGTCGAACCCGGTGTACTCGACGGCGACCGTGAGCGCCGTCTCTTCCGCGCCGGCCAGACCGGCCTCGACGAACAGCTCGCGCAGCTGGCCTTCGCGGGTCCCCACCCGGCCGGACTCGTCGTCCACCTCCGGATCGAACTCGCGCACCGCCGACCAGAACAGCTCCAGCGGCCCGGTGCGGCCCGCGTGGTCCCAGACGCACGCGGCCACCACCCCGCCTGATCGCGTCACCCTCGCCATCTCCCGCAGCCCGGCGACCGGGTCGCTCATGAAGTGGACGACCAGCTGCGCGAGCGCGGCGTCGAACGAGCGGTCAGGGAAAGGCAGTGCCTCGGCGGTGCCGATCTCGACCCGGGTGGCCGGATGGCGCTCGCGCGCGGCCGCGGCGAAGCTCTCCGAGGGCTCCACCCCGACGGCGCACCCTTCGCCCAGCCTGCCGGCCAGCTCGCCGAGAAGGGCGCCGGGGCCGCAGCCGACGTCGAGCACCCGCTGCCCCGGCCTGATCTCGGCGAAGTCGGCGAAGGCCGGGGCGAGCGGCGCGGCGAAGCGCCCCATGAAGCGGTCGTAGCCGGCTACCGCGGAGAACATTCCGAAGCCTCCCAGTGAAGAGCGAACTCGACGATACCCCCGGTGTGCCGGAGGAGCGGCGGCCGGTCGGAGTTCGGCGAGGACGTCGCGTAGGTGACGGCGCCATGGACGCCGGGCGCGGGAGGAGCGGGGTCGTGGCCTACCGGGTGACCAGGGTGAACGGGGCCGGCGGGCGCGTCTGGATCCAGGTGGCCTTCGGGGCGGTGTACTCGTCGATCGCGTGCAGCGACTTGTCGCGGGCGGTGCCGGACTGCTTGAATCCGCCCCACGGCACCGACCAGTCGCTGCCGTCGTAGTTGTTCACCCATACCTGTCCCGCCCGCAGCCGGGCGGCCACCCCGAGCGCCAGGTCGATATCGCGGGTCCACAGCCCGGCACCGAGGCCGTAGGCGGTGTCGTTGGCCAGGCGCACCACCTCGTCGATGTCGTCGAAGGGCAGCACGGCGAGGACCGGACCGAAGATCTCCTCTCGCGCGATGGTCATGTCGTTGCGGACCTGGTCGAAGACGGTGGGGGCGATGAAGTGGCCCCCGGTGCCGGCGCGAGTCCCGTGGCCGCCGGTGAGCAGGCGGGCGCCCTCCGCCCGCCCCCGCTCGATGTAGTCCATGACCCGCCGCCGCTGCCGGTCGCTGATCAGCGCGCCCACCTGCGTGCCGGGATCCAGCGGGTCGCCGACCCGCAGGGCCTCGGCGAGCAGCACGACGCGGTCCAGCAGCTCGCCGGCGATCGCCCGGTGCACGAACAGCCGGCTGCCCGCGCTGCACACCTGCCCCTGGTGGTAGAAGATCCCCCACACCACGGCCTCGGCCACCTCGTCGAGGTCCCCCGCGTCCGGGAAGACGATGTGCGGGGACTTGCCGCCCGCCTCCACGCAGACCTTCTTGGCGTTGGACTCGGCGGAGTAGGCGAGGAAGCGACGCGCGGTCGCGGTCGACCCGGTGAAGGCGAGGCAATCGACGTCGGGGTGACGGCCGAGCGCGGCCCCGGTGATCGGGCCGTCACCGGGGACCACGTTGAGCACCCCGGGCGGGACGCCCGCCTCAAGGGCGAGCGCGGCGAGCCTGATGGTCGTCAGCGGGGTCTGCTCGGCCGGCTTGATGATCAGGCTGTTGCCGGACACCAGCACCGGGCCGAGCTTGTAGGCGGCCTGGTACAGCGGGAAGTTCCACGGGGTGACGCACCCGACGACGCCGAGCGGCTCGCGGCGCACCACCGCGAGCACGTCGGGCCGGGTCGGCGCCACCTCGTCGTAGAGCTTGTCCGCCGCCTCGGCGTACCAGCGGGTCATCGCGGCCGACTTGGTGATGTCGGCGGTGTAGGCGTCGCGGATCGGCTTGCCGGTGTCCAGGCATTCGAGCAGCGCCAGTTCCTCGCGGTGCTCGTCGATGAGCTCGGCCAGGCGCAGCAGGACCCGGCCGCGGTCCCGGGGCGAGCGGCCGGACCAGCGCCCGTCCTCGAACGCGGTCCGCGCCGAGGTGACGGCCGCGTCGACGTCCTCGCCGGTGCACAGCACGACCTTCGCGATGGCCTCGCCGGTCGCCGGGTTCTCGGTGGTGAAGGACTCTCCCAGCGAGCCGGTCCGGTACTCGCCGTCGATGAAGGCGCGGGTCTCGGGTCGCAGCGCTTCGGCCATCGCACCGATCTCGGCGGCGTCTCGGTCGAGCAGCATGCTTCACACTCCTGATTCGAGGAAGGGCGGCGGGTCACCGGCGGGGTCCGCCGGGAACGGGCAGGCCGGCCGCCAGGGGTTCGGGCAGCGCGGCGTCGCGGGCGATGAGGTCGTCGTGGGACTCCCGCCTGGTCACCAGCCGCGCGTGCCCGTCGAAGACGAGCACCACCGGCGGGCGGGGGACGTGGTTGTAGCTTGACGCCATGGACAGCGTGTACGCGCCGGCGGCGGGCACCGCCAGGACCTCGCCCGCGCGCACCTCGGGGAGGTGGACGTCGCGGGCGAGGATGTCGCCGGATTCGCAGTAGCGTCCGGACAGGTGCGCGACCAGCCGGTGCGGCCGGCAGGTGCCCGAGACCGGGAGGGCGGCCAGCCGCGCCCCGTACATCGCGGGACGGACGTTGTCCCCCATGCCCCCGTCGAGGTGCAGGTAGGCGGTGGCCTCGCCGTCTCGCGCGTCCAGCGGCTTGGCGGCGACCACCCGGTACAGGGCCACCATGGCGGGCCCGACGATGGACCGGCCGGGTTCGAGCACCAGCTTGGGCTGCGGCAGCCCGCGCCGCTCGCATCCGGCGGCCACCTCGGCGGCAACGGCCTGGACGTGGGCTTCGATGGCGGGCTCCGGTTCGCCGGCGGTGGCGGCGATCCCGAGGCCGCCGCCAGGACTGAGGGTGCGGGTGGTCCACCCGTGCCACCGGCGCAGGTCGCCGGCGGCGTCGAGCAACACCCGCACGGCGGCGCGGTAGGGACGCAGGTCGGTGATCTGCGAGCCGATGTGGCAGTGCAGTCCTACGTACCGCAGCGCCGGTGCGGCGGCCAGGAGGCGGGCGGCGTCGGGCAGCAGGGACAGCGGAATCCCGAACTTGGAACCGGCGTGGCCGGTGGAGATGTGCGGATGGGTGTCGGCCGCGACGCCCGGCGAAAGGCGCAGCATCACCGCCTGCGGGACCCCGTCCCGGGCCAGTTCGGCGAGCGTGCGCAGCTCGTCCAGGCTGTCGACGATCACGGTGCCCACGCCCAGGCGCCGGGCCTCGCGCAGCTCCGCCGCCGTCTTGGCGTTGCCGTGCAGGTGGATGCGATCGCCTGGGACGCCGGCATGCCGGCCCACGCGGACCTCGCCGACGGACACCGCGTCCAGATGCAGGCCCTCCCGCAACGCGAGCTGCGCGACCGCGACGCTGAGATAGGCCTTGCCGGCGTAGTGCACCTCCGACGGGCCGGCGTGGTGCGCGGCCAGCGCATCGCGGTAGGCGCCGGCGCGCCGCACGAAGGTCGCCGCGTCGAGCACGTACACCGGTGTGCCGTGCTCCTCGGCGACGGCGCCCAGCGACACCCCGGCCAGCCTCAGGTCACCCGCGGGATCCACCTCGGCGGTGTCGGGCCACGGCGGGGGCATCACGCCGGGCTCCAGGGGCGTCCGGCGACCAGGGCGGGTCGGTCGAGGCGGAACGGGGCGACGGGCCGGGCCGTGGTGCCCGCCGTGATGAGATCGACCATGATCTCCCCGAGTACGGGGCCGAACTTGAAGCCGTGACCGGAGCACGCCGAGGCGACACCGACGCGAGGCAGGCCGGGGACCAGGTCGAGGACGAAGTCCTCGTCGGGGGCCATGGTGTAGCGGCAGGTCTCGGCCGCCAGCACGGGCCCGAGGCCGGGCAGGCGGTGGCGGGCGTGGGCGGTGAGCGCCGCGAGCGCCCGCTCGTCCACGGTGCCGGCCAGGTCGTCGGCGTCGATCTCGGGGCCGTTGCGGTCGAGCATGAGCTTGACACCGCCCTCGGGCGACAGCCGCGGGAACATCGAGATCATCGGCGGGCGGCCCGCCCGGTGCTCGATGGTCACCGGGAAGGTCCCCGGCCGGTAGCCGGCGCCGGGCGCGGCGAAGTACGCGACCTGTTCGCGGGTCACCACCAACGGGAGCGGCCGCCCCATCTCAGCGAGCAGCGAACCCGTCCACGAGCCCGCCGCGAGAACGGCCGCGCCGGCCTGCAGGTCGGTGCCGTTCACCTCGGCGCCCACCCCGCCCGGCCCGGCGCGCAGCAGGCGGACACGCGCGTGCTCGCGGATCTCGGCGCCGTGCGCCCGCGCGTCGCCGGCCAGGGCGCGCACGCAGGCGTCGGCGTCGAGCACGCCCGCGTCCGGCTGGTAGAGGCCTGCCATCCCCGGATCCAGCCGGAGCTGCGGGAACCGCGCGGCCAGCTCGGCGGCCGGCAACCGCTCGAAGGCGACGCCGCACGACTCCATGGTCGCCGCGGTGCGCCGCAGGGACGGCGTGCCGGCCAGGCCGAAGTCGAGCCCGCCGGTCGGGAGCAGCAGGCGCGCCCCGCGCTCGCGTTCCAGCGCCCGCCACCGGACGTAGGCCTCGCGCGCGAGCGTGACGTAGCCGGCGCCTTCGTAGGCGAGCCGGATGATCCGGGAGGGGCCGTGGGAGCTGCCATGCGGGTTCCCGAGGGTGAAGCGTTCGGCCAGGACGGTCCGCAGCCCGCGCCGGGCCGCGGCGGCGGCGGTGGCGGCCCCTGTCACGCCACCGCCCACCACCAGCAGGTCGACCCGGTCACCTGCCGCACTCATCCGTCGTACACCTGGTGGTGGGTGACGCGGTGCTCCTTCGCCAGCAGGTATTCGGCGTCGAAGTCGTAGTACTTGGCGAGGGTGACGTCGTCACCGGCGAACGCGGCGATCGCCTCCTCCGACTCCCAGAACGTCAGAGTGACGAAGTGGGCGACGTCCCCGTCCTCGCGGTACAGCACCCGCGCGTCCCGGTTGCCGGGCGTCGACCGGTAATCCGGGATCGCGACCTCGCGCATGAGCCGCAGGTAGTCGCGGGACCTCTCGATGGGGGTGGTGCCGTGCCAGATACGGGCGATCATCTTCGTCCTTCGCATCGTTCAGGGGTGGAGCACCCGGTCGAGGAACCGCCGGGTGCGTTCGTGTGCCGGGGCGGTGAAGACCGTGGCCGGGTCGCCGCGCTCCACGACGACGCCTTGGTCCATGAACAGCACCTCGTCCGAGACGTCCCTGGCGAAGGACATCTCGTGGGTGACGACCACCATGGTCATGCCGCCCTCGGCCAGGCGGCGCATGACGTCGAGCACGTCGGTGACGAGCTCGGGGTCGAGCGCGCTGGTGACCTCGTCGAACAGCATGACCTCGGGGTCCATCGCCAGGGCCCGGGCGATCGCGACCCGCTGCTGCTGGCCGCCGGAGAGCCGGCCCGGCAGTTCGTGCGCCTTCTCCGCCAGGCCGACCCGGTCGAGCAGCGAGCGCGCCCTGTCTTCGGCCGCCCGGCGCGGCACACCGGAGACCACCCGCTGGGCCATGGTGAGGTTGTCGAGCACCGTCCGGTGCGGGAAGAGGTTGAACTGCTGGAAGACCATGCCGATCCGGCGGCGTACCGCGTCCAGGTCCCTGCCGCGCAGCCGGGTGATCGGCATGCCGTCCAGGGCGATCTCGCCGGCGTCGGCCTCCTCCAGCCGGTTGACGCAGCGCAGCAGGGTCGACTTGCCGGAGCCGCTCGGCCCGATGATCGAGATCACCGCGCCGGCCGGGACGACGAGGTCGACGCCCCGGAGGACTTCGAGGGCCCCGAAACGCTTGTGCAGGTCGGTGACCGTGAGTTTGCTCGCATTCTGGGCCTCGCCGGTCATGCCAGGGCCTTCCGCACGGGCTGCCGTCCCCTGAGGTAGCGGTCCACCAGCCGGGCGAGCGGCAGGGTGACCACCAGGAACATCAGGGCGCCGAGCGTGAGCGCGGAGCTGTTGAACGTCTCACCCTGTACCTCGCGTCCCGCGCGCACCACATCGACGATGCCGATGACCTGGACCAGCGAGGTGTCCTTCATCAGGGCGATGAAGTCGTTGAGCAGCGGAGGCACCACCGTGCGGACCGCCTGCGGGAGCACGACGTGGCGCAGGGCCCGCCGGTGGCTCATCCCGAGGGAGCGCGCCGCCTCCGTCTGGCCGGGCGGGACGGCGTCGAGGCCGGCCCGGTACACCTCCGCGAGGTAGGCGCCGTAGGTGAGGGTCAGCGCGGCGACGCCGAACCAGTAGACATCGGGCCGGCCGAACAACTCCGGGGCGCGGATCCATTCGGGGAGCCCGGGGATGAACGGCAGGCTGCCGGAGATCAGCAGCACGACGAGCAGCAGGGGGATGCCGCGGAACACGTCGATGTAGGTGACGGCGGCGACCCGCAGCGGGAGCATCATCCAGGACCGGGACGTCCGGCAGAGCGCCAGGACCAGCCCCCACACCATGGACAGCGCGCCCGCGATCAGGGAGAGCTGGATCGTCATCCAGAATCCGAGGAGGACCTTGTCGAAGGACTCCGACATGACGGTGATGTCGAAGTACTGCTCGAGGAAGACGTCCATAGGCGGGCGGTCAGCCGTTCCCGGCGAGCAGGTTCGCCGGTGGCGCGTCCTCGAACCACTTACGGTAGACCCGGTCGTAAGCGCCGTCCCGCTTCATCGCCAGGAGGGCCTCGTCGACCTTGCCGCGCAGCGGTGAGCCGGTCTTGAAGACGAACCCGTACTGCTCGCCGGTCGCGATCGTCTCGACCACCTCCAGCTGGTCGTAAGTGCGCACGGCGAACTTCGAGGAGGGGAAGTCGTTGATGACCGCGTCGATCTGCCCGGCCGCCAGCGCCTTGAAGGCGTCGTCGACCATGTCGTAGGTGCGGATGGTGTCGGTCCTGACGTTCGCCTTCGCCCACTTCTCGCCGGTGCCGGCCAGGACGGCGCCCAGACGCTTGCCCGCGAGGTCGGCCACGCCGGTGATGCCGGAGCCCTTCTTGACCATGACCGACTGGTCGGCGTTGAAGTAGGGCACCGAGAAGGCGACCTTCTTCCTGCGCTCTTCGGTGATCAGCACGGAGGCGGCGACCATGTCGAAGCGGCCCTGGGCGACGTCCCGGAAGATCGTGTCGAACGGCGTCTTCTGGATGGTGACGGTGAGGCCGAGCCGGGCGCCGACCTCGTGGACGAGGTCCATGTCCATGCCCTCGTACTTGGGGGGATCGCCGAAGGCGAACGGCACGTAGGGGATGTCGGCCCCGACCAGCAACCGGCCGGCCTCCTTGGTCGTGGCCTCGGTCGTCGTTCCGGTGTCCTTCGCGCTCGGGCTGCTCTCACCCTGGCCGCAGCCGGCGAGGGCGGCGGTGAGGGCGGCCATGCCGATCAGGGCTGCGATTCGCTGCATGGCGAATCTCCTCTGTACTGGTACAGTTGGTAATCTGTACCGCTCATAGAAGCATCGGGGTGGTTGCAGGTCAATACACCGAGCATGATGAGTCCAGACTTTTCGCCATCGAGGAGGAACTGTGGCGGTATGGCAGGACGTCATCACCGGGAGCAGCAAGAAGGAGCTGGTGCTCAGCGTCGAGCGGGCGGTCAGCCTCGGCACGCTGGCGCCGGGCCAGCCGCTGCCCTCCGTCCGGATGCTCGCCCGCCACCTCGGGGTCAGCGCCACCACCGTGGTCGGCGCGGTGGCGGAACTACGGCAGCGCGGGGTGATCGTCACCAACGAACGCCGCACCAGCGTCATCGCCCCGGTGCCGCCGCTGAAGCTGGCGACCGCCGCTCGCGCGGTACCCCCTCCCGCGCCGCGAGGCGTCGACCTCGGCCACGGTGGCCCGGACCGCGCCCTGCTCCCCGCCGCGCGGGCTGCGCTGCGCGCGGTCGCCGAGGAGAGCGCCACCCCCCGCCTCTACGGGCAGCCCACCATCGACGCGGAGCTGCGCGATCTCGTCCTCCCGGGGTTCGGCGACCTCGGGATCCAGATCGACGCCGACCACGTCGGCGTCACCAGTGGCGCGCTCGACCTGGTCGAACGGGCGCTGCTGGTGAGCTGCCGGCCCGGCGACCGGGTGGTCGTCGAGGACCCGGGCTACCCGGACGTGTTCGACCTGCTGCGCGCGGCCGGGCTGCAGCCCTTGCCGGTCGCGGTCGACGACGAAGGCCTGCGGCCGGCGGCGCTGGACGCCGCGCTGCGGCAGGGCGCCACCGCCCTGATCCACACCCCGAGCGCCCAGAACCCCTTCGGCTCGTGCCTCACCGAACGGCGGGCCCGCGAGCTGTCGGCGGTGCTCGCCGAGTGGCCGGACCTGGTGGTGATCGAGGACCACCACCTGTCGCTGGTGGAACCGCCGCGCGTCACCCTCGCGGGCCGGGTGCGGCGGTGGGCGGTGGCCCGATCGATGGCCAAGTCCCTCGGACCCGACCTGCGCCTCGCCGTCGTCGCCGCCGAGCCGCACCTGTTCGCCCGGGTGTTCGGCCGGCAGGCGCTCGGCCCGGGCTGGGTATCGCACGTCCTGCAGCGCACCGTCGTCCACCTCCTGCGGGACCCGGCCGTGCAGGAGCGGCTCCGCCGAGCGGGAGACGCCTATGAGGCGCGCCGCACCGCGCTGCTCACCGAATTAAGCGCTCGGGGCATCGAGGCCCACGGAATGACCGGCCTCAACGTGTGGGTGCCGGTCACCGAGGAGGGCGCGACCGCGCTCGACCTGTCGCACCGGGGCTGGGTGGTCAGCCCGGGCGGCGCCTACCGGATGCGGTCCGCGCCCGGGCTGCGAGTGACGACCTCCACGCTGGACGTCGCCGAGGTCCCCCGGCTGGCCGACGACATCGCGTACGCACTGCGCCCCCGTACCGCCCGCAGCGGCTGACGCGGCCGGCCGCCGGCGACCGGCTGCGCCACCGTCGCCACTGTCGCCACCCCGATCGTCGTCTTCTCAGGGGCGCGGGACGGCGAAGGGTGCGGATCAGCAGGGGCGGAAGTGGTAGGCGGGCTCCCAGTCCACGTCCAGCCAGCGGTTGTCCACCGGATGCGTCGGCTTGATCAGGCTCCAGCTGGAGTTCAACCGGATCGCCACCGCGTTGCCGGACTGGTTGTTGCGGATCCAGCCGCGGCCGTGCCAGTCGTAGAACGAGTAGTCTCCGCACTGATACAGGTCGTAGATCTTCCAGGTGTTGATCTTGCTGTCCTGGTAGTCGAGCACCGCGATGCAGACCCGCTGGTACGGGCAGCCCGGCAGGTAGGAGGGGGCACTGACGCCGCGGGCCCCCGTCGCGTAGTGCGGTGCCGGAACGGCCTGGCCGTTACCGCCGATGGTGGGGTTCGGGTCGAACGCGGCGACCCCGGCCGACGCCGGGGTGACGCACAGCACCGAACCCGCCAGTAACGCGGCGAATGCCGCCATGATCCTGTTGATCATGATCGCTCCGTTTCCGATCGCGGACGTTGCGAACACCAGCCCACCTTCCCGGAGCGTCCAGGCGGGCATGGCGGACCGGCGTTCGTCCGCGATCCTGGGGGTCCGGTCCGTTCCGCTGGGACCGGAGGCCGGAGCGCGCGGTCAGTCGGCGCCGGGGCGGGCCTTGCTGGGCTGGACGCGCTTGGGCTCGCCGGGCATCTTCGGATAGTTCGGCGGATAAGGCATGTCGCCGCGGCCGTCCTGCTCGTACCACGCCAGCAGCGGCTCGATGCCGAAGGCCCGGTCGTCGATCTCGCGGTGCACGTCGCCCAGCTCGGCGAACCGCGGCGGGACGGTGCGGATGTCGAAGTCGCGCGGGTCGACCTCGGCCAGCTCCTGCCAGGTGACCGGGGTGGACACCGGGGCGTGCGGGCGGGCGCGCACCGAGTAGGCGCTGGCGATGGTGCGGTCGCGGGCGTTCTGGTTGTAGTCGATGAACACCTTCTCCCCCCGCTCCTCCTTCCACCACGCCGTGGTGGTCAGATCCGGCCGGCGGCGCTCGATCTGGCGGGCGAACGCGATGGCGGCCTGCCGCACCTCGGTGAACGACCAGCGCGGCTCGATGCGCACGTAGATGTGGATGCCCCGGGTGCCGGAGGTCTTGGGGAACCCGCGCATGCCGAGCTCCATCAGCAGCTCGTGCACCTCGAACGCGGTCTGCCTGGCCTGCTCGAAGCCGGTGCCGGGCTGCGGGTCGAGGTCGATGCGCAGCTCGTCGGGGTGCTCCACGTCGCCGGCCCGGGTCGGCCAGGGGTGGAAGTCGATGGTGCCGAGGTTCGCGCAGTAGGCGATGGCGGCCACCTCGGTCACCCGCAGCGCGTCGGCGCTGCGCCCGCTGGGGAAGCGGACGGTGACCGTCTCCAGCCAGTCGGGGTGCTTGGGCGGGACGCGCTTCTGGTAGATGGCCTCCGAGGTCACCCCGTCGGGATGCCGCTTGAGGTAGGTGGGCCGGTCGCGCAGCGCGCGCAACGCCCCCTCGCCCACGGAGACGTAGTATTCGACCAGCTCACGCTTGGTCGCCTTGATCTCCGGGAAATAGATCTTGTCCGGGTTGGTCACCTTCACCACCCGGTCCCCGACATTCAGCTCGATGAACGGCGACGCCATGTCTCCGACCGTACCCGGCGGCACCGACGAAACCGGTCCGGAGCTGCCGGGACATGCCGGAACAAGCAGAATCCGCCAGAGAACGGGACGGTCCGTCCCGGAGCACCTCAGCGGCCGGCCGGATGCTCGCACGGGACGGACCGCATGACCGCCTGCCACGCGCACGCCGGCGCGGGCGCTGACTACTGCCACCCGCGCGGCGGCCTCCCCGGCCGTACGGCGATGCCCGGCGCAGCCGCGGGCATCGCCCACGGGGACGGGCCGGCGGTCTCCCCTTGGCGGAGGTGATCAACCCTCCGCCGATAAAGACGCCGAAAGCCCGCCGAAAGGATGCCTCGCCGGAAAAGTCACCGCCGCCGGCGCCACGCGTAGGGTGGAGGCATGGACAAGGTGGTCAAGAGCGACGACGAGTGGCGGGTTCAGCTGTCCCCCGAGGAGTTCCGGGTGCTGCGCCGGGCCGGCACCGAGCGCGCGTTCACCGGCGAGTACGTCGACACCAAGACCGTCGGCGTCTACGCCTGCCGGGCCTGCGGGGCCGAGCTGTTCCGGTCGGAGACCAAGTTCGAGTCGCACTGCGGCTGGCCGTCGTTCTTCGAGCCGTCGCAGTCGGAGGCGGTCGTGCTGGTGGAGGACAACTCGCTGGGCGTGTCGCGCACCGAGGTGCGGTGCGCCCGCTGCGACTCCCACCTCGGGCACGTCTTCCACGGCGAGGGCTACCCGACGCCGACCGACGACCGGTACTGCATCAACTCCGTGTCGCTGCGCCTGCTCCCCGCCGGGTAGATTACCCACCGCACCCGCCGCGTCACGGACGGCATGTTCCCGATGCCGCCGGGTAGGAGCGTGGTGCCCGGGCCGCGCGCCCGGCGTGCTCGTTCCGGCCGCGAGGAGCCCCGATGCACTTACGCCACAGATGGGAGACCATCGAGACGATCGGGTACGTGATCACCCAGCGGTGCGCGGTGTGCGGGCGCACCCGCACCCGGGTCCGCGACCACCCGCCGGTGGCCCGTGACGACACCGCCCCGGCACCCCCCGCCACCCGCCGGGACGACCGGGCGGCCAGCGGCGGCGCGGCCGGCCGGCACGGCACCGCGGCCTGACCGGAGACCGCGCGGGGCGCCGGGCGCCGCACCGTTGAGCGACATCATGGGCCGGTACCGGGGGGCCACACCGTCGCGACGCCACCCGGAAGGCGGCCCGGCTGATGGCGCGGGCGACCGTTACGGTTCGGCGGAGCGGGCCGGCGGCCGGCGGGCACCTGGTCAGGCGGTGTGGCGGGTGAAGCGCGCGCGGTAGGCGCTCGGGGTGACCCCGAGCGCGGCGACCAGGTGCCTGCGCAGCGAGTCGGCGCCGCCCAGGCCGCTGCGCGCGGCCACCTGGTCCATCGGCAGGCCGGTGGTCTCCAGCAGCTCGCGCGCCCGGCCGATCCGCTGGTGCAGCAGCCAGCGCAGCGGGCTGGTCCCGGTCTCCGCGTGGAAGCGGCGGATCAGCGTGCGGACGCTCACCCCGGCGTGCCCGGCGAGGTCTGCCAGACTCAGCGGCAGCTCCAGCCGCTCCAGCGCCCAGCCTCTGGTGGCGGCCAGGGAGGTGCCGCGCTCCGGCGGCGTCGGTGCCGCCACCACTTGGGGCTGCCCACCCGGCCGGGCCGGCGCGGCCACCACCGCCCGGGCGGCGGCGCTCGCCACCGCGGCCCCGTAGTCCAGCCGCACCAGGTGCAGGCACAGGTCGATCGCCGCGCCGGCCCCGGCCGAGGTCAGCACCCCGCCGTCGTCCACGAAGAGCGTGTCCGGCTGTACCCGGACCGCCGGGTGGCGCGCGGCCAGCTCAGCGGCCAGGTCCCAGTGCGTGGTGGCCCGGCGGCCGTCCAGCAGCCCGGCCTGCGCCAGGACGAACGCCCCGGTGCACAGCGACGCCAGCCGCGCGCCCGCCGCGGCCGCCGCGCGCAGCGCCGCCAGCGTGGCCGGGTCGGCCGGCCCGCCGCCGCTGCCGACGACCATCACGGTGTCGGCGTCACCGGCCGCGTCCAGGCCGCGCGGGACCAGCAGACCGGGACCGTCGGCCGCGGTGACCGTGCCCGGCTCGGCGGTGCAGGCCTCCACCAGGTATCCGGGCGAGCCGCCGAGACGATCGGCCACGCCGCCGCCGGGCGGGTCATCACCCGCGCCCGCGATCCGGGCACCGCCGAACACCATGTGCGGGATGGCGACGTCGAAACTCAGCACCGGCGGCACCACCACGACGGCGACACGATGCATGGCCAGATCCTCCGGATTGTCGGCGTTCAGCCTACTGCCGCGGCGCCGCGCCGGGCGGCAGGGTCGACGCATGACCCTTCACGTGATCACCGGGCGAGGCGCCACCGCGGCGCGGACCGCCCTGCTGCTCGCCGCCGGCGGCGAGCGTGTCCGGATCGTCAGCCGCACCGGCGGCGGACCGGACCACCCGCTGGTGGAGAAGGTGGCCGCCGACGCCACCGACACCGACCGGCTCACCGAGTTGCTGACCGGCGCGGTCACCCTGATCAACTGCGCCGCGCCCGCCTACGACCGCTGGCCGCAGGACTTCCCGCCGCTGGCCGCCTCGCTGCTCGCCGCGGTACGGCGCACCGGCGCCCGATACGTCATGCTCGGCAACCTGTACGGGTACGGTCCGGTGGACGGTCCGCTGCACCCGGGGCTGCCGCTGAAGGCCGCCGGCCCCAAGGGACGGGTGCGCGCGGCGGTCTGGGAGCAGGCGGCCGCCGCCGGGGTGCCGGTGACCGAGGTGCGAGCCGGGCAGTTCTACGGCGCCGGCGCCGTCTCCGTCTTCACGCTCATGGTGGTGCGGCCGGTGCTGGCCGGCGCGCCGGCCCTGGTCCCGCAGGAGGTGGACCTCCCGCACAGTTACTCGTCGATCGGCGACACCGCACGCACCCTGGTCGCGGCGGCCCGCGACGAACGGGCCTTCGGCCGGGCCTGGCACGCGCCGGTGGTCACCCCGTCGCTGCGCGAGCTGGCCGGCCGGCTGGCCGGGCTGGCCGGCGCGCCCGCGCCGCGGATCGAGCAGCTGTCCGGGCGGGAGGTGGCGTTGCTGGCCCTGACCGCCCCCTTCTGGGGGGAGCTGCACGAGACGCTGTTCATGCCCGGCGTGCCGCAGCTGTCGGACCACTCCGAGACCGAGGCCGTGCTCGGCGTCGGGGCCACCCCGGTGGACCAGGTGCTGGCCGAGATGCTCTGAGGCCGCCTACTTCGGCTTCGGATAGGTGAGCCGGCAGGAGTGGTCGCCGGGGCCGAGGATGTTGGCCAGCACCGGGTTGCCGTTCTGGCCGTACTCGGCCTGCACGAACACCACCGGGCTGCGCTCGCCCTTCTCCTCCACCAGGTACTCCTTGCCGCGCTTGCACAGCTCCAGCGCCGCCTTGGAGTTGTGCGCGGTGTCCGGCAGGTCGGTGTAGATCCGCAGGTAGTTGCCGACGGTGCGGATGTCGGTGACCCGCTTGGCCGCCTTGGCGGTGACCCGCTCCTGGAAGTAGCCGACCGCGGTGGCGTCGGTGTGCTTGGACGGCCCGGACGCGGTGCGCGCCCGATCCCGCGCCTTGGACGCCTTGCGCGCCTTGGCGGGCTTGCTCGCGCGGGCGTCGGCCGCGGCCGGGCGGGCGCCGCCGCCCGGCGTCGCCGCGGCGGCCCCGGTCGCGGCCGGCGGTGACAGGGCGGCGGCCCCGGTCGCGGCCGGCGTCTCCCCCGCCCGGGTGACCGCCGTACCGGCGGCCAGTGCCGTCACCGTGACGGCGGCGAACGCCACCGCTCCTTCGAAGACCGTGACCCGGCGGGACCGGCGCCGCCGGTGACTTCCCGCGCGCCGGGACCGTGGCGCGTCGCTGCCCCTGTTCACCCTCTGCCTCACGTCGACCCGAGATTCGTTCCGAGTATGGCAAACGATCGACCAACCCGGAGCGTTCCCGCAAGACCTGACCGGCGAGATCCGGCAGGAAGATCGGCGGCCGGCCGCACCGCTGGGCGCCGGCCGGCGCCCGCGTCAGGGCAGGGCGGCCAGCAGCTCGCCGACCGGCTTGCGGGTGCCGGTGTAGAACGGCACCTCCAGCCGGGTGTGCCGGCGGGCCTCCGACGCGCGCAGGTGCCGCATCAGGTCGACGATGCGGTACAGCTCGTCCGCCTCGAACGCCAGGATCCACTCGTAGTCGTTCAGCGCGAAGGACGAGACGGTGTTGGCCCGCACGTCGGGGTAGTCGCGCGCCAGCCGGCCGTGCTCGGCGAGCATGGCCCGCCGCTCGGCGTCCTCCAGCAGGTACCACTCCAGGGACCGCACGAACGGGTACACGCAGACGAAGCCGCGCGGCTCCTCCTCGGCCAGGAACGCCGGGATGTGCGACTTGTTGAACTCCGCCGGGCGGTGCAGCGCCATCGCCGACCACACCGGTTCGCTGGCCCGGCCGAGCGCGGTGCGCCGGAAGCGGCCGTAGACCTCCTGGCAGTCCTCCGGGGTCGGGGCGTGCCACCAGAACATGTAGTCGGCGTCGGCCCGGAACCCCGCGACCTCGTAGAGGCCGCGGGTGACCACGTCCTTCTGCGCGGCCTGCGAGAGCACGGCCTCGACCTCGTGCGCCGCCTCCTGCCGGTCACCGGGCAGCGCGTCGCGCACCCGGAACACCGACCACATCGTGTAGCGGATCACCTGGTTGAGGTCGCGCGCCTTCGGCCGCGTCCTGCTCTCGCTGTCCGTCACTGAAACGCACTCGCCTTCCGTCGACCCGTCAACGTCCGTCGTCATCCGTCGTCATCGCCGCGCGCCCGCGCGGGGCCCCGTCCGGGGGCGCGGCCGGGCGGGCTCAGCCGGCGCCCGCCGCCCGCCGGTCCCGTTCCTGCCATTCTCCCCCAGCCGCCTGCCCGGCGTGCTCGCGCAGGTGCGCGATGATCCGGCCCGCGGCGGTCCGCGCGGTCGCCACGCACGCCGGGACGCCCAGCCCTTCGTAGGTGGCGCCGCACACCGCGAGCCCCGGCTGCACGGCCACCGCGGCGCGCACGCGGGCCACCCGGTCCAGGTGGCCCACCTCGTACTGCGGCAGGGCACCGCCCCAGCGGGTCACCCTGCTCGCCACCGGCAGGCCGCGCACCCCGGCGACCTGCGCCATCTCCGCCATGGCCAGCGCGACCAGCTCGTCGTCGTCCCGCTGCAGCAGGTGCTCCTCGCCCAGCCGGCCGATCGAGCAGCGCAGGACCAGCAGGCCGGGGCCGGCGCCGGACAGGTGCGGCCACTTGACCGAGCTGAACGTCACCGCCTTGACCGGCCGGCCCTCCACCGGCGGGACCAGGTAGCCGCTGCCCTCCGGCGGGACAGGGAACGCGGCCCGCGGGTAGGCGAGGGTGACGATGGCCATGCTCGCGTACTCGACGCGCGCCAGCTCGGCGGCGGCCTTCGGCACCTCGGCCGACAGCAGGCGGGCCGCCGCGGGCGCCGGCACCGCGACGACCACCGCGTCCGCCTCGACCGTCTCCGGTGCCCGCGCCGGGCCGGTCACCAGCCGCCACCCGTGCGGCGTGCGCCGCAGCTCGCGCACCATGACCCCGGTGCGCACCTCGGCGCCGGACGCCGCGGCGACCGCGGCGGGCAGCGCGCCCATGCCCTGCCGCACGGTGGTGAACACCGGACCCGCGCCGGCGGGCGCCTCGGCGCGGATCTCCTGGGCGGCGCGCAGCAGCGAGCGCTCGGCGCGCGCGGCGGTGGCCACCCGGGGCAAGGTCGCGTCCAGCGACAGCGACTCCGCCCGCCCGGCGTAGACGCCGCCGAGCAGCGGCTCCACCAGCCGGTCGACCACCTCGCCGCCCAGCCGGGCCCGGATGTAGGCGGCCACCGAGACGTCCGAGGCGACCAGGGTCGCGGGCAGGACCAGGTCCAGCGGCACCCGGGCCAGCCCCGCCGGGGACAGGATGCCCGACCGGGCGAGCTCGCCGACATCGGCGGGTACGCCCATCACGTTCGCCTTGGGCATCGGCCGCAGCGCGCCGCGGCTGTAGATCGACGCGCCGGCCGCGCGGGGGTGCACCAGGTCGTCGCCCAGCCCGACCGCGCGGGCCAGCTCGGTGCCCTCCGGGCGGCGGGCGAGCATCGCCTCGGCGCCCTCGTCCAGGGGGATGCCGGCGATCTCCGAGACGTGCAGCTTTCCGCCGACGCGGGCGGCGCCCTCCAGCACGGTCACCCGCGGGGGGTCGGCGGCGCGCCCCAGGTGCCACGCCGCGGCCAGCCCGGCGATGCCGCCGCCGATCACCACGACGTGCGGCCGAGTCCCTTCCATGTGCCCGACGTTACCCGCCCCTGGTACCGGTCCGGCCCCCGGGCACCACCCCGGCCGATCACCGCCGTACCCCGGGCACCACCCCGGCCGATCGCCGCCGTACCCCGGGCACCACCCCGGCCGATCACCGCCGTACCCCGGGTCCCGAGGGGCGCCACGCCGCCGATCATCCGGGCACGGCCGAGGCCACCGCGCGGGCCGGGGTACGGCGATGTCAGGTGTCCGGCCCGCCACGGGAACGTGATGGCTTCGTGACGCTCCGGATCAAACCGTCCGGCCGGCGGTCTCGTCATGAGGGTATGAGCAGATCATGGCACGGCCGGCCGCTGGCGACGGTGTCCTTGGCGGCTGCCCTTCTGGCGCTGTCCGGCTGCGGCGGGGGCGAGACGATGGACACCGGTTCCAGCGCGGTGGCGCCCGCCCTGCCGGAGGCCGCCCGGACGCAGGCCGCCCCCGGGTTGGCCTCGCAGAACGCCGCGGGCGGGTCCGGTTCAAGCGCGGACCGGCGGGGCGCGGACGGGTCCGCGACCGCCAAGACCGCCGCCGAGCCCGCGGAGGTGGCGGCGCCGGATCGGGCGATCATCTACACCGGGCAGCTGCGGCTGCGGGTGAAGGACGTCACCGCGGCGGCCGACCAGGCCAAGCGGATCGTCACCGCGGCGGGCGGCCGGCTGGATCGCGAGGAGTCCACCGCGTCCGGCCCGGCGGGCGGCGCGACGCTGGTCTTCAAGATCCCGCCGGCCGGCTATCCCGGCGTGCTGGACCGGCTCGGCCGCGAGCTCGGCAAGCGGATCTCGCTGCGGCAGAGCACCGAGGACGTCACCGAGCAGGTGGCCGATGTGGAGAGCCGCCTGGCCTCGGCCCGCGCCACGCTCGGGCAGCTCCGCGAGCTGTTGTCCCGGGCCAAGACCATCGGCGAGGTGCTCTCGGTCGAGCGGGAGATCGCCACCCGGGAGTCCGACCTGGAGTCGCTGCAGGCCCGGCAGAAGTCGCTCGCCGCGCAGACCGGCGCGGCCACCCTCACCGTCGAGCTGGCGGGCGAGCGCAAGCCGGTGCCGAAGCCTAAGGAGGACCCCCCGCCCGGCTTCTTCGGCGGCCTGAAGTCCGGCTGGCAGGCCCTGGTGACCACCGGCCGCGCGGTGCTGGCGGTGGCCGGCGCGCTGCTCCCCTGGCTGGTGGTGGCCGCGCTGCTGTGGATGCTGTCCTGGCCGGTCCGCCGGCTGCTGCGCCGCCACCGGCCGGCCGGCCGGGACGTGCGGGACGGCGCCGGCCCGCCTGCGTCCGTGGGGCCGGCCGCCCCGGCCGCCGCGTCGACCCCCACGACTCCGGCGACTTCGGCGACTTCGGCGGCTCCGGCGACTTCGGGCGCCGGCCCGGGCGAAGCCGAGCGCCGGGCGCGGCCGGACGAGCGCGCCGGCCGGGCCGAGCAGGCGACCGGCGAGCGGCCGCCCGGCGACCGCCGGGTCGCCCCGCTCGATCCGGCGGCCGAGGAGCCGCCCACCCCGGACCGGTGACCCGCCGGATCCGGCCGGTCGTGGCGGCGCGGCGACCCCGCCGGGCGGACGGTCCCACCGGAAGGAAGGATGTCGCCGGACGGACGGTCCCACGTCCGTGCTGGAGACCGGCGAGCCGCCCGGATACGCCGGGCGGCTCGGGGAGATGAGCCGCTCAGGGAGACGAGCGACCCGGTCCGGCCGGATGGCCGGGTGGGGCCGGTCAGGAGGTGGTGGACCGGTGGACCAGGTCGGTGAGGCGGGCGAGCTGGCCGGAGTCGGTCGATGGCAGCACGCCGTGGCCGAGGTTGAAGATGTGGCCCTCCGCCGCCCGGCCGCGGGCCAGCACGTCGAGCGCGCGGCGCTCGGCCACCTCCCAGGGGGCCAGCAGGATCGCCGGGTCGAGGTTGCCCTGCAGGGCGCGGCCGGGGCCGACCCGGCGGGCCGCCTCGTCCAGCGGAATGCGCCAGTCGACGCCGACCACGTCGGCGCCGGCCTCGCCGAGCAGGCCGAGCAGCTCGCCGGTGCCCACGCCGAAGTGGATGCGCGGCACGTCCAGATCGGCCAGGCCCGCGAAGATGCGCGAGCTGTGCGGCATCACGAACTCGCGGTAGTCCTCGGCGCCGACCGCGCCGACCCAGGAGTCGAACAGCTGGACGGCCGAGGCGCCGGCCTGCACCTGGACCCGCAGGAAGGCCAGCGTGATGTCGGCCAGCCGATCCATGAGGGCGTGCCAGCGGGCCGGCTCGCCGTACATCATGGCCTTGGTGCGGTCGTGGTTCTTGGACGGGCCGCCCTCGATCAGGTACGACGCCAGGGTGAACGGAGCGCCGGCGAAGCCGATCAGCGGCGTCGGGCCGAGTTCCTTGGCCAGCGCGCCCACCGCCTCGGTGACGTAGGGGACGTCGTCGGCCTCCAGCGGGCGCAGCGCGGCCAGGCCGGCCTCGTCGCGGATCGGCGCGGCGACCACCGGGCCGACGCCCGGCTTGATGTCCAGGTCGACGCCGATGGCCTTGAGCGGCACCACGATGTCGCTGAAGAAGATCGCCGCGTCCACGCCGTACCGGCGCACCGGCTGCATCGTGATCTCCACGATCAAATCGGGGGTGGCGCAGGCGGCCAGCATCGGCACGTCGGCGCGGACCGCGCGGTACTCGGGCAGCGAGCGCCCCGCCTGGCGCATGTACCACACGGGGGTGTGCGGCACCGGCCGGCGACGGCAGGCGCGGATGAACGGGGACTCGGCGGTCGCGGGATTCACCCCTCCAGGGTGCCACGGCCGGGCACCGGTCACGCCGGTGCCCGGCGGCCCCGGTGCCGGTGACCTCCGCCCGGGGCCGGCGGCCGGGCGGCCCCCGGCCGAAGAAATAAAACTTTGCTCAACTTATAGGTGATTTATGTGCTTTATTGACTGATTGCCGGAATTGCCGGGCACAGCCTGCCGGAAGAGTCATGATCAGAGCCGTCAACCAGGCCCAAAGCGCAGGTAGAGTGAGGGACACGGACGGCCCGCGATCAGGTCGTGGCCCGCTCAAATGTTCGCCAGACCACCGCGTGGCGTGGATTCTGTCACCACTTTCGGGACACGCCGAGCACGTTGCGGGGAAATGTCGCTGTGACGTGTCAACGTCGGACCAGCCCCCGACTTCACGGACAAGGTGCGCGGAACGGGGAACGCCGAGCAGGCGGCGCGCACCGCGTCCGTACCGGACTCTCGATCCTGGGACCCGAAGAAAGGCCCGCGATGACCGCGATGTGGAGTTCCACCGAGCACCGCGCCTTGCGCTGCGCGTTCCGCGCCGGCGGACGGTCGTCCGAGCGGAAACCCATCGTCGCCGGTCGGACACTCCCCGGGCCGACCCGCGCGGCACGGCGGTGGTGACGGATTGCCTCGCATCAGCGCCAAGGGGACATACCCCCCTACTTCCGACATCATCCGCTCCGGCCTACCCTGCCATCATGACCATCGGTGACGCGCCGCCCGCGCCCGACGCCTTCCGCCGGGCGCTGGCGAGCCTGCGTCCGGCCGAGATCCGGCCCGAGGTCGAGCTGGAGGACATCCCGGCGCCGCAGCGGCTGGCCCCCTACTCCGGCGCGGTGGGCGGATCGGTGTACCGCGACGACGACGAGCTCGCGGTCGGCCGCCTGATCATGCTCTTCGACCCGGACGGCCAGCGCGGCTGGGACGGCCCGTTCCGCCTGGTCGCCTACGTGCGCGCCGACATGGAGCCGGAGATCACCTCCGATCCCCTGCTCGGGCCGGTCGCGTGGAGCTGGCTCACCGAGGCCCTGGAGTCCCACCAGGCCCGCTACGCCGCGGCCGGCGGCACCGTCACCCGCGCGGTGTCGGAGGGCTTCGGCAACAAGACCGACGACCCGGTCAGCACCGAACTGGAGCTGCGCGCCTCCTGGTCCCCGCTGGAGGAGGACCTGACGGCGCACGTCAGCGCCTGGTGCGACCTCATGTGCCTCGCGGCGGGCATTCCACCCCTGCCACCCGACGTCGCGACCCTCCCGCCGCGGGCCGCACGTCGCGAAGACCCGGAGTCCTTCAGGACGTGACCGACGAAGAAATCATCCCCGCACCCGAGATCGTGCCGCTTCTGGAGCCCCGTGAAGGCATCCCGCCGGTCATCGAGGACCCCGCCGCGCTCGCGGCGGCCGTTCGCGCGTTCGCCGCGGGCGAGGGTCCGGTGGCCGTCGACGCCGAACGCGCCTCCGGTTACCGCTACAGCGGCCGCGCCTATCTCATCCAGCTGCGCCGGGCCGGCGCCGGCAGCGCGCTGATCGACCCCATCGCCTGCCCCGACCTGTCCGGCCTGGACGCCGCGCTGGCCGACGCCGAAATCGTCCTGCACGCCGCGACCCAGGACCTCGCCTGCCTCGCCGAGGTCGGCTTCGTCCCGCGCCGGCTGTTCGACACCGAACTGGCCGGCCGACTGCTCGGCTACGAGCGGGTGGGCCTCGGCACCATGGTGGAGAACGTCCTCGGCCTGCGCCTGGAGAAGGGACACTCGGCCGCCGACTGGTCGCAGCGCCCGCTGCCGGAGGACTGGCTACGCTACGCGGCGCTGGACGTGGAGGTGCTGGTCGAGCTGCGCGACCGGCTGCACGAGGAGCTGAGCGCCAGCGGCAAGCTCGACTGGGCGCGCGAGGAGTTCGCCGCGATCCTCGCCGCGCCGCCGGCGCCACCGCGCACCGACCCCTGGCGGCGCACCTCCGACATCCACCGGGTCCGCTCGCTGCGCGGCCTGGCCGTGGTGCGGGAGCTGTGGCAGCTGCGCGACCAGCTGGCCCGCGAGTCCGACCAGGCGCCGGGCCGGGTGCTGCCGGACAAGGCGATCGTGGCCGCCGCACTGGAGCAGCCGCGGACCACCAAGGCGCTGACCGACATCGCGCCGTTCACCGGGCGCAGCGCCCGGCGCCACCTGCGCGCCTGGCTGGCCGCGATCTCCCGGGCCCGGGTACTGCCCGAGTCCCAGCTGCCCCAGCCCAGCGGCCCGGGCGACGGCCCGCCGCCGGCCAACCGCTGGGCCGACCGCGACCCGGCCGCCGCCAAGCGGCTGGCCGCGGCGCGGGCGGCGGTCGCGGCCATCGCCGACGAGCACCGGATGCCGACCGAGAACCTGCTGCAGCCCGAGGCCGTCCGCCGGCTGACCTGGGAGCCGCCCGCCGATCTCGGCGAGCCGAGCGTCGCGGCGCGGCTGCGCGGGCTCGGCGCGCGCGAATGGCAGATCGCGCTGACCGCCAACGCCCTGTCCAAGGCGCTGGTGCGGCTCGCGGTCCGGGAAGAGGTCGGCGAGGAGGCCCGGCAGCAGGTCGTGGACTGATCCGCGACCGGCGGGCGCCTTTACGAAGTAAGGTTCCGCTGGACCGGCCCGGCGAGGGCGGTGACGCTGTCGCGCAGCACCACCTCGCCGGCCACCGGGACCAGCCGCGGCGCGGCCGGTTCGGAAAGGGCCAGCTCCAGTGCCAGCTCCCCCATCCGGGCCAGCGGCAGCCGGACGGTGGTCAGCGCGGGGACCAGGTCGCGCAGCGGGGCGATGTCGTCGAACCCGGCCAGCGAGATGTCCTCCGGCACCCGCAGCCCGTGCTCGCGCAGCGCCGCCAGGGCGCCCACCGCCATCACGTCGTTCACCGCGAACACGCAGGTGATCTCGGGGCCCGAGGCCAGCAGCTCGAGCGCCGCGACCCGCCCGCCGTCCCGGTCGAAGCCGCCGGGCACCATCACCGGCTCCGGCAGCCCGGCCGCCAGCAGCCCCTCGCGGAAGCCGGCGGCCCGATCGGTCGCGGTGTAGAGGCGGGGCGGCCCGGCCAGCACCGCGAAGCGGCGGTGGCCGAGCCCGGCCAGCGCCACCGCCAGGTCGCGGGCCGCTTCGCGGTTCAGCGGGACCACCGTGTCGGTGCCGGCCAGGTCCTGGCCGATGAGGGCCACCCGGCCGCCGGCACCGCGGTACACCTCCAGCTCGGCGCGCAGCCGGCCGAGCATGCGCTCGTCGGCGACCCGGGACCCGGCGATCAGCACCGCCCGGGCGCGCTGGGCGTTCAGCGTGGCGATGTGCGCGATCTCGCGCTCCG
Organism: Sphaerisporangium rufum; assembly: GCF_016863395.1. GTDB lineage: Bacteria > Actinomycetota > Actinomycetes > Streptosporangiales > Streptosporangiaceae > Sphaerisporangium > Sphaerisporangium rufum. The sequence continues at coordinate 24,107 of NZ_BOOU01000019.1, read as the reverse complement.
GGTCGCGGTAGGTGGTGCCGAGCGTCACCACCATGTGGTGGCGGTCGGCGGCGCGGACCACCCCGTCGGCGATGGCGGCGAAGTAGGGGTCGGTGAGGTCCTGGATCACCACCCCGACGACGTTGCTCGCGCCGCGGGCCAGCGCCTGGGCGGTGGCGTCGACCCGGTAGCCGAGCAGCCGGGCCGAGGACTCGACCCGGGCCCGCATCATCGCGCCCACCTGGCGGCTGCTGCCGTTGAGCACCCGCGACGCCGTCGCCAGGGACACCCCGGCGTGCCGGGCGACGTCCTCCAGCGTGGTCACGACCTGCCTCCCCCCACCGGCCGGGGACCGGCCCGGCGCCGGGGCGCGCCGGCGGCGGCGCCGCCCCTGCTAGGAGGGTAGTCGACCGGCGCTACCGGGCGGGCGTCGCCGGCTCGCCGGAGTCCACCCGGCTGTGCCGCCGGCCGTACAGGAAGTAGAGCGCCACGCCGATGGCCATCCAGACCAGGAAGCGCAGCCAGGTCTCCACCGGCAGGTTCAGCATGAGGTAGAGCGAGGCCAGCACCGCCAGGGCCGGCACCAGCGGGACCAGCGGCGTGCGGAAGGCGCGCGGCAGGTCCGGCCGGGTGCGCCGCAGGATGACGACCCCGATGGAGACCAGGATGAAGGCGAACAGCGTCCCGATGTTGACGAGTTCCGCCAGCGCCGACAGCGGGATGAACCCGGCGAGCAGCGCGGTCACCACGCCGATGATGATCGTGATGCGGTACGGGGTGCCGAACTTCGGGTGCACCGCGGCCAGGCCGCGCGGCAGCAGGTTGTCCCGGCTCATCGCGAAGAAGATCCGGCTCTGGCCGAGCATCAGGATCATCACCACGGTGGTGAGGCCGGCCAGCGCGCCGATGCTGATCACCGTGGCCAGCCAGTTCTGCCCGAGGGCGCTGAACGCGGCGGCCAGCGGCGCCGACGAGCTGAGCCGGTCGTAGCGCTGCATGCCGACGACCACCAGCGAGACCGCCACGTAAAGGACGGTGCAGACGGCGAGCGAGCCGATGATGCCGATCGGCAGGTCGCGCTGCGGGCGGCGGGTCTCCTCGGCGGCGGTGGCCACCACGTCGAAGCCGATGAAGGCGAAGAACACGATGGCCGCGCCGGCGAACACGCCCATCACCCCGAAGGCCGTCGGGGTGAAGCCGAACAGCGACTGGATCAGCGGCGCCTGCAGGCCGCCGACCGCCTCGGTCGCCTTGGCCGGCGGGATGAACGGCTGGTAGTTGGCGCCCTTCACGAAGAACAGCCCGGCCACGATGACCAGCAGGATGACCGCGACCTTGATGGTGACCACCACCAGGTTGACCCGGGCCGACAGCTTGATCCCGGCCACCAGCACCGCGGTGAGCAGCAGCACGATCACGATGGCCGGGATGTTGACGGTGGCGTCCTCCCCGGCCAGCGTGGGCGGCAGCTTGATGCCGAGCGATCCGAGCAGCTCGGAGAAGTACCCCGACCAGCCGACCGCGACCACGGCGGCGCCGAGCGCCAGCTCCAGCATCAGGTCCCAGCCGACGATCCAGGCGGGGAACTCGCCGATCGTGGCGTAGGAGAAGGTGTACGCCGAGCCGGCGACCGGCACGGTGGAGGCGAACTCGGCGTAGCACAGGGCGGCCAGGCCGCAGACCACGCCGGCGATCACGAAGGACAGTGCCACCGCCGGGCCGGCGGTGTCCTTGGCCACCTCGCCGGTGAGCACGAAGATGCCGGTGCCGACGACGACCCCGACGCCGAAGACGATCAGGTCCAGCGCGCTCAGATTCCGCCGGAGGCGATGTTCGGACTCCTCGCTGTCCTCGATCGACTGTTCAACCGACTTGGTGTGGAAAATCGACATCCGCCGCCCCTTGCCACTCCTGGGTCACGACCCGGCGAACGCCGGGAAATCGCAGCTCAGATGCCCTACCCGGGGCGGCGATGAACATTCCTGTCCTTTACCCTGACCCGGACGGCCGGCGGGCGGCGGAGGCCGGCCGGTGGGCGTGGCCCATCACCGGCCGGCGGGTCCGCCCGGCCGGGCGGACCCGCGGCCACAGGTCAGGCGGTGGGCTGGTCGGCCAGCTCGGCCGTGCCGCTGGCGATCTTCTCGGTGATCTGCCGGGCCAGGCCCTGCCCGGTGAGGCCGATCTCGGCGAGGATCTTCGGCCGCTTGGCGTGGTCGAGGAACCGCTGCGGGATGCCGAAGGTGCGCACCGGCACATCGACGTCGGCGTCGCGCAGCAGCCGGGCCACCGCGTCGCCCACCCCGCCGACCCGCCCGTTGTCCTCGACCACCGCGACCAGCCGGCGGCCGCGCGCCGCCGTCACCAGGGCCTGGTCCAGCGGCTTGACCCAGCGCGGGTCCACGACGGTGGCGCTGATGCCGTGCGCGTCGAGCAGCGCGGCGGCCTCCAGGCACTGCTCGGCCATCGGGCCGGCCGCGACCATCAGCACGTCGGCGTCCGGGCCGCCCTCGCGCAGCACGTCCATGCCGCCGAGCCGGCCGGTCGCCTCGATGTCCGGGCCGAGCGCGCCCTTGGGATAGCGGACCACGGTCGGGCCGTCCTCGACCGCGACGGCCTCGCCGAGCAGCTCGCGCAGCCGGGCGCCGTCGCGCGGCGCGGCGATCGACAGGCCGGGGACCACCTGCAGGATCGACATGTCCCACATGCCGTTGTGGCTGGCCCCGTCGTCGCCGGTGACGCCGGCCCGGTCCAGCACGACCGTGACGGGCAGGCGGTGCAGCGCGACGTCCATCAGCAGCTGGTCGAAGGCCCGGTTGAGGAAGGTCGCGTACACCGCGACCACCGGGTGCAGGCCGCCCAGGGCGAGACCGGCCGCGCTGGTCAGCGCGTGCTGCTCGGCGATGCCGACGTCGAAGACGCGGTCGGGGTAGGCGGCGGCGAACGGGGCCAGGCCGGTCGGGTGCAGCATGGCGGCGGTGATCGCCACCAGGTCGCGGCGCTCGGCGCCCAGCCGGACCAGCTCCTGGCCGAAGACGTTGGTCCAGCCGTGCGGCTTGGGCCGCTCCTCGCCGGTCAGCGGGTCGAAGGCGCCGGGCGAGTGGAAGCAGTCCTCGTCGTGGTTCTCCGCCGGCGAGTAGCCGCTGCCCTTGACGGTCAGCACGTGCACGATGACCGGCCCGCCGAAGTCGCGCGCCCGGCGCAGCGCCGCCTCCACGGCCGGCTCGTCGTGGCCGTCGATCGGGCCGACGTACTTCAGCCCGAGGTCCTCGAACATGACCTGGGGGGCCAGGACGTCCTTGATGCCCTTCTTGACGCCGTGCAGCGTCTCGTACAGCGGCCCGCCGACCACCGGCACCCGGCCGAGGTTCTGCTTGACGAACTCCAGCATGTGCTCGTAGTTCTGCGTCATGCGCAGCGAGGCCAGGTGGGAGGCGAGCCCGCCGATGGTCGGCGAGTAGGAGCGGCCGTTGTCGTTGACCACGATGACCAGCGGCAGGTCGGGGTCCTTGGCGTGGCCGGCGATGTTGTTGAGCGCCTCCCAGGCCATGCCGCCGGTCAGCGCGCCGTCGCCGATCACCGCGACGACGGTGCGGTCGCTCTCGCCGCGCAGCCGGTAGGCCTTGGCCAGGCCGTCGGCGTAGGACAGCGCGGTCGAGGCGTGGGAGTTCTCCACCACGTCGTGCGGGGACTCGGCCTGGCTGGGGTAGCCGGACAGGCCGCCTTCCTGGCGGAGGGTGGTGAAGTCACCGGCCCGCCCGGTGAGCATCTTGTGGACGTAGGCCTGGTGGCCGGTGTCCCAGACGATGCGGTCGCGCGGGGAGTCGAAGACGCGGTGCATGGCGATGGTCAGCTCCACCACGCCGAGGTTCGGTCCGAGGTGACCGCCGCCGCGCGCGGTCGCGGCCACCAGCAGCTCGCGGATCTCGGCCGCCAGTGCCGGCAGCTCGTCCGGGTCGAGGTTCCTGACATCTTCCGGTCCGGTCACGGAGGCGAGCAGACCGGGCCCTCCTCGGTCCGGTTCGCTGACTCGCCGGCTCCGCTCGCTCACGGAATCATCTCCTCCGCCTGTTCGTCGACAGCCCGAGTGTATTGAGCCCAGCGTGCCACTCCTGCGGGCCGGTCGGTGCTGGGCCGGGCAACCTTCACGGTTTCTCCACACTAGATGGGTTTTACGGAGGACCGCGGGCTCGCGTACCCTCACAAAACCATGCGAACCCCCTCGATCGTCGCACTCTGCCTGCTCAGCGGCGCGCTGCTGGCCGCGCCGCTGGCCGGGCCGGCGGCCGGGGCCGTCCAGGGGTATCCGGTGCGCGACTCCGGCGCCCTCACCCGCAACCCGCTGTACGCGGCCGGGGCGCTACCCCGCGCGGCCTGCCCGCAGCCGGCGGTCTCCCGAGGTGTCCCGGGGTCGGTGGCCCGCCACCTGAAACCGCTCTTCGCCTGCCTGGACCGGGCGTGGGCCGCCCGGTTCGCCGCCGCGCGAATGCCGTTCGCCGCGCCGGGTGTGCGATTCGTCACCCGGCCGGAGCGGACGTGCGGCCGGGCGTGGGACAAGGACGTGCAGGCGGTGTACTGCAACGCGACCCGCGAGATCGTGTTCCTGCTGGACCGGGACGTGCTGGCGCATCCGCGCGACCTGTACTTCACCGACGTGATCGCGCACGAGTACGGCCATCACGTGCAGAACATGGCGGGGATCTGGCAGGCGCTCGGCCGGCTGCCCAGCCGCGGCCGGTCGGAGTACTACGAGCAGAGCCGCCGGCACGAACTGCAGGCCGAGTGCCTGGCCGGTGCGTTCCTGCGCAGCGTCTGGCCGTCGCTGCGGCGGACGCCGGCCGACTGGCGGGGCCTGCTGGCCGCCGACCGGGCGAGCGGCGACGAGACGTCGGCGGTCCGCGACCACGGCAAGGGCCGCAACATCGCGGCGTGGCTGAGCCGGGGTTTCCACGGCGGCTCGGCCGGGGCGTGCAACACCTGGACCGCGACGGCGGCGTCGGTGGCGTGATCGTTTCACGCTATTGATCATTGCATTGGCGGCCGAACCGGCATTTATGCATTTGTCGTTCTTTCCGCGGATATAGCGGCTACTGTGCTCTGCTGTGAGCGCGCTGAAACCCTCTCTCGCGGCGTCCGCCGTCCTGCTGGCGAGCACTTTTCTCGCCGCGGCACCGGCCGCGCCCCCGGCGCGGGCGGCCGCCGCCCACCCGATCAGGAACGCGGCGGCCCTCACCGGCAACGCCCTCTACGGCACCGGCCGGCTGCCCCGGCTGGCCTGCCCCGAGCGCCCGGTCCGGGAGGGCAGCGCGGCCTCGGCCAGGCAGTACGTGCTCCCGCTCTTCGACTGCCTCGGCACGTCCTGGGCCGCGGCACTGAAGAAGGCGCGGCTGCCGTTCTCCGCGCCGCGCCTGCAGTTCATCTCCCGCCCCCAGCGGGTGTGCGGCGAGAAATGGCCGAAGAACGCCCAGGGGCTGTACTGCCCGTCCTACCGCAAGATCGTGATACTGCTCGACAAGCACATCACCCGGGAGGCGGCGGACCTTTTCCTGATGGACGTGATCGCCCACGAGTACGGCCACCACGTGCAGAACCTGGCCGGCATCGAGCGCGCCTTCAATCGGCTGCGGTACCGGAACAAGAGCGAGCTGTACGAGCAGTACCGGCGGCTGGAACTGCAGGCCGAGTGCTTCGCGGGCGCCTTCATGGGGAGCATCTGGAACTCGCTGGACCGCACCTCCGACGACTGGCGCTACCTGCTGGACGCCACCCGGGAGAGCGGCGACGAGAACAGCAAGGTCCGCGACCACGGCAAGGGCCGTAACATCGCCACCTGGCTCGACCGCGGCTTCCGGGCCGCCGCGCCGGACGCGTGCAACACCTGGTCGGCCGGCGCCTCCCGCGTCGCCACCGCCCCCGCCTGATCACCGCGCCGCCGAGCGCCGCCGTCCCCGGCCGGCCGCGTCCGCAGGACGTCACCGCCAAAGATCTCTGGCCGAGCGGTATCGCCGATCCGACCCGCGGGCCGACCGCCTGTCCGGCGTCCACCTCGGCAGCACCTGGAGATCGGTGCCCGGCAAGGCCGGGGTCCCCTCAACCGCCGACGCGGGCCAGGGCGTCCAGCGGGTCGGCCAGCACCTGGGCGAAGGCCAGCTCGGCCGCGCCGGCCAGCGTGGCGTCCTCGCCGAGGGCCGGGGTGCGCAGGCGCAGGCCCTCCCTGGCGGCGGGCAGCGCGTCGGTGGTGATCCGGCTGCGCACCTGGGCCGCCGCGCCCAGGAAGATCTCGCGCAGCGTGCCGCCGAAGACGACGACCTCGGGGTTGAAGATGTTCACCAGGCTGGCCACCCCGATCCCCAGCCAGTCGCCCACCCGGGCCAGCGCCTCCTGCGCGACGAAGTCACCCCGGCCCGCCGCGTCCACCACGGCCCGCACCGCGTCCCGGCCGACCTGCCGGCCGAACCGGCCGGCCGCCTCCAGCAGCGCCCGCTCCCCCACCTCCGCCTCCAGGCAGCCGCGCGCGCCGCAGGGGCACGGCCGGCCGCCGGCGTTGACGACCATGTGGCCGACCTCGCCGCCGTAGCCGCCGTGCCCGCCGAGCAACCGGCCGTCGACGATCACCCCGCCGCCGATGCCCACGTCCCCGTGCAGGTAGACCAGGTCGCGGGTGCCGACGCCCACCCCGCGCGACTGCTCGGCCAGCGCCCCGAGATTGGCGTCGTTGCCCACCGCGACCGGGATGTCCAGGCCGAGGCGGCGGGCCAGCTCCGGGCCGAGCGGCAGGTCGGAGACGCCCATGTTCGGGCTGAAGCGGACCACGCCGTCCGCGCCGCGGACGCCGCCGGAGAACGACACCCCGACGCCGACGCACAGCGTGTCGCCGCGGGTCGCGGCCAGCATCTCGCCGGTGAACGCCGCCAGCCGGCCGGCCACCTCGGGAAGGTCGAAGGCGCCGCGCTCGCGGGCTGCCTCCCGGCGGTCCAGGATGACCCCGCCGAGGCCGACCCGGGCGGCGACCAGCCGGTCGACGCCGATGTCGAACGCCAGCACGTACACCCGCGCCGACTCCGGGCGCACGACCAGCGAGGGGCGTCCCGCCCGGCCGGTGACCCGCGGCAGCTCCTCGCGCACCAGGCCGGCCGCGGTCAGGTCCGCGGTGAGCGCCATGATGGTGCTGCGGTTGAGCCCCATCCGGGTGGTGAGCTCGGCCCGCGAGGTGGGCCCGCCCAGGTGGACGTGCCGCAACAGGACCCCGAGATTGTGGCGCCGGATCTCCTCCTGCGAGGGGCCCGCGCGCATCATGATGACCCTCTGGCTTCCTCGTCGACGGGGGGAACGTGGCCGAGCGCCCGCGGACCCTGGATGTCTCCCCGGGCCCGCGGGCCGCTGATCACCTTAGCCCGGAGGCGGCGGCGCGCTTGCGCGAGAGGGCGTCCACCCCGGCCGCCAGCAGCAGCACCGAGCCGGTCACGATGTACTTCACACTGGCGCTGTAGCCGAGCAGGCCCATGCCGTTGTTGATCACCGCGACCACCGCGCCGCCGAGCACCGCGTCCAGCATCCGGCCCTTGCCGCCGAACAGGCTGGTGCCGCCGATCACCGCCGCGCCCACCGCGAACAGCAGCACGTCGCTGCCGCCGGTGTTGGGGTCCACCGAGCTGGCCTGGGAGGCCGCGATGACACCGCCGATGGACGCCATGCCCGAGCTGAGCACGAACGCGCTGATCTTGATGCGGTCGACGTTGATGCCGGCCCGCCGGGCCGCCTCGGCGTTACCGCCCACCGCGTAGATGTGCCGGCCGTAGGCGGTACGGCGCAGCACGAACGTCCACAGGATGAGCAGCGCCACCACGATGGGCACCACGATCGGCACGCCCTTGAGCGACACGATCAGCGCGTTGCGGCTGCGCTCCAGGTTGAGCACGTAGACGGCGAGCCCGCCGAGCACCACCAGCAGCCCGACCCGGAACGCGATGACCGCGGCCGGATCGGCGGCCAGGCCCCGGCCGGCCCGGCGCCGCGCCCGGACGACCTGCACGGCGGCGTAACCGAGCACGCACACCGCGAAGAACGCCCAGCCCAGCGCGGGCGGGAGGTAGCTGTTCTCGATGGCGATGATGGTCTGGTCGCGCACCGAGATGTTGGTGCCCTCCTTGACCAGCACCAGCAGCAGCCCCTGGAAGGCGAGGAAGGCGGCCAGCGTGACGACGAAAGAGGGGATGCCGAGCTTGGTGACGAGCGTCCCGAGCACCGTCCCGATCACCACGCCGGTGAGCATCGCGGCCCCGACGGCGACGTACCAGGGCAGGCCGTAGTTGGCGAGCACCACCGCCAGCACGGCCGCGCACACGCCGCTGGTGTAGCCGGCCGACAGGTCGATCTCGCCGAGCAGCAGCACGAACACCAGGCCCATCGCGATCACGGTGACCGCGGCGCCCTGGGTGAACAGGTTCGCGAAGTTGGTGGCGGACAGGAAGACCGGGCGCATGACCGCGAACACCAAGCACAGCACGACCAGCCCGAAGACCGCCGGCATCGCGCCCAGGTCGCCGCCGCGGAGCCGTTCCAGGTAGCCGCGGACGTTGCCGCGGACGGTGGTGGGCGGGGTGAGCGCCACCTTCTCGGGGACCGCCGTGCTGCTCATGCCGTGACTCCGTTGCCGTTCTTCAGGCCCAGCTCGCCGCTGCGCCCCGAGGTGATGAGCTCGACGACCTGCGAGTGGGTGACGTCGGCCGCCTTGACCTCGGCCGCCATCCGGCCCAGGTAGAGCGCCGCGATCCGGTCGGCCACGGCGAAGACGTCGTTCATGTTGTGGGAGATGAGGACCACCGCCAGCCCGTTGTCGGCCAGCCGGCGCACCAGCTCCAGCACCTGCGCGGTCTGGGCGACGCCGAGCGCGGCGGTCGGCTCGTCCAGGATGACGACCTTGCTGTTCCACAGCACCGCCTTGGCGATGGCCACCGTCTGGCGCTGCCCGCCGGACAGGCTGGAGACGAGCTGGCGGATCGACTTGACGGTGCGGACGGACAGGTCGCGCAGCGTCCGGGCCGCCATCTCCTCCATCGTGGCCTCGTCCAGCACCAGGCCGCTGCGCTTCTCGCGGCCGAGGAACATGTTCTGGACGATGTCGAGGTTGTCGCAGAGCGCGAGGTCCTGGTAGACGATCTCGATGCCCAGGTCGGCCGCGTCGCGGGGGCTGTGCACCTGGACCGGCCGGCCGTCGAAGTGGAACTCGCCCGCGTCGATCGAATACGTGCCGCCGATGCACTTGACCAGCGTGGACTTGCCTGCGCCGTTGTCGCCGACCAGCGCGGTGACCTCCCCCGGATAGGCGGAGAAGGAAACGTCGTGCAGCACCTGCACGGGGCCGAAACTCTTGTCGAGCCCGCGGATCGACAGGACGGGTTGGGATGACACGTTGCTCCTCGGGGTTCGCGTGCGGCGCCCCGCAGCCGCCGCCGGACCGGCCGGCGGCGGCGCGGGGCGCTCGGCCGCCGCTCGCTACTGGATGCCGGCCTTGGTGCACTTGTCGGCGAAGTCGCCGGTGCACAGCTCGTCCTTGGACACGTACCCGTCGGCGACGACGTCCTTGACGTTCTCGATCGTGATCGCCTGCGGCTCCAGCAGCACCGAGGGGACGTCCCGGTTGCCCTCGGGGTCCTTGACCGTGGCGGGCGCGGACGGCTTCTCGCCCTTGGCCAGCGCGATGGCGAGCTCGGCGGTGGCGTCGGCCTCCTTCTTGACCGCCTTGTAGACCGTCATGCACTGGTCACCGGCCAGGATGTTCTGCAGGCCCTGGACGGTGGCGTCCTGCCCGGTCACCGGCACCTTGCCGTTGAGCTTCTGCTTCTTCAGCACGGTGATGGCGGCGTTGCCCAGGCCGTCGTTGGCGGCCAGCACGCCGGCGATCTTGGGCTCGGAGGTGAGCATCTGCTCGAAGATCTGGCCGGCCTTGGCGTTGTCCCAGTCCGGCACCGACTGGTCCGGGCCCTTCTTGAAGTCGCCCGAGTCGTACTTGGGCTTCAGCACGCCGTCGTAGCCGTCCTTGAACAGCGTGGCGTTGTTGTCGGTCGGCGAGCCGTTCAGCTCGGCGACGATCGGCTTGTCGGCCTTCTTGTCGGCCAGGCACTTCACCAGGCCCTCGCCCTGCAGGGTGCCGACCTTGGTGTTGTCGAAACTGACGTAGTAGGAGGCGCTGCCGCCCAGGGTGAGGCGGTCGTAGTCGATGGTGGCCACGCCCTGCGACTTGGCCTTGTCGAGCACGGCCTTGCCGGTGCCGCTGTCCAGGTTCACGATCACCAGCACGGTCGCGCCGTTGGTGATCATCTGGTCGGCGATGGTCTGGAAGGTGCTCTTGTTGCCCTGGGCGTTCTGGATGTCGTAGTCCACGCCGGCGGCCTTGAACGCCTCCTCCAGGTACTTGCGGTCCGCGGTCTCCCAGCGGGCCGAGGACTTGCTGTCCGGGAGGATGACGCCGATCTTGCCGGCGGCCTTGGCCGGAGCGGACGACGAACCGCCCTGGGCGCCGGTGTCCGCGGGCTCGTCCTGCCCGCAGGCGGCGAGTCCGAGGGTGAGGGCCGCCGCGGCGGCGGTCAGACCGAGGATCCCCTTGCGCATGGGTGCACCGGGTCCTTTCTGCTGTGGAGGGCCACCGCGGGGGTGGCGGGAAGGTCGGATACGGGGGCGCCGGCCAAGCCCTGGCCGGAGGGGTACGCGATGGTCCGGCCGGGGCGCGGCCGCCCATCGCGTTGAATGTTGTTTGCGGCAACGTATTCCGTGCCGCGCCCAGATACCAGACCCCTGACCGCAGAAGTTTGTTGTCGCCGGTAACAATCGGGAAACGTGGTCTTAATCGCGGGAGCGGAGGACGCCGGCCGGGTCGTAGGCGGTCTTGACGGCGGCCAGGCGGGTGCGCGTGGCCGGGTCGTGGGTCGCGAGCAGCTGCGCCGGCTCCTGCGCGCCGTAGTGGAAGTTCGGCGTGGCGCCGAGCGCCAGGTGCCCGAGGGCCGCGACGAAACGCCGGTGCACCGGCCGGGCCGCCGCCGCGCCGTCCGGTCCCAGCGGCGAGATGACGCGCAGGTTGTGACGGGCGTCCCGGTGGGCGACGGCGTTCGGCACCTCAGGTGCCACCGACAGCGCGCCGCCGAGGTGACGCGACTCGACGATGCACGGCACCGGCGCGTCCGGCCCGGTGGCCGCGAGCGCCGCCGAGAGCCCGGCCTCGTCCAGCCCGGACAGCATGACGTTGGTGCCCTGATAGCCGTGCGGCTCGGTGGGGTCGGTGTAGATCGACCCGGAGTCGGCGTAAGACATCTCGCCGAGACCGTCGATCAGCACGGGCGCCAGGGCGCGCAGCGGGGCGGCCAGCCGCTCCCCCTCGACGGCGCCACCGTCGTAGGCCACCCGCACGTGCAGCACCCGGCGGCCGCGGATCGGCTCCGGCACCCCGGAGACGTCCGGCATCGGGATCAGCGCGGCCGACGAGGTCAGCCGGTCCGGCAGGCCGCCGGTCCAGTCCAGGTAGCCGCGGAAGAGCTCCGCCGCGTGGGCGGGCTCGTCCGCGGCGAAGTACAGGCCGCCACCGAAGATCCGCTCCACCGGCATCAGCCGGATCCGCATGCCGGTCACCACGGCGAGACCGCCCCCGCCGCCGCGCAGCGCCCAGAACAGCTCGGGTTCGCCGTCGGGCCCCAGGTGCCGGAGCCGGCCGTCGGCGGTGACGGCGTCGATGCCGGTGACGTGGTCCGCGGCGTAGCCGTAGCGGCGGGCGAGCAGGCCGATGCCGCCGCCGAGCGTGTAGCCGACCGCGCCGACGCCGGGCGCCGCGCCGCTCAGCGGGGCGAGGCCGTACCGCGCGGCCTCGCGGACGACGGCCGCCCAGCGCGTGCCGGCCGCCAGCCAGGCAGTGCGCCCGGCCGGGTCCACCCGCACCTCGGCCATCCGCCGGGTGTCGATGAGCAGCCCGCCGGCCGCCGGCACCGCGGCGCCGTGCCCGGTCGCCTGGACGGTCACCGCCCAGGATCTGGCCGCGGCGAACTCCACCGCCGCCTGGACGTCGCCGGCCCCCGTGGCGCCGACGACCAGGTCCGGCCGGTGGCGTACGGCGGTCTGGAAACCAGACCGTCCGGCGTCGTAGCCCTCCGCCCCCGGCTCCAGCACCGGCCCGCGGACGGCCGGCCGGTGCGGCGGACGACCGGCGGACGGTCCGGTCCCGGCGTTCTTCATGATCGTCTCCCTTCGGTGCCGGCCGGGCCGCTCCCGGCCGCGGGTCCCCATCCTGCCGAGCCTGATTCGATAAGTCGAAGAGATAGATCTTCTATCAGCTATAATCGATGATTATGGAGATGCGGCAGCTGGAGTATTTCGTCGCCGTCGCCGAGGAGCGGAGCTTCACCCGGGCGGCCGCCCGGCTGCACGTGAGCCAGCCGGGCATCAGCGCGCAGATCCGCCGGCTGGAGCGCGAGCTGGGCCAGGAACTGCTCGACCGGTCCGCGCGCGGAACCGGGCTCACCAAGGTGGGCGCGGCCGTGCTGCCCTACGCCCGGGCGGCGCTCGAGGCCGCCGCGGGTGCCCGGCTGGCCGTCGACGAGATGACCGGCCTGCTGCGCGGCCAGGTCGCGATCGGTACGATCCCCTCCTGCCCGGCCCTGGACCTGCCGGGCCTGCTCGCCGGGTTCCACAAGGCGCACCCCGCGGTGGAGGTCACCCTGCGCGAGGCCACCTCCGCCGCGCTCGTCGACGACCTGCGCGCCGGCCTGCTGGACCTGGCGTTCGCCGCGCTCACCCCGGCCACCCCGGCCGGCCTGTCCACCCACGACGTCACCGACGAGCGCGTGGTCGCCGCGGTGGCGCCGGACGGCCCGCTGGCGGGCGTCACCACCATCACGGTGGCCGGGCTGCGCGACCAGGCGCTGATCAGCCTGCCGCCCGGCACCGGGCTGCGCTGGTGCCTGGAGGAGGCCTGCGCCGCCGCCGGGTTCCGGCCGCGGGTCGCGTTCGAGGCGGGGGACCCCGAGATGGTGGCCCGGCTCGCCGGGCAGGGGCTCGGCGTGGCGGTGCTGCCCGAGTCGGTGGCCGCCGCGCACGCCGGCGAGCTGCGGCCGATCGTCGTGACCGGCCCGGAGATGCGCGGGCGGATCGCCCTCACCTGGCGGTCCGAGGGCCCGATCACCCCCGCCGCCCGCGCCCTCCTCCAGCTCGCCGTGCTTACTCTGCGCGCTCCGCGCGCGGGTTCGGGCGCTCTTTAGCCGGAACCGGCCTGGGAGGGGCCGGCTGTGTACGAACGGCTTGCCGGCGCGCGGGGGGTGGGGGGTGGGGCGGCGGTTCAGGCGGGGAGGCTCTGGGCGATCAGGATGAGGGCGGCGATGGTGGCCAGGACGAGGATCGCGCCGCGTACCCGGCCGCCGTCCAGGAAGCGGCGCAGCGGCCCTGAGACGGCGAAGCCGACGATCATGAAGGGCAGCAGCAGGGCGCCCGCGGCGACGGAGCGGGCGGGCAGCCGGCCGACGATGGCGAGCAGCACGAGCGACTGCGCGGCGGCGAGCAGGAAGTACGCGGCCAGGGTGGCACGGACCTGCGGCCCTTTGGCGTTCTGGTAGACCAGGGCCATCGGCGGCCCGCCGATGCCGGTGGCCGTGCCGGTCACCCCGGACACCAGGCCGGCGCCGGCCAGCGTGAGCCGGTTGCGGGGAACGGCGGGCGCGGTGGCGGTGATCGCCACCGCGAGCAGCACCATCCCGCCGACCAGGACGCCGAGCACCGAGGTCGACACGTAGACGACGACCACCGCGCCGAGCAGGCTCCCCGGCAGCCGGCCGAGCAGCCCGAAGGCCAGCCCGCGCCAGTCGATGCCGCGCCATTCCCTGGCCAGGGTGAAGAAGGGCAGCGCGCAGTTGACCACCTGGATCGCCCCGGGCATGAGGTCGGGCCGCAGCGCGGTGATCAGCGGAGCCGCGATGAGTCCCAACCCGAATCCGGCGCCGCCCTGCACGACCGCGCCGACGAACACCGCGAAACCTCCACAGAGCAGAATGAAGATCTCCGAGCGCATGAGAGGACCGTACCGGGCCGCCGGACCGGCGCGGCGGGCCGGGCGGCCGTGCCCGTTTCGTCAAGTGACCGGGCGCTCTGCGGCAAGGACATCGGTCGGGGCGCCGTGCCATCCTCGTACCGGCCGCCCGGGGTGCTCGGCCCTGGGCGGCCGCGCCGCCCGCTACCAGGCCACCGGCAGGGCGTGCACCCCGAGGATGGCCATGCCGTCACGGGTCGGCACCTGCCCGGGGACGGTGACGAGCCGCAGCCCGTGAAACCGGCGCAGCAGCATCGGATAGGCGATCCGCATCTCCGTGCGGGCGAGCTGCCGGCCCAGGCCCTGGTGCACGCCGTGCCCGAAGCCCATCTGGCCGCTCGGCCGGCGTAGCACGTCCAGGCCGTCCTGGCCGGTGAAGTGGCCGGCGGCCGCGAGCGAGACGGTCACCGTCTCGCCGGCCCTGATCAGGTGGCCGTCGAGCTCGACGTCCTCCCGCGCGGCGCGTACCGGGCCGGCGTGCACGATCGTGAGATGGCGCAGCAGCTCCTCCACCGCGTGCGCGGCCGGCGACGGGTCGTCGCGCAGCGCGGCGAGCCGCGCCGGGTCGCGCAGCAGGGTGAAGACGCCGAGCGCCAGCATGTTCGCGGTGATCTCCTGCCCGGCGACGAGCAGCAGCATCGCCATGCCGGTGATCTCGTCCTTGGTGAGCTGCCGGGTGGCCACCAGGTGGCTGATCAGGTCGTCACCCGGCGTGGCGCGCCGGACGACCACCAGCTCGCGCAGCATGCCCATCAGCTCGTCCAGCGCGGCCCGCGCCCGCTCGGGCGGGACGGAAGGGGCGATCAGGTCCGCCGTGCAGCGCTGGAATCGCTCGTGTTCGGCGCGAGGGACGCCGAGCAGCTCGCAGATCACCAGGGACGGCACGGGCAGCGTGAACTCCCGGACCAGGTCGGCGGGCGGGCCGGCGCCGGCCATGGCGTCCAGCCGGTCCCGGGCGATCTCGGCGATCCGCGGCTCCAGCGCGCGCAGGTGCCGCGGGGTGAACCGCCCGTCGACCAGGCGGCGCAGCCGGGTGTGCTCGGCCGGATCCTTCTCCCGGAAGAAGCCCGGCACCTCGGCCAGCAGCCGCCGGGTGATGCGGTCACCCGCCGGCGGGTGCGGCCGGGCCGGCTCGGCGCCGAACCGGGGGTCGGCGAGCACCGCCCGCGCGGCGGCGGCCCCGGTGACGAGCCAGCCGGCGCGGCCGTCGGCGTACACCAGCGGCCGGACGGGGTCCTCTTCGCGCCACTGCCGCGACCGCGGTGGCGGGCCGGGCGGATCCTGCCGGGCCTGCGGGAAAGCAGCGCGGCTCGGCATGGTCTGCGGCATGACGCGCTCCCCCCTTTCTTCCCATGACCCTACAAGCCGCGAAATATCCGACAATGAGGGAATTGTCGAAGTCAGGGCAATTTCCGGTGCAGGATCGCCATCGACGATGCCGCAGGTGGCACGGCATCCGGAAGCAGGATGGCCGCCCGCACTGGCGGTCTGCTGGAGTCCCGGTCGAATCCGGGATATCACCGTATTCCTGACAGTCGACCGACGGCCACGGCGGGCCGGTAAATCTTTTCCCCGCACTCGGCACCCCGCATCCCCCCGTTGCCGTGCCGTTCTCCCGCGGGCGGCGGCGGGCGGACCGGCCCGCCGCGAATGTCGAACGGCCCGGGCGGGAATGCCGAACGGCCCGGCGGGTGGGCACCCGCCGGGCCGTCCAGTGGAACGCGCCGCCGCCTCAGCCGCGGGCGAGCAGCGACCGCAGCACGTACTGCATGATGCCGCCGTGCCGGTAGTAGTCCGCCTCGCCGGGGGTGTCGATCCGGACGACCGCCTGGAACTCCTTGTCCCCCGCCTTCACCGTGACGGTCGCGGGTGTGGTCCCGGAGTTCAGCTCCTCGACGCCGGTGATGTCGAACGTCTCCTCGCCGGTCAGGCCGAGCGATGCGGCCGACTCGCCCTCGGGGAACTGCAGCGGCAGCACCCCCATGCCGATCAGGTTGGACCGGTGGATGCGCTCGTAGGACTCGGCGATCACCGCGCGCACCCCGAGCAGCGCGGTCCCCTTGGCCGCCCAGTCGCGCGAGGAGCCCGAGCCGTACTCCTTGCCGGCCAGCACCACCAGCGGGACCCCGGCGGCCTGGTAGTTCACCGAGGCGTCGTAGATCGTGGACACCGGCCCGCCGTCGGCGGTGAAGTCGCGGGTGAAGCCGCCCTCGGTGCCCGGCGCGATCTGGTTGCGCAGCCGGATGTTGGCGAACGTGCCGCGGATCATCACCTCGTGGTTGCCGCGCCGCGAGCCGTAGGAGTTGAAGTCCCGCACCTCGACGCCGTTGTCCTTCAGGTACCGCCCCGCGGGCGAGTCGGCCTTGATCGACCCGGCCGGCGAGATGTGGTCGGTGGTGACCGAGTCGCCGAGCAGCGCCAGCACCCGCGCGCCGCGGATGTCGGTCACCGGCTCCGGCTTCTCCGGCATGCCGTCGAAGTAGGGCGCCTTGCGGACGTAGGTCGAGGCGGGGTCCCACTCGAAGGTATCGCCGGTCGGGATGGGCAGCGCCCGCCAGGTGTCGTCACCGGTGAACACGTCGGCGTAGTCCCGGCGGAACATCTCCTCGCCGATGGACGAGCCGACCACCTCGGCGACCTCCTGGCCCGACGGCCAGATGTCGCGCAGGTACACCGGCTCGCCGTCCGACCCGGTGCCGAGCGGCTCGGTGTCCAGGTCGACGTCCATGCTGCCGGCCAGCGCGTAGGCGACCACCAGCGGCGGCGAGGCCAGGTAGTTCATCTTGACGTCGGGGTTGATCCGGCCCTCGAAGTTGCGGTTGCCGGACAGCACCGCGGTGACCGCCAGGTCGTTGTCCTGCACGGCGGCGGAGATCTCCTCCGGCAGCGGGCCGGAGTTGCCGATGCAGGTGGTGCAGCCGTAACCGACCAGGTTGAACCCGAGCTTGTCCAGGTACGGCGTGAGGCCGGCCCGCTCGAAGTAGCCGGTGACGACCTGCGAGCCGGGGGCCAGCGAGGTCTTCACCCACGGCTTGCGGGTGAGCCCCCGGTCGACCGCGTTGCGGGCCAGCAGCGCCGCGCCGATCATCACGTACGGGTTGGAGGTGTTGGTGCAGGAGGTGATCGCGGCGATCACGACCGCGCCGTGGTCGAGCTCGAAGGAGGTGCCGTCGGCCAGCGTCACCGGCACCGGCGCGCTGGGCCGGCCCGCCTGCGCCTCGGCGCCGGGCGCGGTGGCGGCGTGCGGCTCGTCGCCCTCGGCGCGCTCCCCGTCGGCGCCCAGGTTGGAGGCCGGGGCGTCGGAGGCCGGGAAGGACTCCTTGCCCTCCTCGTCCACCCCGTTGGCGTCCGGGACGAACACCCGCACGTCGCGTCGCCAGGTGTCCTTGGCCGCGGCCAGCTCGATGCGGTCCTGCGGCCGCTTGGGCCCGGCGATGGACGGCACGACCGTGGACAGGTCGAGCTCGATGTACTCGGAGAACTCCGGCTCGGCGGCGGGGTCGTGCCACAGGCCCTGGGCCTTGGCGTACGCCTCGACCAGCGCCACCTGCTCGGCGGTGCGGCCGGTCAGCCGCAGGTACTTCACGGTCTCCTCGTCGATCGGGAAGATCGCGCAGGTGGAGCCGAACTCCGGGCTCATGTTGCCGATGGTGGCCCGGTTGGCCAGCGGGACCGCCGCCACGCCCTCGCCGTAGAACTCCACGAACTTGCCGACGACGCCGTGCCGGCGCAGCATCTCGGTGATGCGCAGCACCAGGTCGGTCGCGGTGGCGCCGGCGGGCAGCTCGCCGGTCAGCTTGAAGCCCACCACGCGCGGGATGAGCATGGAGATCGGCTGGCCGAGCATCGCGGCCTCGGCCTCGATGCCGCCGACGCCCCAGCCGAGCACGCCGAGGCCGTTCTCCATGGTGGTGTGCGAGTCGGTGCCGACGCAGGTGTCGGGGTAGGCCCGGCCGTCGCGGATCATGACGACCCGGGCCAGGTGCTCGATGTTGACCTGGTGCACGATGCCGGTGCCGGGCGGGACGACCTTGAACTCGTCGAACGCCGTCTGCCCCCAGCGCAGGAACTGGTAACGCTCGTGGTTGCGCTCGTACTCGCGCTCGACGTTGCGCCGGAAGGAGTCCGGCGCGCCGAAATGGTCGACGATGACGGAGTGGTCGATGACCAGCTCGGCCGGCGCGAGCGGGTTGATCCGGGCCGGGTCGCCGCCGAGGTCGCCGACCGCCTCGCGCATGGTGGCCAGGTCCACCACGCACGGCACGCCGGTGAAGTCCTGCATGATCACCCGGGCCGGAGTGAACTGGATCTCGACGCTGGGGGCGGCGGAGGGGTCCCAGCCGCCGAGCGCGCGGATGTGGTCGGCGGTGATGTTCGCGCCGTCCTCGGTGCGCAGCAGGTTCTCCAAAAGGATCTTCAGGCTGTACGGGAGGCGTGCCGACCCCTCGACGGCGTCCAGCCGGTAGATCTCGTAGGCCGCGTCACCGACGCGGAGTGTGTCACGGCTGCCGAAGCTGTTCGCGGACACGGAGACTCGCCTCCCTTGATTCACGCTCATCGCGACCGACGATGGGCCGCCCATAAAGTGGGGTTCGCCCCATAGATCCTGCCGCACCGGCGAAGTGGCCCGCCTCGTTAGGACGTCCTAACCCCTCCGTCGCGACAGATCTCTCGACATCAAGATATCGGGTCACATATCTCGACATCAAGTTACTCTCAGGTAATATCGGCTGCGGGCGCCCGCCGCCTCAGCCGGCGGCCGGCGTGAGCCGGAGCGCGAACAGGCCGATCACCACGACCGACAGCACCGGCCCGACCAGCTGGACCTCGAACTTGCGGCCGGTCTTGATGCCGATCCGGTACGGCAGCACCCAGCGGCCCTTCACCGGCCACAGCACCGGGCAGCCGCGCTCGGTCAGGCAGTCGCCGACCACGTGGACCAGCGAGCCGATGCCGACGGCGAACCCGAGCCAGGCGTAGCCGACGCCTCCCGAGCGGAACATCAGGAACGCCGCCGCGGTCAGGCCGATGTTGACCAGCGCCGAGGTGATCTCCTTGCCGGGCACGCCGATGCCGATCGCCCGGATGGCCAGGCCGATCATCAGCACCACCATGACGTCCCTGGCCACCGGGTACGCCCCGGCCAGCAGATGCGCGCCGATCCCGGCGGCCAGCGCGAACAGCAGCGAGTGCGTGGCGTGCCGGTGCCCGCCGCTCGCCCAGTTCACCGCCTTGCTCAGCACCCAGGTGGCCGGGCCGAACGTCTGGGCGATCGTGGCGTGCGGGTGGTCCAGGTCGGGCAGCATCGCCGCGCCGGCGCAGACCAGCGCCCCGGCGATCAGCTCGCCCGGGCTCAGCACGCCCGCCACGGCGGGATACAGCGATTCCGGGAACGGTCCGGTGCCGGGCAGGGCGGCGAGTCCCGGTGCGACCAGCAGCCAGACCGTCGCGCCGCTGAGCGCGTGCGTGTGCCCCATCATGCGTCGATCACGTAGTGGGACCCTACGGCAAAAACTCGGCCAAGCGGCGAAGATATCGGCGCCGGATGCGGCGTGTCGCCCGGACACGCGGGGTCACCGGCGACCCCCGGGAAAGCAGAGCGGGACCGTCCCGCACTGAGAGCACCCCCCAGCCCTCCCAGCGCAGAACGATCCCGTTCGACCGTGACAACGCTCAGGTCCCGGCCGGTGTTCCCGGCTGAGGGTGACTTACGTCACGTCCGGGGATCGCGGTGGCCGCGGCGAGTTCCCGCGGGGTGACCACCCGCAGGAACGGCACCACCAGCAGCGCCGCCGCCGCGGCGAAGACCGCGAAGGCGGCCCGCACGCCGGCCAGCTCGGCCAGGATCCCGGCCACCCCGGCCGCCAGCGGTAGCGTGCCCCAGCTCAGCATCCGCGAGGCGGCGCCGTACCGGCCGAGCAAATGGTCGGGCACCAGGTTCTGGGAGATGGTGCGGGCGTTGACCGTCCACAGGGTCCCGCCCATGCCGCCGAGGAAGGCCGCCGCGCCGACCGCCCAGGCGACCGGCAGCACCGGCGGGACGATCATCATGAGGAACGTGCCGACCAGGTCGGCGAACAGCGCCCAGCGGACGCCGAGCAGCCGGTTGACCACGGAGGTCAGCGCGGCGCCGGCCAGCCCGCCCACGCCGATGGCGCTGATCAGCAGCCCGTAGCCGGCCGGATCCAGGGCCAGCACGCCGGTCGCGTAGGAGGGCAGCAGGGCCAGCCAGGCGCTCCAGCAGCCCGCGAGCACGGAGATGGTGAGCGCCATCGTGCGCAGCAGGCGCTGCCGCCACAGGAAGACCAGACCTTCCTTGATCTCGCCGAGCATCGCACGCCCGCCGCCGCCCGAACCGGCGGGCGGGACGGGAACGTCCGCGGCCGGTGCGGCGCGGCCGGTGAAGCGCCCGGCGAGCAGCATGATCAGCACTGCGCCGAGCAGGAACCCGCCGGCCGAGGAGCCGAGCGCCAGCGCGGCCCCGGCCCCGGCCAGCAGGCCGCCGACCGCCGGGCCGCAGAACTCGCCGGCCAGCGTCTCGGCGCCGGCGATCCAGGCGTTGGCCCGGCCGCGCCGCCGCCGCGGGATCGCGGCCGGCACCAGCGCGCTCACCGCCGTGGTCCCGACCACATCGGCCACCCCCACCACCAGGCCGGCGGCGTACAGCAGCGGCAGGCTCAGCAGCCCGGCCGGCACGGCGGCCAGCAGCCCGCCCACCGCCACCAGCCGGGCCAGCCCGGCGGCCACGGCGAGACGGCGCCGGTCCCACCGGTCCACCAGCACGCCGACCGGCAGCGAGCACAGCAGCCACGGCAGCGTGAGGGTCAGCGCCACCCCCGCCACCAGGCCGGGCGAGCCGGTCAGCCCCACCGCGAGCAGCGGGAGCGCGACCTTCAGGACGCCGTCGGCGAGGTTGGTGACCGCGGTGAAGGTCACCAGCACGATCTCGTTGCGGCCGGCTCCGGGCCCGTCCGCGGGCCGCGGTGCCGGCCCGCCGTCCAGCGCCGCCCGTCCGGCCGTCGCGACATCCTGTGCCATTTTTAACCACCTATCCTGTTAGATGGTGTGAGCCTAACCGGCTTTCTGGTTTGATGGAAGAGTGACCGAACCGCCGGCGCCGGCCGCCCTGCTCCTCGACTTCGCCAACACCGTGGACATCGAGGAGGGCACCGACTCCATCGCGTCCTATGAGGGCTGGCGCGCCTGGCTCGCCGCCCGCCGCCCGGACCGGCCGACCGGCCGCCGGGAGCACGAGCAGGCCCTGGCGCTGCGCGCCGGACTGCGCGCACGCCTGCTCGCCACCAACGGCGGCGAGGTGGACGCGGCCGCCCTGGACCGGGCGCACGCCGTGCTGGACGCCCTCCCGCTGCCGGTACGGCTGGACACCGGGACCCCGCTGGCCGCGACGGACACCGTGGGCGAGATCGCCGCGGCCTGGGTCGCCGTGGCGGCGGGCGGCGACTGGCCGCGCCTCAAGCAGTGCCCGAACCACGAGTGCGGCTGGGTGTTCTGGGACGCCACCCGCAGCCGCACCCGCCGCTGGTGCTCC
Organism: Sphaerisporangium rufum; assembly: GCF_016863395.1. Taxonomy (GTDB): domain Bacteria; phylum Actinomycetota; class Actinomycetes; order Streptosporangiales; family Streptosporangiaceae; genus Sphaerisporangium; species Sphaerisporangium rufum. The sequence continues at coordinate 2,520 of NZ_BOOU01000019.1, read as the reverse complement.
ATGCGGGTCTGCGGCAACCGCGCCAAGGTCCGCGCCTACGCCACCCGCAGGCAGGCCTGACCGGCACAGGTCCAGCCCCCCGGCGGAGGCGATGGCAGGCCGGGAGATCACCGGCCGTCTCGAAACCGGGGATTGCTCTTCGAATGTTCTCGATATATCGTTGAGACATCGAGAGCGGTCAGGAAACGATCGCTCGCAGCCGACCGGAGGAGTGCCATGACCCACGCGCATCCCCTGCACGCCGGCCCCTGGGGCGACCCCCGGGCGCTGCGGCGCGGCCTGGCCACGCTCGCCGCGATGTCCGCCGCCTGGCACCAGGGACCCCACCACCGCGGCCGGCCCGGCCCGCCCGGCGAGCACGACGCCCCGGGCCAGCGCCGCGGGCGCGGGCGCGGCGGCCCCGGCGCCTTCCCCTGGGACTTCGCGCGCGGGCCGTTCGGTCCCGGTTTCGGGCGCGGCGGCCCGTTCGGCCCGTTCGGCCGCGGCGGCCGCAAGGCCAAGCGCGGCGACGTCCGGGCGGCGATCCTCGCGCTGCTCGCCGAGGAGCCGCGCAACGGCTACCAGGTCATCCAGGAGATCGCCCAGCGGAGCCAGGGCGGCTGGAAGCCCAGCCCCGGCGCGGTGTACCCCGCCCTCCAGCAGCTCACCGACGAAGGGCTGGTGCGCGCCGAGGAGACCGACGGCCGCAAGACCTTCCGCCTCACCGACGCCGGCCGCGCCTACGTGGCCGAGCACCCCGACGAGGTGCGCGCGCCCTGGGAGGAGATGCGCCCGGACGTGGACGACGGCGTGCACGAGCTCTTCGACCTCACCCGCCAGGCCGCCGCGGCGCTGTTCCAGATCGCGCAGACCGGCACCGACGCGCAGCTGCGCCAGGCCGGCCAGATCCTGACGGAGACCCGCCGCAAGCTGTACCAGATTCTGGCCGACGGCGACCCCGGGGACGAGTGACCCCGGCCTTTCGGAGGAGGAGCCGATGACCGACGATCTGCGCGTCGGCGACGCCGAACGCGACGCGGTGATGGCCGACCTGCGCGAGCACTTCGCGCAGGGCCGGCTCACCCACGAGGAGCTCGGCGAGCGGCTGGACGCCGCCCTGGCCGCCCGCACCGCCGGCGAGCTGCGGCGGGTGACGGCCGACCTGCCCGGCGCCCCGGCCCCGCCGGGCGGGCCCCGGGCGGGCGGCCGGACGCCGCCGCCCGGCCCGGTGTGGCAGGGTCCGGTGTGGCAGGGCCCGCACCCGTTCCAGGTGGGCCCCCGCCCGTTCCCGGTCCGGCCCGGACCGCGGCGGCCGTCGCCGGTGGCGGCCTTCGTGCTGGCCGCCGCCCTGCTGGCCGCGGTGGTGACCGGGTCGCCGGTCCCGGTGTTCGTCCTGTTGAAGCTGGCGTTCCTGGCCTGGATCGTGACCGCCGTGCTCGGCCGCGTCCGCCACCGGCACCACGGCCCCCGCCATCCCCGCCGCCGCCATCTCCAGCACGGCCACCGGCACCGAACCGGCACCGAACCGGCACTGACGCGCGCTGACGCGCGCTGACGCGGCACTGCCATGGCACTGACGCGGCGCTGACGGCCGCCCGCCCGCCCCGCATCGGGGCGGGCACGCCCGGCTTTTGGGCCTTGACGGTCCCGGTCGGCCGTTTCATGATCCCTCTGTTCGTGCCGACCGGCGTGATCCCCGGTCCCGGCTCGCCGCTCGCCGCGCGTGCCGGCGAGCACGGTCCGCGATCGGCCGGTGCCACCGGGTCCCGGCTCCGCCCCGGGGCGCCCGCGCCACCGGACGACGAGGGAGTACCGAATGGCCCTGACGACGACGGGTGACCAGCCGGCCGCCGGCGTGCTGCGGGAGGTGCGGCGGGCCCCGGCGGCGCTGCTGGGCCGCGAGGAGTACGGCCGGGAGTTCCAGGCCGCCTACCAGAACGCCTCGGGCGTGGTGTGGAAGCTGGAACGGGCGCAGGAGTTCCACGAACCGTACGAGCCGAGCTGGGTGGCGATGGCCGAGGGCGACTGGGAACGTTCCCTGCGGCTGATCGACGAGCGGCGCGGCTCGCTGGCCGCCGAGTACGCCGGGTACGCCGAGTTCCGCCGGGTCCGGATCGTCGCCGAGCCGCTCACCCCCTACCTGCAGTGGGAGCTGCACGTGCTGGCCGCCCGGGTGGCGGCCGGCGAGCGGGCCCGGGTGCTGCCCGCCACCGCGATCGGCCCGCTGGAAGAGGCAGGGCCGCTCCCCGAGCTGCTGGTCTTCGCCTCCCCTCTCATGTACGAGGTGCGCTACGACCGGCGGGGGGCGCACCTGGGCGGCCGCCGGATCACCGACCCCGGCACGGTCGCCGGCTGCCGCGCGGCACTGGCCGCGCTGTACGCCCAGGGCGAGGACCTGGCGGCCTACGTCCGCCGCGCCGTCGAGCCGCTCCCGCCGCCGGCCGTCCGCGCCGCCGCCGGGCGGCGGCCGGCCTGATCACAGCCGCGGGTCCACCGGCTCGGACTCCAGGGCGAGGACCGCGAAGACCGGCTCGTGCACCC
>NZ_BOOU01000018.1 GCF_016863395.1 Sphaerisporangium rufum | reverse complement strand
GACCGGCTCGTGCACCCGCCACAGCGGCTCGCCGCCCGCCAGCCGGGCCAGGGCCTCCAGGCCGAGGGCGTGCTCGCGCAGCGCCAGCGACCGCTTCCGGCCCAGGGAGCGGTCCCGCAGCACGTCCAGCGTCTCGGTGTAGTCGGGCCCGTAGATGATCCGCAGGTACTCCCGCCCGCGGACCTTCACCCCCGGCTGCACCCGCCCGGGTACCGGCCGGGCCGGCTTGACGACCATGCCCTCGCCGCCCGCCTCGGTCAGCGAGGTCCACCAGTCGACGGCCGCCGCCCGCGAATCCGGCGAGCCGGTGTCGACGGTGATGTGCCGGGTGGGCCGCACCAGGCCGGCGTCCATCCGGGCCAGCGTGGCCAGGTGCCAGGACCGCGGCTCCTCGGCCGCCGGTGCCCGTCCCTCCACCGCGAGGATCTGGAACGGCGCGAACCGCAGACCGGACATGCCGCTGGTCTCCCAGCAATACCGCGCATAAGCGTCACGGAATCGGGCAGCGTTGTCGAGTCGGCGTCGGGTGCGGTCCACCAAATCCTCCACACCCAGACCGCGCCCGGCCGCCGCGCGCAGCGCGGCCAGCGCCTCGGGCAGCGCCGCCCGGGCCGCCGCGCCCACCGCGGCGTACTGCTCGCGGATCAGGCCGCCGGCCTTGGCCGACCACGGCAGCAGCTCGCCGTCCAGCGCCAGCCAGCCGGTCGCCAGGTCGTCGAACAGCCCGGCCGCCTCGGCCGCCGCGCGCAGCCCGTCCACCACCTCCACCATCAGCGCCGGGTCGTCGAAGAACGGCCGGCCGGTGCGGGTGTACACCACGCCGCGGGCGCCATCGGTGACACCGAAGCGCGCCGCGGCCACCTCCGGCGTGCGGGCCAGCACCGCGACGGCGCGCGAGCCCATGTGCTTCTCCTCGCACACCACCTCGGCCACCCCGGCCCGGTGGAACTCCTCGAACGCCTCCGCCGGGTGCTCCAGGAAGCCGTCCAGCGCGGACGTCGCCGCCGGCGCCATCGTGGGCGGCAGGTAGACCAGCCAGCGCGGGTCCACCGCGAACCTGCTCATCACCTCCAGCGCGGCGGCCGACCGCTCCTGATCGACCTTCACCTTCCCGCCGGTCCGGGTCTCCACGTACCTGGTGCCGGTGACATCGCCGATGTCCAGCACCTCCGGGTCGCGCTCGGCCGGGGCGAGCGGCCGCACCGACTCGTACCAGACCCGCTCGGCGGGCACCGCGACCAGCTCCCGCTCGGGATGCCGCAGCGCCGTGAGCCGCCCGCCGAACACGCACCCGGTGTCCAGGCAGATCGTGTTGTTCACCCACTCCGGCTCGGGGATCGGCGTGTGGCCGTACACGACCATGGCGCGCCCCCGGTAGTCCCGCGCCCAGGGGTAACGGACCGGCAGGCCGTACTCGTCGGTCTCCCCGGTCGTGTCGCCGTACAGGGCGAACGCCCGCACCCGGCCGGAGGCGCGGCCGTGGTAGGCCTCCTTCAGGCCCGCGTGCGCCACCACCAGCCGGCCGCCGTCCAGCCGGTAGTGGCTCAGCAGCCCGTCCATGAAGTCGCGGGCCGCCCGGCGGAACTCCTCCGGCTCGCCGGCCAGCTGCTCCAGCGAGCGTTCCAGGCCGTGCGCCAGGCGGACCTTGCGGCCGTCCAGCGCCCGCACCAGCTTGACCTCGTGGTTGCCGGCCACGCACAGCGCGGTGCCCGCGGCGGCCATCCCCATCACCAGCCGGAGCACCCCGGGGGTGTCCGGGCCCCGGTCCACCAGGTCGCCGACGAAGACCGCCGTCCGCCCCTCGGGGTGGTCGGCGCCGGCCGGCCGGCCCGCCTCGTCGCGGCGCACCCGCCAGCCGAGCCGGTCGAGCAGCGCGCACAGCTCGGCCAGGCAGCCGTGCACGTCACCGATCAGGTCGAACGGGCCGGTCAGCTCGCGGCGGTCCGACCACGCCTTCTCGTAGGAGATCGTCACCTCGTCGATCTCGGCGCCGCGCAGCACGTGCACCCGGCGAAAGCCCTCCTTGGCCATCCGGGACAGTGACCGCCGCAGGTCCCGGCGCTGCCGGGCGATCACGTGCGCGCCGAAGTCGCGGTCCGGGCGCCCGGCGTTGCGGGCCACCGCGACGTCCTCCGGCACGTCGAGCACGATCGCGTCCACCAGCACGTCGTGGGCCCTCGGGCCGGGCCCGGCAGATGCCGGCCCGGGCGGTGCGGAAGACGTCGGCGAGCGCCACGGCCAGCATCGAGGACGCCGCGTAGGGACGGTCGTTTACGTACTGTCCCAGGGTCAGCTTCTCGGCCGTAAACGACCGAGCTTGCAGCTCCTCGCCGTCGAGGGCTTCGACGGTCCGGTCCGCGTCAGGCAGCGTGACTCACTGCCCAGCCCATCGCACCGCGCGCGGCGATGTTGCGGGCTGCGTTGACGTCCGCATGCTCAGCGAAGCCGCACGACGTACACGAGAAAGAGGCTTGATCGAGCCGGTTCTTGCGGTCCACATGCCCACACGACGAGCACTGCTGGGAGGTGAAAGCCGGATCGACGTAGATGACAGCGACCCCGGCCCGGGCCGCCTTGTAGCCGATGAAGCAACCCAGCTGGTGGAAGCTCCAGGAATGCAGCGTGACCCGCTGGGGCTTGCGAAGCCGTACCCGGTCCCGGATGCCCCGGAGGTCTTCCAGGGCGATGCCGGAGCCGGTGCGTTCTGCCTCGGTCACGATCCGCTTGGCAATGACATGATTGGTGTTGGCGGCGAACCGCGCTTCTTTACGGCGGCGCTGCTTGAGCAACCGCTTGGCGGACTTGGTGCGCGTGGCCTGCAAGCGGCGGCGTAGCTCGCGCCGGCGGTGCCTGACCGCGTTCACAGCCCTGCCGCAATGACGGGCTCCGTCGCTGGTGGTGGCGATGTTGACGATGCCCAGATCCACCCCCACAAAGCCGTCCGGGTCCTTGACGCGGGGGGCGGGCACGTCGCAGGTCGCGATCAGGAACCACATGCCGTCCCGGTAGACCAGATCGGACTCGCCCTTGCGGTGTGCCGACAGCGTCTTGAGCTGTACGGCGGACGCGGTGAACCTCAGGTTCTTCAGCCGCCCGGCCACCGACCAGATCGACACCGTCCGCGCGTCGATCTGCCAGGACAGGCAGCGGTCATCGAACGGCTGGGCGGCTTCGGCACGGAAGACGATCACAGTGGCCTCGGCCCGTGCCCGGCGGGCAGAGCCCACCTTGCCCAGGTTCCCGGCTTGGATATTGGCATGCAGGGCGGCGTAGGCGTCGGCGACCTTCTTGATGACGTGCTGCGCGGCCTGAGCGGCCAGCCCGTACCCGTCCTTGATCTGCGCGTAGGTGTGCTTGCGCAGGTCGTAGTTGCGAAACGTGCGCTGGGCGTGGGCGTGGCGGGAGACCTGGCAGGCGGCCGCGTTGACCGCGCGCAGGGTCGCCTCCAGCGCCGTCGCCTGCTCGGGCGTTGGCAGGAGCTTCACCTGCACCACCAGCCTCACAATCGAACACATTATCGTCCGGTCCATCTCACCGCGATGGAAACTCGATCCCGATATCCGCGCAGGCCGCACCGTGTCTACCACCTCCACGCCCATTTGGTCTTTACCCCCAAATATCGGCGGAAAGTGTTCACCGACGAGATGCCGCACCGCTGCGAAGCCATCATGGTCGAGGTAGGCGACAACTTCGGCGCCGTCCTAGTCGAGTTCAACGGCGAGCACGATCATGCGCACCTGCTGGTCCACCACCCGCCCAAAGTGGCCCTGTCGGTCCTGTTCAACTCACTCAAGGACGTCTCGGCCCGGCTCCTCCGCAAAGAGTTCGGCCCGCACGTGCGTCAATATCTGTGGGGCGGGCACTTGTGGTCCCCGTCCTACTTCGCCGCCTCCTGCGGCGGCGCTCCACTGTCGATCATCAAGGAGTACATCGAAACCCAGAAACGGCCGGACTGATCCGCTCACATGAACCGGCCGTCACGGCACCGCTCGGGCCTGGAGGCCCTCCCGCGCCGTCGTTTCCTCCCGGGCGTAAACGCCCGGAGTTCCACGCCAGATCCCGCTGAAGTCGGGCGCCGTGCGGCCGCGCGAGCGCACCAGCCGGACCGGGTCCACCTCGAGCATCAGCGCGGCCGTGCAGCGCTCGGCGGTGGCCTCGGGGTAGAAGACCCGGGCGGTGCCGAACGACTGGCCGAACTCCTGCACCCGGTCGGGATGCTTGTGCAGCAGGAATCCGAGATCGGTGGCCGGCCGCGTGGTCGTGGAGATCGTCAGCAGCACGCTGCCCGATCTTTCCCTATCCTGACGGTACGGACCACCGGAATACCGGCACGGCGGCGCCAGAGGCGCCCGCCCTTCCCGGCAACTCCTGCCCTGCGCGGCCCGGACCTCAGGTCGCGGTCGGGTGCCCCGGCGGGCTTGAACCTCCCCCGGCGGGAGGCGTCAGGGTGGGGGCATGGACGGCGACACGCTCTACTCGATCGGCGAGCTGGCCCGGCGGACCGGTCTGACGGTCAAGGCGATCCGGTTCTACTCCGACCGCGGGATCGTGGCGCCGACGAACCGAAGCCCGGCCGGCCACCGCCGCTACGACGCCGGTGCCGCCGCGCGCCTGGACCTGGTGCGGACCCTGCGCGACCTCGGGCTGGGCCTGGCCACGATCCGCCGGATCCTGGACCGGGAGCTGTCGCTCGCCGAGGTCGCCGCCACGCACGCCGAAGCCCTGGCCGTGCAGATCCAGGCCCTGCGCCTGCGCCACGCCGTGCTGTCGGCGGTGGCCGAACGCGGGCTCACCGCCGAGGAGACCGATCTCATGCACAGGTCAGCACAGCTGTCCGCCGGCGAACGCCGGCGGCTGGTCGACGACTTCCTGGACGCCGTCCTGGGCGCCGGCCCCGCGCTCGCGGCGGCCCGGCGCTCGATGACCCCCGAACCGCCCGACGACCCCGACCCCCGGCGGCTCCGGGCCTGGACGGAGTGGGCCGAGCTCGCCCTGGACTCCGGCTTCCGGGCCCGCATGCGGCGGATGACCGAGGATCACCTCGCCGAACACGCGCCGGACGGGACGCCGCGGCTGCGCCCCGATCTCGCCGCGACCGTCCGGCAGGAGGCTGGGCCGGCCGTGGCGGCGGGCGTCGAGCCCGCCGCGCGCCAGGCGGACCCGGCGGTCGCGGCGGTGGCCGCGTACTACGCCGGCCTCGTCGGCCGGCCCGACGACGCCGCGCTGCGCCGCCGGCTGCTGCGGCGGCTGGACGGCATGGGCGACCCGCGGCGGGACCGGCACTTCCGGCTGCTCGCGGAGATCAACGACTGGCCCGCTCCGGAGCCGCTGGCCCCGGCGCTGAACTGGTCCGCCGCGGCGGTGCGCGCCCGGCTGGACCGGACGCCGGCCGGCTGACGCGTTCGCGGCGCCCCGGCGGCAGCGGTACTCCGGTCCGCGGCGCCCGGCCGTCACACGTGCGGCAGCACCTCGGCGGCGATCAGCTCCAGGTGGTCCAGGTCGGACAGGTCGAGGATCTGCAGGTACACCCGCTCGCAGCCGAGCTTGGCGAACTCGCCGATCTTGTCGACCACCTCCTGCGGGGTGCCGGCCAGGCCGTTCTCCCGCAACTCGGCCACCTCGCGCCCGATCGCCGCCGCCCGGCGGGCCAGCTCGGCCTCGTCGGCTCCGACGCAGGCGACCTGGGCCGCCGACAGCACGATGGAGCCGCGGCCGGCCGCCTCGCAGGCCGAGCGCACCCGCCCGTAGGCCGCCTCGGTGTCGCCCAGACCGTGGAAGGGCACGTTGTACTCGTCGGCGAACCGGGCCGCGATCCGCGGCGTGCGCCGGGCGCCGACCCCCCCGACGATCACCGGCGGGCGCGGGCGCTGGACCGGCTTGGGCAGCGCCGGCGCGTCGGCGAGCCGGTAGTAGGCGCCCTCGAACGAGTACGTCTCCCCCGGCTCGGTGGTCCACAGCCCGGTGATGATCTCCAGTTGCTCCTCGAACCGGGCGAACCGCTCGGCGACCGGCGGGAACGGGATGCCGTAGGCGTTGTGCTCGGCGTCGAACCAGCCGGTGCCGAAGCCGAACTCCACCCGGCCGCCGCTCATCCGGTCCACCTGGGCCACCGAGATGGCCAGCGGGCCGGGCAGCCGGAAGGTCGCGGCGGTCACCAGGGTGCCCAGCCGGATCGTCCCGGTCTCCCGGGCGAGCCCGGCCAGGGTCACCCAGGCGTCGGTCGGCCCCGGGTCCGGGTCGCCCTCACCCATGCGCAGGTAGTGGTCGGACCGGAAGAAGGCGTCGAAGCCGAGCCGCTCGGCCGTGCGCGCGACGCGCAGCAGGTCGTCGTAGGACGCGCCCTGCTGCGGCTCGGTGAAGATCCGCAGTTTCATACCACCATTATCCCGGGCAAAGGATGGCCGATCCGGGCGGTGGCGGCGGCACGCGGCGCCGGTCCGGTGATGACCCGCCGGTTAGGGGTTCGCAACGAAGCTCGCAGCGGGTAAGAAAGGCCTCATGGGGGGACTTCCGACCTACGCCCCGATGCTCGCGCAGCTCGGGCCGCTGCCGCCGGCCGGCGAGGAGGAGGCCTGGGGGCACGAGATGAAGTGGGACGGCGTGCGCGCGCTCGCCTACGTCGAGGACGCCGCCCTGCGGCTGGTCTCCCGCTCCGGCAAGGACGTCACCGTGGCCTACCCCGAGCTCTATCCGCTGGCCGGCGCGGTCCAGGGCCGGGCCGTGGTGCTGGACGGGGAGATCGTCGCCTTCGACGACGCGGGCCGGCCGAGCTTCTCGGCGCTGCAGCCGCGGATGCACCAGCGGCGCGCCGAGCGGGTGCGGCGGCTGGCCCAGCAGGTTCCGGTGACCTACATGCTGTTCGACATCCTGCACCTGGACGGCGAGCCGGTGATCGCGCTGCCCTACGTGGAGCGGCGGCGGCTGCTGGAGGACACCGTCGCGGCCGGCGCCCGCTGGCAGGTGCCGGCCTGGTTCCGCGACGAGGGGGCGCACGCCCTGGAGCTCAGCCGCCGGCTCGGCATCGAGGGCATCGTCTCCAAGCGGCTGTCCTCCCCCTACCGGCCGGGCCGGCGGTCCGCCGAGTGGACCAAGGTCAAGAACTTCCGCGCCCAGGAGGTCGTGATCGGCGGCTGGACGCCCGGCCGCGGCCGGCGGGCGGCCACCATCGGCTCGCTGCTGGTCGGGGTGCACGAGGCCGGCCGGCTGGTCTACGCGGGCAACGTCGGCACCGGGTTCACCGAGGAGACCCTGCGCGACCTGGCCGAGACGCTCGCCCCGCTGGCCCGCCCGCGCCCGCCGTTCGACGGCCCGGTGCCGCGCGAGCAGGCCCGCGACGCCCGCTGGGTGGAGCCGGTGCTGGTGGGCGAGGTCCAGTACGCCGAGTGGACGCACGACGGCCGGCTGCGCCACCCGTCCTGGCGCGGGCTGCGCGACGACAAGGCGCCCGGATCGGTCACCCGCGAGGCCGAGCCCCCGCGCCGGGCAGGATGATCAGCTCGGCCAGCTCGGCCAGGTCGACGTGCTCGGCGACCTCCGCCACCGTGCGGCAGTAGGCCACGACGACCCCGTACTGGCGCACCCGCAGCCGCGCGCCGCCGTCGAGGGTCACCGTGTCCACCTCGAAGCCGCGCCCGCCCACCCATCTCGCCATGGCGGCAGCCTAGAAAATGCCTGGTCAAAGAATGGCAAAGTGCACGTCCGGCCGGAGCCATCACGCGGATCTCCCCCGCCGGCCCGCGGGGCCGTCCTATGCTGCTCGCATGCCGTACCTGGAAGAACGCGTCACGGCCGTCGAGGCCGATATCAGCGTCATGAAGAGCGATATCAGCACCATCAAATGCGACATTTCTGAAATAAAGGTGGAAATGCGCGATCGTTTCTCCGTGGTCGAGCGATCGATCGGCAACATGGAGAAGAGTTACGCCCTGATGCGCGCGGACATCGCGCACCTCAAGGCGGGGCAGATCGAGATGCGGGACCTGCTGGCGCGGATGGTGGCCCGACTGGAAGGCGTGCCGGCCACCTGAGGCCCACCGCCCTGTCCGGGGACCGCGCACCCCGGGCCGGGCCCGGCGGCCCGCGCGGGTACGCGGGCCGCAGACCGGTCGGGTCAGGTCAGCAGGGTCACCGAGTAGTCCAGCGTGGTGCCGGTGACCGTGTAGGTGGCCGTCTGGCCGTTGTCGCAGTACGAGACGTAGGAGTTGCCGTAGTTGTCGGTCCCGGCCACCGCGTGCACGTACGGCCGCACGTCGGTGCCCTCGGGGAACGCCGTGGCGGCCAGGTCGATGGTCCTGGTCTGGTTGATCGGGTAGGCGTCGGTGGTGGCGGACCGCTCCCCGGTCCGGGTGCTCGCCGACCACGACAGCACGAACGCCGCGTTGTTCACCACGGCGATCTTCTGCACGCACGGCGCCGCCTGCGCCGCCGCCGGGCCGGCCGCGACGGCCGGCACCGCCAGCGAGAGGGCCGCCGCCCCGGCGAGCGCCGCCGCCCGCCGCCCGATCCGCCGGTCACCGGAGTTCGTCCTGTTCGCCTTCACCATATGCGTCGTTCTCCTTTCCGGTTCGCGGGTCCGTCCCGCGCCCCGGAGTGGAGTACCCGACCTAATTGCAATAAACGGATAAGTCAGAACCTGTCATAAATTGAGTAAGGCGGCAGCGGTTTTTAGCAGCTGACAGTGAACTTCGGCCGCGGCCGGCCGGTGCCGGTCAGCGGGGCTCGCGGGTGAGCAGCGCGACGGACTCGACGTGGTGGGTCATCGGGAAGGCGTCGAAGGCGCGCAGGTCGGCCAGGTGGTAACCGCGCTCGGCGAACCAGGCCAGGTCACGGGCGAGCGTCGCCGGGTCGCAGGAGACGTAGACGACGCGTGCGGCGTCCAGGCCGGCCACCCGGGCGACCACCTCGCGACCGAGGCCGGTGCGCGGCGGGTCGGCGACGACCACGTCGGCGCGCTCCACGCCGAGCCGGTCCAGGGTGTCCTCCACCCGGCCGCGCTCCACCCGAGCCTGCGGCAGGTCGCGCAGGTTGCGGCGGGCGTCCTGCACCGCGCGGGCGTCGGACTCCACCCCGAGCACCGCGCCCTCCGGGCCGGCCGCCTCGGCCAGCCCGGCCGCGAACAGGCCGACGCCGCAGTAGAGGTCCAGCGCCCAGTCGCCCGGGCGCACCGCGGCGAACTGCAGCACCGCCCCGAGCAGCGTGGCCGCCGCGCCGGGGTGCACCTGCCAGAACCCGCTGCCGGTGACCTGGAACTCCCGCTCCCCCACCCGCTCGGTGAGCGCGGTGCGGCCGCGGACCGCGCGGACGTGCCCGCGCCCCTCGTCCACCAGCACGTGGGCCTCGGCGGCCAGGTCGGGCACCGCGACCGTGCGCTGCCCCTTGGGCGTCACCACGACCGCCCGCTCCCGGGTGCCGGTGGCGATGGCCTCCACGGCGGCGGCGCCGCGCCAGTTGCGGCGCTCGACCCCCATCCGCTCCACCTCGGAATGCGCGATCAGGCAGGCGTCCACCGGCTCGATCTCGTGCGAGCGATGCCGGCGCAGCCCGGCGGTGCCGTCCGGGGTGATCGCGAACTGCACCCGGGTGCGCCAGCCCAGCCCTTGCGGCGCGCCCGGCACCTCCTCGACGTCCACTTTCACCTCCAGGCCGGCCAGCCGCTGGAGCTGCTCGGCCAGCACCTCGCCCTTCAGCCGGCGCTGCGCCTCCAGGGTGGCGTGCTGCCAGTCGCAGCCGCCACACCGGCCGGGACCGGCGAACGGGCACGGCGGGGCGACGCGGTCGGGGGACGCGTCCAGGATCTCCACCGCGTCGGCCCGCAGGAACCGCGTGGTCTCGTCGGTCACCTCCGCGAGCACCCGCTCACCCGGCAGGGCGTGCCGGACGAAGACCACCCGGCCCTCGTGCCGGGCGACGCACCACCCGCCGTTGGCGACACGCTCCACGTTGAGTTCGATCGGCACTACGGTCCCCCCGCTCACGTCGCGACGTGGTCATCCTTGTTCGACTCAGCGTACGGCCGGCGCACCGATCCGGCGGCGAACCACTCCTTGCGGCCCTTGAGCCGGTCGGAGGAGGCCAGCTGCCAGGGCACGCTGGTCACCATCACGCCGGGCTGGAACAGCAGCCGCCCCTTGAGCCGCAGCGCGCTCTGGTTGTGCAGGAGATGTTCCCACCAGTGGCCCACCACATACTCGGGGATGAACACGGTGACCACGTCGCGGGGCGAGCGGCGGCGCAGGCTCTTGACGTACTCGAGCACCGGGCGGGTGATCTCCCGGTACGGCGAGTCGAGGACCTTCAACGGCACCGGGATGCCGCGCTCCTCCCACTCCCGCTGCAGCTGCCGGGCCTCCGCCAGATCCACCCCGACCGTGATGGCCTCCAGCTTGGAGGGCCGGGTGGCCCGGGCGTACGACAGGGCGCGCAGCGTGGGCTTGTGGATCTTCGACAGCAGGACGATGGCGTGGTTGCGGGCCGGCAGCATGGACTCGTCCACCTGGCTGTCCTCCGGGACGGTCAGCTCGGCGGCGACCTTGTCATAGTGCCGCCGGATGCCGCGCATCATGGTGAACAGCACCGCCATGGCCGCGCAGGCGATCCACGCGCCGTGGGTGAACTTGGTGACCAGCACCACGATCAGCACCAGCCCGGTGACCGCGCCGCCGAAGGCGTTGATGACGCGGGCCCGCTTCATCGTGGCGCGCTTGCGGGCGTCGGTCTCGGTGGTCAGCAGCCGGTTCCAGTGCCGCACCATGCCGGTCTCGCTGAGGGTGAACGACACGAAGACCCCGACGATGTAGAGCTGCACCAGGCGGGTGGTGTCGGCCTGGAAGGCGTAGACCAGCAGCCCCGCCATGGTGGCCAGGATCACGATGCCGTTGCTGAAGGCCAGCCGGTCGCCGCGGGTGTGCAGCTGGCGGGGCAGGTAGCGGTTCTGCGCGAGCACCGAGCCGAGCACCGGGAAGCCGTTGAAGGCGGTGTTGGCGGCCAGCAGCAGGATCAGCGCGGTCATCGCGGTGACCAGGTAGAAGGCCGGGGTGAAGTCGCTGAACACCGTCTGCGCCACCTGGGCGATCACCGGCGGCGGGTGCTCGACCGGGCGGCCGGCCTGGTCCAGCAGCTGGGTGCCCTGCGACTTGTCGGCGAACTTGGCGCCGGTCACGTACGCCAGCGCCACGATGCCGGCGAACATGGTGGAGGCCAGCAGGCCCAGCATGAGCAGGGTGGCCGCCGCGTTCTTACCTTTGGGCTTGCGGAAGGCCGGCACCCCGTTGCTGATCGCCTCCACCCCGGTGAGCGCGGCGCAGCCGGAGGAGAAGGCCCGCAGCAGCAGGAAGGCCAGCGCGAAGCCGGTCAGCCCGGTCCCCTCGCCGGTGACGGTGTAGCCGGCGGTGGGCGCCCGCAGGTCGTCGCCCACCGCCAGCCGGACCCCGCCCCAGATCATCAGGCCGAACACGCTGGCCATGAACGTGTAGGTGGGGATCGCGAACGCCAGGCCGGACTCGCGGATGCCGCGCAGGTTCATCACCATGAGCACGGCGATGATGATCAATGCCGCGGCGACCTTGCGGTCGACCAGGAACGGCAGCGCCGCCGCCAGGTTCTCCACCCCGGAGGAGATCGACACGGCCACGGTGAGCACGTAGTCGACCATGAGCGCGCTGGCCACCACCAGCCCGTAGTTGGCCCCCAGGTTGACGGTGGCCACCTCGAAGTCGCCGCCGCCGCTGGTGTACGCGCGGACGTTCTGCCGGTAGGAGGCCACGACCGTCAGCAGGATCACCACGACGGCCAGCGCGATCCACGGGGTGAAGTGGTAGGCCGCGATGCCCGCCACCCCCAGCGTGATCAGGATCTCCTGCGGGGCGTACGCCACCGAGGAGAGCGCGTCGCTGGCGAACACCGGCAGGGCGATGCGCTTGGGCAGCAGCTGCTCGTGCGCCTTGGCGCTGCGCAGGGCGCGCCCGACGAGTAGCCGCTTGACCACATCTGCAACCTTCACCACGAGTGATGATGCTAGTCCTCGGGCACAGTACGCCCGCACGGCACCTCAGAACCGGCCATACTTGGCCTGATAACCGAAGAGGTACCAACGTTTGCCGCCTCACACCCAACGGCGGGGGAGCATGCACATCGTCATCATGGGATGCGGCCGGGTCGGCTCGACCCTGGCTCACATCCTCGAGGACAGCGGCCACTCGGTCGCGATCATCGACCGGGACCCGCAGGCGTTCCGGCGGCTGCGGGCCGGCTTCCGCGGCCGGCGCGTCACCGGCATCGGGTTCGACCGGGACGTGCTCGAGGAGGCCGGCATCGAGTCCGCCGCCGCCTACGTGGCGGTGAGCAGCGGCGACAACTCCAACATCATCTCGGCCCGGGTCGCCCGCGAGACCTTCGGGGTGGACAACGTGGTGGCGCGCATCTACGACCCGCGGCGCGCCGAGGTCTACCAGCGCCTGGGCATCCCCACCGTGGCCACCGTCCGGTGGACCGCCGACCAGGTCCTGCGCCGGGTGCTGCCGGAGGGCGCCGAGCCGCTCTGGCGGGACCCGACCGGCGCCGTGGTGCTCGCCGAGGTCGCCTACCATCCCGGCTGGATCGGCACGCTGATCTCCCGGCTGGAGGAGGCCGCCGGCACCCGGGCGGCGTTCGTCAACCGCATGGGCGACGCGTTGCTGCCCAAGCACGACACCGTGCTGCAGGAGGGCGACGTGCTGCACGTGATGGCCGGCGAGAACGACATGGACCGGATCAACAAGGTGCTGTCCACGGCACCCGAGGAGGAGTCGCACTGATGCGCGTCACGATCGCGGGCGCGGGGGCGGTCGGCCGGTCCATCGCCGCGGAGCTGCTGGAGAACGGCCACGAGGTCCTGCTCATCGACATCGACCCCAAGGCCATCAAGATCGACAGCGTGCCGCGGGCGGAGTGGCTGCTCGCCGACGCCTGCGAGATCTCCTCGCTGGACGAGGCCGGGCTCGGCAACTGCCACGTGATGATCGCCGCCAGCGGTGACGACAAGGTCAACCTGGTGGTGTCGCTGCTGGCCAAGACCGAGTACGGCGTGCCCCGGGTGGTCGCCCGCACCAACCACCCGAAGAACGAGTGGCTGTTCAACGAGTCATGGGGCGTCGACGTGGCCGTCTCGACGCCGCGCCTGCTGTCGGCGCTGGTGGAGGAGGCGGTCAGCGTCGGCGACCTGGTGCGCCTGATGACCTTCCGGCAGGGCCAGGCCAACCTGGTCGAGCTGACGCTGCCCGAGGACGCCCCGGTCGTCGGCCAGCGGGCCGGGTCGGTGCCCTGGCCACCGGACTCGGCCCTGGTGGCCATCCTGCGCGAGGGCCGGGTGCTGGTGCCCTCCGACGACGACCCGCTGGAGGCCGGGGACGAGCTGCTGTTCGTCGCCAGTCAGGAGGTCGAGCAGGACCTCGCCCACCTGCTGGCGCCGCACTGAGCGGCCGCCCGGCGGCGCCACGACGCCGGCTCGACCGGCCCCGCCGGGGCGCCGGCCGGATCCGTCGCTCACCGGTGGGCCGGATCCGGAGGTAGGCGACCCGAGGCCATCGGCGGTGGCCCGCGGACGCCGGTTGTCCGGGCACCGGGATGGGCCGTTCTGCCCCTCTTCCCAAGATTTCGGACGCATGACGCCCGTCGACTGTCCGATGCCGGCGAAACACGCCAGCGTGCCGGACATGAACCCTCACTCCCCTGACGACCCCTTCGGCACGCGGCCCGCACCGGCCCGCGGGAAATGGCGCACGCTGGTCCGGCGCCAGCTCGCGACGGTGCTGCGCCACGACGCCCGGCCGGCCGGCGGGGCCGCCGCCCGGAAGCGCCGGTGGCCGGGAAGAGCCGGCCGCGGGGCCGCCGTTTTGCTGGTGACGGTCGCGGTGCCGGTGGCGGTCGCGGTCCCGTCGATGACCGCCGCGCGGGCGCGGCTGTACACCGAGCCCCCCGGCCGGATGCCGCCCGGCCGCACGGCGGCCGTGCAGGCGCACGACCCGGCCAGGCCGACCGCGGTGGTCGTCCTCGGCAACGAGGGCACCAACGCGGCCGACGCGCTCCCGCCCTACGAGGTGCTGGCCGCGAGCGGTGCGTTCAACGTCTACACCGTGGCGCCGCGGCGGCGCCTGGTACCGCTGGTCGGCGGGCTCGACCTGGTGCCCGATCTCGATTTCGCCGAGCTCGACCGGCTGCTGCCCGGGCCGCCGGACGTCATCGTGGTGCCGCAGATCGAGGGTGAGCCCTCCCCCGGGTCGCCGATCATCTCCTGGCTCGACCGGCAGCGCGCCGGCGGATCGCCACTCCTGGTCAGCGTGTGCGTCGGCGCCGAGACCCTCGCGGAGGCCGGCTACCTCGACGGGCGGCCGGCCACCTCGAACTGGCTCGGCCTGATCGGGCTGCGCCGCTCCCATCCGCGGGTCGGCTGGGTGGACGACGTCCGGTACGTCGACGACGGTGACGTGATCACCTCCGCCGGGGTGCTGTCCGGGATCGACGGCACCCTGCGGGCCGTCGAGCGGATCGCCGGCCAGGCGGCGGCCGGCCGGGCCGCCGCGGCCGTGCGCTGGCCCCACTACTCACCGGGCAGGGCGGCCGCCATCACCCCGCCCCACCTCGCGGCCGCCGACTCCGCCGGCCTGCTCAGCGCCGCCTACCGCTGGGACCGCGAGGACCTCGGGGTGCTGCTGACCGATGGCGTCACCGAGACCGAGCTGGCCGCCGTCTTCCGTGGCTACACCGAGCTCAACTTCCTGGCCCGGCCGCTCGCGTTCACCCTGGACGGCGCGCCGGCCCGCTCCCGGCACGGGCTGACGTTCGTCCCCCGGGGAGACGCCGCCACCGCGGCGGGCGAGGTCGACCGGATCGTCGTGCCGGGCACCGCCGCCTCGACGCTCACCCTGCCCAAGGCGCTCGACGGCGTCCCGGCCGTCCGTCCCAACGCGCGGCCGGGCTTCGCCTTCGACGGCGTGCTCCTCGACATCGCCCGGCAGCACGACACCGCGACCGCCCGGTGGGTGGCCAAGAGCGTCAGCTATCCCGTCGGCCACCTCGACCTGGTGGGCCCGGCGTGGCCATGGGGGCTCACCCTCCGCCTCGCCCTCCTGCTGGCGGCCGGCCTGGCACTCGCCGGCACCCTCGTCCACCTGCTACGCCGCCTCCGCGACCGGCGCCGGCGGTCCTAGGGCGCGGCGGGCGGCGGCGCCGAGCGCTCGACCGGAGTACGGCCGCGGGCCAGGACCCAGACCATGGCGGCCAGGGCGGCCACCTGGAGCGGCCAGCCCAGGGCGACCTTGACGATGCCGAGGGCCGCGACCTGGTCGGCCAGGTACAGCGGCAGCTGGACCACGACCCGCAGCAGGCACGGGATGATCAGCAGCCAGGTCAGCCGGGAGCAGAGCCGCACGATGCCGGGATCCTGCCGCCAGGCGGTGGGGTCGCCGGTCACCGAGCCGATGAGGAACCCGACCACCGGCCAGCGCGCCACCACCGACAGCACCATGACCACGGCGTAGCCGCCGTTGTAGTAGATGCCCGGCAGGAAGACGTCCTTGGCCTCCCCGCTGCGGCTGGCGAACAGCGCCCCGACGCCGATGCCGATCAGGCTGTTCAGCACGAACTGCGGCGTGGAACGCTGCGCGATCCGCACCAGCAGCAGCAGCACCGCCAGGCCTGCGCCGACGATCAGCGAGGTCCTCAGCTGCTCGGTGACGATCCAGGAGACGGTGAAGCCGATCGTCGGCACCGCGGCCTCGGCGATGCCGCGCACCCCGCCGAGCGACTTGGTGAGCTGGGCGCGCACCGCCGCCTCCACGGTGTCGTGCGCGGCCTCCTCCTGGGTGATGGCGCTGGGCGTGGTCATGGGCGCGCCTCCGGGACGGTCGCCGGCCGGTGGGGCGTCGCGCCCGGCACCGGTGTCCTCGGGCCGGACGGCCCCCTGCTCGTCGTCGATCCCCTCCGGGGACGTCCGGCCGGTCACTGGCCGGCCGCCGGGCACAGCTCGTACCGCGGGTTGAACATCACTTTGCGGCCGTCCTGCACGCTGACCAGGCCTTCGGCCCGCACCATCCGGCCCGGCTCGATGCCCGCGATCTTCCGGCGGCCCAGCCAGACCAGGTCGACCACGTCGGACCCGTCGTACAGCTCGGCCTCCAGGGACGGCACCCCGCCGCGGGGGCGCAGGGTCACCGTGCGCAGGGTGCCCGCCACGCAGAACCTCCGGCGCTGCCCGCACGAGGCGATGGGCGTGGCGCCGTAGCGGTCGAGATCCTCCTGCAGTTCGGCGGCCTCCAGCTCGGTCTGGCTGGTGGTCAGCCGGCGAAGGAAGCCGCGCAGCCCGCGTCTGGCGGGCTCTTTGGCGGGCTCTGCCGTGCTCATCGCTCGTTCACTCCTCGGGGCGGGCGGGGACCGTCCTGACCGCAGCCTACGTCAGCGGATCTCGGAGATCTCCGGCCCGCGCTCGAACGGGCGCAGGTCCGGCCGGTCCGGCTCGCCGGCCTGCTGGTCCATCGCCTGGCGGGCCTCGGCGGGCAGCCGCAGCTCGATGGGGTCCTTGGGCGCCATCGGCTGGTCGCCGCGCACCACCACGATGTCGCGCAGCACGTCCTCCAGCGCCTTGGCGGCCGTCTCGTCGGCGACGGCCCGGCCGCTGATCACGCCGCGCAGGAACCAGCGGGGCCCGTCGACGCCGACGAACCGCACCGGCTGCAGCGCGCCGTCCTGGCTGATCCGCGCGGCCAGCTCCGGCCCGAACGGGCCCGGCCGCTCCTCGCAGGAGCCGCCGGCGGCGGTCACCTCGCGGGCCAGCTCGGCGCGCACCTCGTCCCAGATGCCGCTCCGCTTGGGCGCGGCGAACGCGTGCACCTGCAGGGCGCTCTCCTCGACCAGCACGACGGCGCCGACGATCTGGTCGCCGGCCACGTTGAGCTGCACCTCGAAGCCCGGGCCGACCGGCAGCAGCAGGCCGCCGAGGTCGGCGCGCTCGCGCTCGGGGTAGGTCTCGTCGGCGTCCCAGGGCCCGGACTCGCGGGCCGGGACCGGCGCGTCCTCGACCGGGGCCGCGGCCGCTTCCTCCGCGTGACGGCGGCGTCCAAACACTTCGCTCACACTCCTTATCGACTCATCGTCCGGTGGAGCCGAACCCGCCGGCGCCGCGCGCCGAGCCGGGCAGCCGGTCCACCTCGCAGAAGGCCGCCTTCTCGACGCGCTGGACGACCAGCTGGGCGATACGGTCGCCGCGCCGGAGCCGGACGGCGTTCTTCAGATCGGTGTTCAGCAGGGTGACCCTGATCTCGCCGCGGTAGCCGGCGTCCACCGTGCCGGGCGCGTTGACCAGCGTGACGCCGTGCGTCGCGGCCAGCCCGGACCGGGGGTGCACGAACGCGGCGTACCCGTCGGGCAGCGCGATCGCCACCCCGGTGCCCACCACGGCGCGCTCGCCGGGCGGCAGCTCGACGTCCGCGGCGGCGTGCAGGTCGGCTCCCGCGTCTCCCGGGTGGGCGTACGACGGGAGCGGCAGCCCGGGGTCCAGCCGCCGGATCAGCACCTCGATCATCTGGTCACCTCGTGGTCGCGGGGGCGGGCCAGGCGGGCGGGACACCGTGCGCGCACCGGCGCGCGACGACCGCCGCGGGCCGGCCCTCGCGGCCCTCACCTTCACGGTACGCCAACGGGCGGGCCGGGACGGGGCGGGTGCGCAGGCTGGTCACGAACGGAGACCTTACCGGCTGCGCTGGGCGGACACGTCCTTCCCCTCGTCCGGCACGCCCGGCCCGGCATCGGCGCCGGGGGTCGCCGCGGCGGCCCGGTCCGGCTCGCCGGGGCCGCCGGGCCGGTCCTCTTGCGGCGTGCCCGCCTCGGTGTCCGGCGGTGTGCCGGGGCCGGCCGGGCGCTCCGGCGTGTCGGCCGGCGGCAGCTCGGCCGGGTGGCGGCGCAGTTCGGGCAGCGCCCGGTAGACGACCGCGGCGATGGGCACCGCGATGGCCGCGCCGGCGATGCCGCCGAGGATGCCGCCGACGGCCAGCACCAGGATGATCGCCAGCGGGTGGAACTTCACGGCGCGGCCGACGATGAGCGGCTGCAGCACGTGGTTCTCCAGTTGCTGCTCCACCACCAGGATGCCGATGAAGATCAGGGCGAACACCGGGCCCTTGGCGCCCAGGGTGACCAGGGTGGCCAGGCCGCCGGCGAAGAAGATGCCGACGATCGGGATGAAGCTGGCCAGGAAGATCAGCACCGCGAGCGGCGCCCAGAGCGGCACGCCCATGCCGAACAGCACGATGCCGATGACCACGCCGTGGATGGCGGCCACGATGACCGTGCCGTGGATGTACTGCGACAGGGTGTGCCAGGCGGCCCGGCCGGCGCGGTCCACCCGGGGCGCGGCCGAGCCGAAGGCGCGCAGGAACCACGACCAGATCTGGTCGCCGTCCTTGAGGAGGAAGAACGTGATGAACAGCAGCAGGACGATGGAGGCGAGCACCTCGACGAAGACGGCCGCGGTGGACAGCAGCGTGCTGGTGATCTCGGCACGCCGGGTGTTGATCTGCTCGGCGATGCCGTCCACCACGTCGGTGAGCTGCGACTCCTTAAGCTGGAACGGTCCGGTGAGCAGCCAGCTCTGCACGTCGCGGGTGGTCTTCTGCAGCTGCTGGACCAGCCCGGGGAACTCCTCGTTGGCGCGGTTGCCGATGATGAAACCGAGGCCGACGATGACGGCGAACGCCAGCAGCATGGTCAGCCAGGTCGACCAGATCGGGCGCAGCCCGGCCCGGCGCAGCCGGATGGCGAAGGGGTACAGCAGGGCCGTCAGCAGCAGCGCGACGGCGATCGGCAGCGCGACGAAGCTCAGGCGCACCACGGCCTGCGTGGTGAAGTAGACCACCACTCCGATGACGATGAGCCGCCAGCTCCAGGCGGCCATCGCCGACAGGACGTATGGAACGCTCCGGCTCTCGTTGTCCCTCTCCGCGATCACCCCTCCAGACTGGCACGTTCGCACGCCGGACGCGCGCAGAAGGCATACCTATCCCGCACGCGCCGTCTCACACCTCGTCCGGCCGGTCCCTCGCGGATCCGGCCGCGCGGACGCCCGGCGGGACGGCGTCGCGGCGCCCGCGGGCCGGAGGGATTAGGGTGCTGCTAGATCGACGAGGGGAGACACCATGGGCCGCAAGCCGGACGCGATCGAACAGCTGGAGAAGATCGACAAGCCGGATCTCGCCTGGCGGCTGATCGGCGCGGTGGTGGCGCTCGGCGTCGGCTTCGTCACCCGCCGGGCCATCGAGTTCGGCTGGCACAAGACCACCGGCCGCAAGCCGCCGGCCGATCCGGAGTCGCTGGAGACCAGCCTGGCCGAGGCGGTGGGCTTCGCCGTGGTGCTGGGCGTCGGCATGGAGGTGGCGCGGATCGTGGCCACCCGGTCGGCGCACAAGAGGTACCGCGCGTGGAAGGCGATCCCCGGCAAGGCCCGGCAGATCACCTCCTGACCCGGCCGGGCCCGGCCCGGTGCCGGGCCGGGCGGCCGGCGTCAGCTCTCCAGCGCGGCCAGGAAGTCGCCGGCCCAGCGGTCCACGTCGTAGGTGGCGACCCGGCGGCGCATGGAACGCATCCGGCGGGACAGGTCGTGCGGGGTGGCGCGCATCGCGGCCACCATCTGCCGCTTGAGCCCCTCCACGTCCCACGGGTTGACCAGGAAGGCGTTCTTCAGCTCGTCGGCCGCCCCGGCGAACTCGCTCAGCACCAGCGCCCCGCCGAGGTCGTGCCGGCAGGCGACGTACTCCTTGGCGACCAGGTTCATGCCGTCGCGCAGCGGGGTGACCACCATGACGTCGGCCGCGCAGTAGAGGGCGGCCAGCTCGTCGCGGTCGTAGGACTGGTGGAAGTAGTTGATCGGCGGCACGCCCAGCGAGCCGTGCTGGCCGTTGATCCGCCCGACGCGCAGCTCGATCTCGTCACGCAGGTTGCGGTACTCCTCCACCCGCTCCCGGCTCGGTGTGGCGATCTGCACGAAGACCGCCTCCCCCTCGCGGATCGTGCCGTCGGCGAGCAGCTCGCCGAACGCCTTGAGGCGCTGGCCGATGCCCTTGGTGTAGTCGAGCCGGTCCACGCCGAGCAGCACATGCTCGGGGTCGCCGAGCTCGGCGCGGATCTCCTTGGCCCGGGCCATGATCTGCGGCTCGCGCACCAGCGTGTCCAGCTCGCCGTAGTCGACCGAGATGGGGAACGCCTCGGCGCGCACCGTGCGGTCGCCGACGGTGATCTCCTGCCGCTGGTTCTGCAGGCCGAGCTGGCGGCGGCACAGCCGGATGAAGTTGGACGCGCCGCCGGGGCGCTGGAAGCCGACCAGGTCGGCGCCGAGCAGTCCTTCCAGGATCTCCCGCCGCCACGGGAGCTGCCAGAACAGCTCGGCGGGCGGGAAGGGGATGTGCAGGAAGAAGCCGATCCGCAGGTCCGGGCGCAGCTTGCGCAGCATCGCCGGCACCAGCTGGAGCTGGTAGTCCTGCACCCAGACGACGGCGCCCTCGGCCGCGACGTCGGCGGCCATCCGGGCGAACCGTTCGTTGACCGCCCGGTAGGCGTCCCACAGCACCCGGGAGTACACCGGTGCGGCCACCACGTCGTGGTAGAGCGGCCACAGCGTCGCGTTGGAGAAACCCTCGTAGTACAGCTCCACCTCGTTGGCCGACAGCGGCACCGGGATGAGGTTCATGCCGTCGTGCTCGAACGGCTTCAGCTCCTCGTCGGGGGCACCGTGCCAGCCCAGCCAGGCGCCGTCGCGGCGTTGCATCACCGGGGCGATCGCGGTGACCAGCCCGCCGGGGCTGCGCCGCCAGGACGCGGCACCGTCCGCGGTGGTCGTCCGATCCACAGGCAACCGGTTCGCGACGATCAGGAATGAGCTGCGCACATGTCCTCCCTCGTGATCGGTTTCACAGACCACTTTACGAAACCCGTTCGCAGCTCTCCGTACAGGCCCCGCCGCGAGCGACAGCTCACCTTTCCGACTTATGACCTTTTAAGCCCGAAACCCGGTTTATCACCCAGACGATTTGGATCGTGACCAAAGAGGACAGCGTCGGCGGCGCGCCCGGCCGGCTCCAGGGGCCGGACGGCGGGAGAAGCCCGGCACCGACGAGGGACACGGCGGCGGGAGGTGGCGGAACCAGGAGAACGGCGGAGGCGGGTGAGGAAGGAGTGATCAGTCGTCGCCGGGGGGCAGGGCCCGCTGGCGCCGCAGGTCGGCGCGGACCGTGCGGGCCACCCGCCGGGTCGCCGCCCGGTTGAGCGTGCCGCCGGCCACCGCGCCGGTAAGGAAGGGTCCGAGGGTGGTGAGATGGCGGCCCATGGTGAGCAGCAGGCGGCGCCGCAGGG
>NZ_BOOU01000017.1 GCF_016863395.1 Sphaerisporangium rufum | reverse complement strand
CCTTGGCCGCGGTACCGAGCGCGAGGTTCACCGAAGCGGGGGCGAGGGGGTCGACCCCCCGCTGCCGGGACCAGGCGGCGGTGTAGACGAAGGCGCGCTGGGCGCGGGTGCCGGGCACCTGGACGCCGTAGACCTCGTGCAGCTCGGCGATCAGCTTGACCTCGATGGCCGCGACCACCAGGGTCTCGGCCACCAGCTGCGCCGGCGCGGACAGCAGCAGGGGCGGCGCGGCGAACTCCGCCGCCGCCAGCGCTCCGCCGACGGCGCCGACCGCCGTGGTGGCCTTGGCCGCGGTGCGGACCAGATCGTCGGCCAGCTCCTCACCGGTCAGGCCGTAGTGGTGTTCCCGCAGCGTGGCGAGATCGCGGACCGGCAGCCGTGGCGCGATGGACGCGAACAGGTCGGCGAGCCATCGCCCCCTGCCGGTGCCGGTCTCCCTGGCCTTGCGGCCCACGGTGACCAGCCTGGCGGCCAGGCGGCCGAGCAGCCTGCGCCGCTCGGAGCCGTCCAGGTCGGCGGGGTCGGCCAGCCGGCCCACCAGCTCGGCGACCTCGGCGCTCGCCTCGTCCGCCTTGGCGGGCGGATCGGCGAGGCCGGGGTCGTCCTGCGGTGATCGGTCCGCTCCTGACGCGGTCACGGAGCCTCCTTAGATTCTCAGGCCGCGCATTCCCGGCAGATCTGCTGCCCACCTTTCTCGGAGGCCAGCTGGCTGCGGTGGTGCACCAGGAAGCAGCGGGCGCAGGTGAACTCGTCCGCCTGCCGGGGGATCACCCGCAGCGAGAGCTCTTCGTTGGACAGGTCCGCACCGGGCAGCTCGAGCGACTCGGCCAGATCGGTCTCGTCGATGTCGATGCTGCCGGAGGACTTGTCGGTCCGCCGCGCCTGCAGTTCCTGGAGGCTGTCCTCGTTCAGATCGTCGTCGGTCTTACGTGGACTGTCGTAGTCGGTGGCCATCTGCCGTCATCCCCCTCTATCCATGGCGCGCGCGAACATGCGTGCTCGCGCGTCTGTAACGTCTGGGCGGTCCATCTTGTGCCCGTATCTCCCGGGGAATTTTGCAATCGGTACCCCGTCGGAACGGCTGCCGAACCTCCGGACACGTGACGGTGCCGCCGCCTTCGCCGCCGGTTAGCCAAATATGGCGAAAACCTCAGCATTGGCGACAGGTTCCATCGCGTTCGACGGCACATCCAACCACATGTCTGACGTGAACGAGACGCCCCCCGCCGTATCAACGGGCCGGGAGCCGGACCGTCATCACCAGGCCGCCGCCCTCCCTGGGGACCGCGCTCACCGTGCCGCCGTGCGCGCGGACCACGGCCCGCACGATCGACAGGCCGAGGCCCGCGCCGCGCGCCGACTCCACCCGGTCGGAGTTGAGCCGGCGGAACGGCTCGAACAGGTCGTCCACCTCGTACGCCGGCACGTGTTGTCCGGTGTTGGCCACCTGAACGACGGGCGTGCCGTCCACCATTCCCGTCCGCAGCCAGGCCTCGCCGGACTCGGCGACGTTGTGCTTGACGGCGTTCTCCAGCAGGTTGGCGACCAGCCGCTCCAGCAGCACCGGATCTCCCATGACCGGAGCGGCGCGCAGGTCGGTGTGCACGGCGACCCCGTTCTCCGCCGCGTAGGCCACATGCTGCTCGACCACGGTCTGGCCCACCTCGCGCAGGTCGACCGGCTTGCGCACCGCCAGCTCCCGCTCGCTCCTGGCCAGCAGGAGCAGGCCCTCGATCAGCTGCTCGTTGCGGGCGTTGGTGCCGAGCAGCGTGCGGCCCAGCACCCGCAGGTCCTCCGAGGCGCCCGGGTCGCTCACCGCGACCTCCAGCACGGTGCGGTTGATCGCCAGCGGGGTGCGCAGCTCGTGGGAGGCGTTGTCCACGAACCGGCGCTGGGCGTCGAACGCACGGTTCAGCCGGGTGAGCATCGCGTCGAAGGTGTCGGCCAGCTCCTTGATCTCGTCGTCCGGCCCCTGCAGCCCGATCCGCTCGTGGGCCAGCGAGGTCCCCGACAGGCGGCGGGCGGTGGCGGTGATCTTCTGAATCGGCCGCAGCGCCCGGTCCGCCACGAAGTAGCCGACGATGAGGGCGAGGATGCCGACGCCGGCCAGCGCCATCAGCGACCTGGTCACCAGGTGGGCCCGGGCGGCGGTCACCGTGTCGTAGCGGAAGGCGGCCCAGGCCTCCCCGAAGTCCGCGGCGTACTCGGCCGGCATCTGATCCAGCCTGAACGGCGGCGGCGGCCAGGAGTCGTAGATGCTGCGGCCGACGAAGAACCAGATCACCGCGAGCAGCAGCGCGCCGGCCAGGAAGAACAGCGCCCCGTAGGTGAGGGTGAGCCGCAGCCGGATGCTCATCCGCCCGGAGATCCGCCGCAGCTGGGCGAGCAGGTCCCCGCCGACCGGGCGGGGCGCCACCGGCGGCGGGCCGTCCCAGGTGGGCGGGCCGGTCGGCGGCGGCGGGACGGCGCGCGGCAGGAACGGGCGGCGGGCGCTCTCCACGGTGGGCGTGCGGTCGCGCCATCCGGCGTCCGCCGGCCCGGCCGCCGCGGTGCGGTCCCCCGGCGGCCGGCCGGCCGGGTCCCCCGGCGGCGGGCCGGCCGGGACGCCCGGCGGGACGATCAGGGGTTGCGGCCGGACGAAGGCCGGCCGGTCGGTGCCGGCGGCCTCCCGCCGCCGCGGTTCATCGCTCACAGCTTGTAACCCACTCCCGGCACGGTCTCGATCACCGCCGGCTCGCCGAGCTTTTTGCGCAGCGTCATCATCGTCACCCGCACCACGTTGGTGAAGGGATCGATGTTCTCGTCCCACGCCTTGTCCAGCAGGTCCTCCTGGCTGACCACGGCGCCCTCGGCCCGCATCAGCTCCTCCAGGACGGCGAACTCCTTCTTGGTGAGGGCGATCTCGCGGTCCTCCCGGGTGACCAGCCGCTTGCCCGGGTCCAGCCGGATGCCGGCCCGCTCCAGCACCGGGGGCAGCGCCGGCGCCGAGCGGCGGCCGAGCGCCCGCACCCGGGCCACCAGCTCCATGAACGCGAACGGCTTGGCCAGGTAGTCGTCGGCGCCGAGCTCCAGGCCCTCGACCTTGTCGTCCACCTCCCCCGAGGCGGTCAGCATCAGGATGCGGGAGGCGGTCCGGTCGGCCACCAGCTTCCGGCACACGTCGTCCCCGTGCACCTTGGGCAGGTCGCGGTCCAGCACGATCACGTCGTAGTCGATGTAGGACGTGCGTTCCAGCGCCCCGGCGCCGTCGTAGGTCACGTCCACGGCCATCGCCTCCCGGCGCAGGCCGGTCGCGATCGCGTCCGCGAGCACCCGCTCGTCCTCCACCACAAGCACGCGCACGGCTCTGGCACCTCCTGGTAGATCCGGCTGGTAGATCCGGCCCGGCGCGGGACGGCGGCGCCCGGCCGGCCACCACCTCGCCGGACGTCCGCGTCCGCGGAATCATTGTTGTCACACCCTGGTTAAGCGCATGGTAAGCACCCGCGGGCCCGGTTCCGGGCACGTGACGTACGGCACACCCCAGACATTCAGGATTCATGGTTTAAGAGCGACACGCTGCTGGGTAAACCCGCAAGACCCTTTATCGCCGCCGGGGAGCCACCCCCTCGGGCCACCGGGCCCGATCATGCGGCAGCCTAAGGCTCCACCCCCTTGAGAAAGAAGGTGAGATGGGCGAGTTCACCTCCACGATCGAACATCGTCTCGACCAGGCCTACAAGGGCCTCCAGGAGGCGAGGGACGGCGGCGACGACTTCCTCGCCGACACTCTCACCGCCGAGATCGAGGACCTGCACCGGCTCGCCGTGGACAACGGCGTAGAGATCGCGCACTGACATCGGCCGGCGAGGGCCCGCCCGGCGGGCGGGCCCTCGCCCATGTCCGAGGGTCAGGCGTCGCGCTCGGGGTCGAGCGGCACCAGCAGATCGTGCAGCTCCTCGAACAGCCCCGGCGCGGCGCACAAGGTGAGCGCCGGACCGCTCGGCCGGCCGCGCAGCCCGCCCAGCCGGGCCCCCGCCTCCGCGGCGACCAGGCCGCCGGCGGCGAAATCCCACTCCTGCGGACCCCGCTCGTAGTAGCCGTCCACCCGGCCGGCGGCGACCGAGCACAGGTCCACCGCGCACGAGCCGCCGCGCCGGATGTCGCGCACCCGCGGCAGCACCCGCGCCAGCACCTCGGCCTGCACGGCGCGCCGCTCCGGCAGGTACCCGAAGCCGGTGGCGATCAGCGCGGCCGGCAGCGGCACGCCGGTGTTGCAGCTCAGCCGCTCGGCGGGCCGGCCGTCGCGCAGCAGCTCGGCGCCCCGCCCGCGCGCGGCGGCGAACAGCTCGCCGCGCGGCGCGACGTTGACGGCGCCGGCGACCAGCGCGCCGTCCACCTCCACCGCGA
The DNA here is from genome assembly GCF_016863395.1 of Sphaerisporangium rufum. Lineage (GTDB taxonomy): Bacteria > Actinomycetota > Actinomycetes > Streptosporangiales > Streptosporangiaceae > Sphaerisporangium > Sphaerisporangium rufum. The sequence goes on along the minus strand of NZ_BOOU01000017.1, from coordinate 123,003 downwards.
TGCTCACCGCCCAGTCCGGCAGGCCGTACATGAAGTTCACCGTGCCGTCGATCGGGTCGACGATCCAGCGGACCCGGCCGCCTGCGGTGCTGCCGCCCTCCTCGCCGAGGAACGCGTCCCCCGGCCGCGCGCCGAGGATCCGGGCCCGGATGAGCTCTTCGGAGGCCCGGTCCAGCTCGGTCACCACATCGGTCGCGCTGGACTTGGTGGCCACCGCCGCGGGCCGGGCCGGCCGCTCGGCGAGCAGCATGTCCCCCGCCTCCCGGGCGACCGCGACCGCCAGCTCCAGCAGGTCGCTCATCCCAGCGTCTCCGGCCGCCGCCACTCCTCGCCGAGCACGTGCCGGGCGAGGAAGGCCAGCACGGTCTCGTACCACGCCCGCACGTTGCCGGGCTTGAGCACCCAGTGGTTCTCGTCCGGGAAGTACAGGAACTTCGACTCCGCCGGCGAGCGGCGCAGGTCCCACCACAGCTGCAGGGCCTCGCCGATCGGCACGCGATAGTCCTTGTCCCCGTGGATGACCAGCATGGGCGTGCGGATGTCGTCCAGCCACCGGTGCGGCGACAGGGCGCGGTACCGCTCGGCGCCCACCGGCCCGAACTCCCGCCGCCAGTAGTAGGCGCCGTCGGTGGTGCCGGCGAACTGCTCCAGGTTCCACAGCGAGGCGTGCGTGACGATCGCGCGGAAGCGGTCGGTGTGCCCGGCGATCCAGTTGGCCATGTAGCCGCCGAACGAGCCGCCCATCATCGCGGTGCGGTCGCCGTCGATGTCCGGACGGGCCACGCAGGCGTCGGTGACGGCCATCAGGTCGGCCTCGGTGCGCGGCCCCCAGTCGCCCCAGCCGCGTTCGATCATCTCCTGGCCGTAACCGGTGGACAGGCACGGGTCGGGCAGCAGCACGGCGTACCCGCGCTCCACCATCAGCCAGGGGTTCCACCGCCACGACCAGTCGTTCCAGCTGGCCAGCGGTCCGCCGTGCACCCACAGCAGCAGCGGCGCGGGGTTGCCCTCCCCCGCCCCGGCCGGCAACGCCAGCCAGCCGCGGATCTCGGTGCCGTCGTCGGCCGTCGCGGTGACCTCGGTGAGCGTGCCGGGCACCTCCACCGCCGGCGCCGGCGACGGCAGCTCGGCGACCTCGCCGGCCTCGGCGCCGGCCAGGGTGATCCGCACCGGGGCGGCGGGCGCGGCGACCGAGCTGCGCAGCGCGTACAGGTACCGGCCGTCCGGCGAGGGGCACAGCTCGGCGTAGGCGTGGTCGCCGCCGGTGATCCGCTCCGGCTCGCCGTGCACCGGAACGCGGAATACCGGGCGGCGGCCCCGCTCGTCGGCCGCGACGTACACCGCCGAGGAGTCGGCCGCCCAGGCCACGCTCGCGGCGACCAGGCCGGGGGCGTGCGCCGAGCCCTCTCCGGTGGCCAGGTCGGCGATCCACACCGAGAACCGCACGCCGCGCTCCTCGGTGGCCCACTGCTCCCGGTGGCAGGCGACCCGGCGGCCGTCCGGGGAGATCGCGACCGCGGCGTTGTGGTCGAAGTCCGCACCGGTGGCCAGGGTGCGCCGCTCCCCGGTGGCGACGTCGATCGCCACCAGATCGGTCCGCAGGTCGCCACCGGGCAGCGGGACCTGCCAGGTGGTGACCACGGTCCGGCCGTCCGGGGTCACCGCGAACGAGCACTCCACCAGCGCGGCGCCCGCGTCCGGGGTCAGGTCGCGCGGCGGGGCGGCGCCGGCCGGGTCGGCGGCGAACAGCCGGGGCGCGCCGGGGCCGAGGTCGGCGTCCCACAGCCGGACCGGGTAGCCCTCGTGCAGCACCGCGCTGATCCCGGCGTCCTTGCGCGCGGCGCGGCGATCGGCCTCGCCGGCGGCGTCACCGGGCAGCACGTCCGCGGCCAGCACCACCGTCTCGCCGCCGACGCGGACGGCGCCGACGCCGCCCGGCCGCTCGGCGACCTTCACCGGCTCGCCGCCGCGGGCGGGCAGCGACCACAGCGCGGGGACGTCGGCGTCCGCCGGGTCCTTGGCGGCCGGATCGGGGCGCCGGGAGACGAAGAGCAGGTCACCGTCGGCGGCGAACTCCGCACCCGCCTCGCCCTCGGCCGAGCGGGTCAGCCGGTGCGGCTCGCCGCCGGGTTCGACGGGCACCTCCCAGATCGACGTGCCGTACACCTTGCCGTCCGGCCGGAGCGACTGGACCGCCGACACCAGCCGGGATCCGTCCGGGGAGAGCCGCAGCGAGACCACCCGCGGCAGGGCGACGTAATCACGGACATCCTTGAAGTAGCTCACCTCGCCGAACCTACCGGCCGCGGCGGCGGCGCCGCGTGCGGGGACCGGCCGCCCGATGCGGTTGGATGGGGGGCATGGCAGGTTACGACGCGTTGCTGGTGGTCTCGTTCGGCGGGCCGGAGAAGCCCGAGGACGTCATGCCCTTCCTCGAGAACGTGGTGCGCGGCCGGGACGTCCCGCGCGAGCGCCTGCTGGAGGTGGCCGAGCACTACCACCAGGCCGGCGGGGTCAGCCCGATCAACCGGCAGTGCCGCGACCTGATCGACGCGCTGCGCCCGGTGGTCGGCCTGCCCATCTACTGGGGCAACCGCAACTGGCACCCCTTCCTGGCCGACACCATGCGGCAGATGGCCGGCGACGGCGTGCGGCGGGCGGCCGCCTTCATCACCGCCGCCTACAGCTCCTACTCCAGCTGCCGGCAGTACCTGGACGACATCGCCCAGGCCAGGGCGCAGGTGCCCGGCGCGCCGGCGGTGGTGCGGCTGCGCCACTACTTCGACCATCCCGGGTTCGTCGCCGCGATGACCGACCACACCCGGCAGGCGATCGACCGGCTGCCCGCCGAGCATCGCGCCGGCGCCCGGCTGGTGTTCACCGCGCACAGCATCCCGCTGTCGATGGCGGCGACCGCCGGACCGGACGGCGGGGCCTACGAGGAGCAGCTGCGGGCCACCGCCGCCCTGGTCGCCGGCGACCGGCCGTTCGACCTGGTCTGGCAGAGCCGCAGCGGCCCGCCGCAGGTGCCGTGGCTGGAGCCCGACGTGTGCGACCACCTCGCGGCGCTGCGCGCGGCCGGCACCGAGGCGGTGGTGCTGGTCCCCATCGGCTTCGTCTCCGACCACATGGAGGTCGTCTACGACCTCGACACCGAGGCCGCGCAGGTGGCGCGCGACCTCGGCCTGCACCTGACCCGGGCCGCGACGGCGGGCACCCACCCGCGGTTCGTCTCCATGGTCGCCGAGCTGCTGGCCGAGCCGGAGCCGGCGCCCTGCCCGGCGGGCTGCTGCCCGGCGCCGCGGCCACGGGCGGCCCGGCCGGCGGCGGCCGAGGGACCGCGCTGATCGGCCGGCCGCGCTGAACGGCGGCCGGCGCGGGCGGCGGGCCGGTCAGCGGTAGGCGCGGGCGTAGGCGTCGGCGATGCCGAGCACCTTGTTCACGTAGTCCCACGAGTGGTTGTAGCGGAAGACCGCGCCGCGCAGCCGGGCCCCGCCGCCGGCGGCGCCGTTGGCGCACAGGTATCCGGCGGCGGCCGGCACCGCGTCGTAGGCGCTCCAGATGTCCTTCTTGCCGTCGCCGTCGCCGTCCATGCCGTACGCCCGCCAGGTGGCCGGCATGAACTGCATGGGGCCGAGGGCTCCGGCCGAGGAGGGGCCGTTGTTGCGCCCGTGGCCGCTCTCCACCTGGCCGATGGCGGCGAGCACCGTCCACGACAGGCCGGGGCACACGCCCGCGGACACCTTGTACAGGTCCAGGTAGCTCGCCGGCCGGCCGACCACCCCGGCGGCGCCGGGCGTGGCGCTCGGGGCGGTGCTCTGGGCGGTGCTCGGAGCGGGCGGCGGGGCCGCCGACGGCGTCGCGGCCGGGCGGCGGGCGCCGACCGGCACCACCTGCGCGCCCCGGCCGAGGATGCGGCCGATGCGCGCGCCGACCTCGGCGACCCTGGCGACCGGGGTGCGCACCAGCAGGGCCACGCCGGGGGTGAGGCCGAGCGCGCGGCCCGCCTCCCGGCCGACCAGGCCGTCCACGCCGGGCAGGCCGAGCGGCGCGGAGGCGGCCACCCGCAGCCGGCCGTTCCCGCCGGTGTCGTACTCGCCGCCGAGCTGCAGCAGGTAGCGGCCGGCGGTGGCCGACTCGGCGACGAACTCGCCGCGGGTGAGGGCGTCCCACACCTCGGTCCGTTCGGCGACCGGCCGCGGTGACCAGGGGCGGAACTCGGCGGGGTCGACCGCCAGGAGATTGAGGGTGGCGGCGGAGAAGCGGATCGCGCCGCCGTCCGCGACGACCATGGTGTCGACGTGCTCCAGCGCGGCGACCCGGCGCAGCACGTCCTCGGGCACGGTGCGCGGCGCGATGGCGATCAGCCGGGGCGGGGCGACCCGGTGGGGCGCGGCGCCCGCCGCTGTGCTCGCCGGCCTGCTCGCCGGCGTGCTCGCCGCCGGGGACACCGGGGTCTGCGGCACCGCGGCCGGCGGCGCGAGCAGCGGGGAGGCCGCGGGCGATCCGGTGCCGGGGGCCCCGGTGGCGGCGGCCGGCACCCGGTGGCCGCCCGCCCGGCCCGCGGCGTCGCCGGTGGCCAGCAGGACGGCGGCGACGGCGATCGACAGCACGGTGAGCAGGGCCAGCCCCGCCAGGGCGGCACGCGGCGGCGCGAGGCGGACAGGGGGGGACACCCGACCCACGTTAACTGCCGAGGGGGATGTTCGGGTACGTTGCCGGAAAATCACTTGCCGGGCCGCGGGCCGGTGCGCGACCGTGGGCGTCGCTCCCGGCGGCCGCGCCCGGGGCGGGGGGAAGGGGCGACATCGTGGTCGGGCCGTACCGGACGCTGTTCAGCATGCCCGGGGCCAAAGGCTTCGTCATCGCCGGATTCGTCGGGCGGGCGCCGATGGCCATGCTCGGTATCGGCATCGTCCTGCTCATCTCCGCGCTCACCGGGTCGTACACGACCGCCGGAGCGGTCTCGGCGACCACGGCGGTCGCCTTCGCCATCGCCGCGCCGCTGTCCGGGCGCCTGATCGACAGGTTCGGCCAGGCCAGGATACTCATCCCGCTCGCCTTGGTGCACGGCGCCGCGCTGACCGGGCTGATGCTCTGCGCCGAGTTCGGCGCGCCGCGGTGGACGCTGTTCGCCTTCGCCCTGGTCACCGGCGGCGCGGCCACCTCGCTGGGCTCGATGGTGCGGGCCCGCTGGTCGCACCTGCTGTCCGGCCGGGCCGGCCTGCACACGGCGTTCTCCTTCGAGTCGGTGGCCGACGAGGTCATCTTCGTGGCCGGGCCGGCGCTGACCGCGGGCCTGGCGGCGGCGGTCAGCCCGTACGCCGGGCTGGTGGTCGCGGGGGTCTGCGCCGTCGCCGGCACGGTGGCGTTCGCGCTGCAGCGGGGCACCGAGCCGCCGGTCCGGACGGGGCCGGCCAGGTCGGGCAGCCCGATCACCATCCCGGCGGTGGCGCTGCTGGCGGGGGTGTTCCTGGCGATGGGCGCGGTGTTCGGCTCGGTCGACCTGATCACCGTGGCCTTCGCCGCGGAGCGCGGCGCGAAGGCCGCGGCGGGGCTGCTGCTCGGCTGTGTCGCCTTCGGCAGCATGCTGTCCGGCCTGTGGTACGGCCACCGGGAGTGGGCGCTGTCGCTGCGCCGCCGGTTCGCCTGGGCGCTGGTGGTCTTCGCGGTCGGCTTCGCGCCGATCGCGGCCATCTCCGACCTTCGGCTGATGGCGGTGGCGCTGTTCTTCGCCGGGCTGGCGATCTCGCCGACGATCATCACCATCTACGCCCTCGTCGAGCGGATCGTGCCGGCGCACCTGCTCACCGAAGGCATGTCGTGGCTGTCCACCGCGGTCGGTTTCGGGGTGGCGGTCGGCGCCTGGGCGGGCGGGCGGCTGACCGACGCGTTCGGCCCGTCGGACGCCTACCTGTTCGCGCTGGGCTGCGCGCTGCTGGCGCTGGTGACCGGCGCCGTCGGCGGCGCGCTGCTCCACCTGCCCGAGGGTGGCCGGTCGGAGGCGGGCTCGGCAGCTTCATGAGCCTTGCTCATGTCTATCGCCATCCGCCCGGGTCGTCCCTTATCGTGCTCCAGCATGAGGGCCGTCTTCCGGAACTGGGCCGGCAACCAGTCCGCCACCCCCGCCGAGGTACGCACGCCCGCGACCACCGCAGAGGTGGTCCAGGCCGTCCGCGACGCCGCCCGCCGCGGCGTGCGGGTGCGCATGACGGGCACCGGCCACTCCTTCACCGGGGTGGCGCTCACCGACGGCATCATGCTGCGGCCGGACCGGCTCACCGGGATCCGGGATGCCGGTGACGGCCGGGTGCGGGTCGCCGCCGGCACGCCGCTGCGCGTGCTGAACGAGGAACTGCACCGGCGCGGGCACGCGCTGTCCAACATGGGCGATATCACCGAGCAGACCGTCGCCGGCGCCGTCCAGACCGGCACCCACGGCACCGGGCGCGAGATCGGCGGGCTCGCCGACCAGGTGGCCGAGCTGGAGATGGTGCTCGCCGACGGCTCGGTCGCCACCCTCACCGGCGGCGACCTGTTCGACGCGGCCCGGGTGGGCCTGGGCGCGCTCGGCGTGCTCACCGCGGTCACCTTCCGGGTGGAGCCGGCGTTCCTGCTGCACGGCGCGCGCGAGCCGGCCCCGTTCGGCGACACGCTGTGGTCGCTGGACCGGCTCACCGAGGAGAACGAGCACCTCGACTTCTACTGGCTGCCGCACACCGACCGCTGCCTGGTCAAGCGCAACAACCGCTCCGCGGGCCCGGCCGCGCCGCCGGGCGCGCTGCGGCACTGGTTCGACGCGATGTTCCTGGAGAACACCGTCTTCGGCCTGCTGTGCGCCGCCGGGCGGCGGGCCCCGCGGGCCATCCCCGCCCTCAACCGCCTCTGCGCGGCGGCCCTCGGCCCCTCCTCCTGCGTGGACGACTCCTACAAGGTCTTCGCCACCGTGCGCAAGGTGCGCTTCCTGGAGATGGAGTACGCGATCCCGCGCCGCCACCTGGGCCAGGCGCTGCGGGAGGTGCGCGATCTGATCGACCTGCACGACTGGCGGATCGGCTTCCCGATCGAGGTACGGGTCACCCCGCCGAGCGACGCCTGGCTGTCCACCGCCTACGGGCGGGACACCGCCTACCTCGCCTGCCACGTCTACCACGCGACGCCGAATCCGGAGTACTTCGCCGCCGTCGAAGAGATCATGGTCCGGCTGTCCGGCCGGCCGCACTGGGGCAAGCTCCACACCCGGGACGCGGCCTACCTGTCCACCGTCTACCCGCGGTTCGCCGACTTCGTCCGGCTACGCGATGAGCTGGACCCCGGGCGGCTGTTCTCCAACGACCACCTGGACGCGGTGCTCGGCTGACGACGCCGGCGCCGGCCGCCTCACTGCGAGGCGCCGCCCGACCCGGGATCCGGGGCGGTACCGCCACCGGTGCCGTCCCCGGTGCCCTCGCCGGTCCCGTCACCGGTGTCCGGACCGGCGGTGGGCGCGGCGGTGGAGCCGTCGCCGGACTGCGGCGGCGCCGCCGGCTCCGTGCCGGTCGGCTCGGCGGCCGGGCCGGTCTGCGCGGGGGCCGGCCGCTGCGACGCGTCCGCCTGCCGGGGAGTGGCCGACCCGGCGGGCCCTTCGGAGGGCGCGACCGGCGACGGCCCGGGATCGGCCGGCCCCTCGTCCACGGTGCCGCCCCAGCTGGTGCCCGAGCCGCCGCGGCCCTGCACCGTGGCGTTCAGCGGCTTGCCGCTGAGCAGCTCGAACGTCAGGATTCCGCCCATGCTCAGCGCGAAGGTGAGCCCGGTGGCCACCGCCATCGTCACCCAGCGCGGCCGCCCGCCACGGCGCAGCGCCGGGCGCTCGCCGGCGCCGGCGCCCGTCCCGACCGCGTCGTCCACCCCGTGCGGCAGCTCGGCGGGCCCGCTGTCGCGGACCGTGGCGTGCGCGGCCGCGGCCAGGCCCCGCTCGCCGGGCGGCGTCACCGGCTCGGCGTCCAGCTCCAGCTCCTGGCGCTCGCTCTGCTCGGTGATGAGGCCCTGCGCCGCCCGGAACCGGTCGCGGGTGCGCTTGATGTAGTGGGTGTAGACGGTGCCGCCGACCGTGGTGCCCACGCTGGCGAGCGCGGCGCCGATGACCGTCCCGTGGACCCCGAGGAACGACGCGGCGACCGCGGCGCTCGCCGCCGCCAGCGCACTGCCGGCGATCTGCGGCGTGCTCAGGTCCAGCCGTTCCTTTCCCATCCGCCCACCCCTTCGTTCGCCTCCCGTGACGGTGCCGGGCGCCCCGCCCGGACGTCCCGCCCTTCCCTGCCGGGCGTTCGCCGCCCGGGCCGCGGCACGCGCGAATGCCCGGGCGCCACCGCCCGGTCCTCTATCCGGGAACGGCGGCGACGAACATCTTTTCCGATTCCCGCCGGTGAGCGCCGCGCGGGCGGGAAGCGGGCGGGAAGCGGTGCGGCGGCGGGCGCGCGGTGCCCCATTTTCCGCCGCCTCTTGGCCGAAGTACGAGGCACGGGACACCACGATTCGCGAGAATCCGAACCGGACCGCTCCCCCGTCTGGTGCATATCAACCAGCCGATAGATAGGGTGAAAGCCACATATATAGCCGCCCTCACCGTTCCCGTGCCTGCCAGGAAGGCGATGTTCGGACATGCCGGGTACGGTGCTGGCAGGTAACCCCCTCACGCGAGAGACTCAAGGGTCCGGGGGAAGATAGAGCACGACGACGAAGGGACCCGCATGCAGGAGCTCCGACTCGTCGCGGTGAGCGAGGACGGAACATACCTCGTGCTGGCCACGGCCGGCCGGGGGACGCGGTTCACGCTTCCCGTCGACGAACGGCTCCGGGCGGCGGTCCGCGGCAACTTCTCCCGTCTCGGCCAGTACGAGATCGAAGTGGAGAGTCCGTTGCGCCCCAAGGAGATCCAGGCCCGCATCCGTGCGGGAGAGACCGCGGAGGAGATCGCCGCCACCGCGGGCATCCCGGTGGAGCGGGTCCGCTGGTTCGAGGGACCCGTCCTGCAGGAGCGCGAGTACACCGCGCAGCAGGCGCAGCGGGTCGCCGTCCGCGTGCCCGGCGAGTCCACCCCCGGGCCGACACTCGGCGAGCTGGTGACCGAGCGGCTCAGCCGCCGCGGCGTCCCGGCCGACGAGATCGACTGGGACTCCTGCAAGCGTGACGACGGCCTGTGGCGCGTCAAGCTCGGCTTCGTGTGGAACGGTCACACGCGCAACGCCGAGTGGCTCTTCGACCCGCGCCGCCGGCACGTCACCCCCTACGACGAAGAGGCGCTGCGCCTGTCGGCGACCGACTACGTCGAGCCGGCCGACGAGGCCACCGTCACCCCGTTCGTGCCCCGGCTGGCGCCGCGACCGGCCCCGGTCCGGATGGACATCGGCGGGGCGGCCGCACCCCGGCCCGCCGCCGCCTCGCCCGGGCCGCGGCCATGGCCCGAGGCGCAGGCCGCAGCCGGCCCGGACGTGCACGACGCCCCCGCGCGGGAGGAGTCCGCGCCCGAGGTGTCCGCGCCGGAGGCCGCGCCCTCCACCGTCCCGGGGCGCGAGGGCCTCCGGGAGGCCGGCGGGCACGACCGGTCCGCGACCGGCCGGGACCACGACGCCGGACCGGACGCGCGCGAGCGGTCCGCGGCCGGCCCTCACCGCCACGCCGCGACCGATGACGCCGGCGACCGCCACGACCTCCCGGCGTCCGGCCACGCCGTGCGGCCGACGCCGCTGCGCGCCGCCCCGCCGCCCGGCGAGCCGGCCCACCGGCCCGCCGCCGAGCCCGCCTGGCCCGCCGACCACCCGGAGCCCGGCCGGCCCGCCGCCCATGCGTCGCACGAGCCCGCCCCTGCCGCCCACGTGGCGGACCCGCCGGCGCCGCCCGCGGCGCACGCACCGGACGGCCCCGCCCGGCCGGCCGCCTTCACCCCGCACGGCTCGGTGACGAACGGCCCCGCACCGGACGCTCCCGCCACGGACGGCCCCGCACCGGCCGGATACGAACCGGAGACCTCCGAACCGGGGGCTTTCGGACCGGACGGTTCCGTCCGGCCCGCTGTCGCGGCCGCACTGCGGGAGTCCGCACTGCGGGAGTCGGCGCCGTCGGAGTCCGCGCTGCCGGCCGCCGAGCCGGGCCGGCCGGCGTTCCCGCCCCCGGCCGCCGCGGGCCTGGAACGGCAGGAACGCCAGGAACCCCAGGAAACGGCCACCCGGCCGGACACCGCCGGCCACCCCGGCGTCCCGCCGATCGGCCGCACCCCGGCCGCCGCGGGCGACGTCGCCACCCCGGCCGCTCCCGGACGTCCGGCCGACCCCACCGCCACGGCCGGCGCCGAGCGTCCGGCCGAACCCGCCGACGCGCCGGCCACCGGGACCGCCCCGGCCACCGCGCCGGCGGGCGACGCCGGAGCCGGCCCCGCCGCCGCCCGTCCCGCCGATTCCATGCCCCCGGTCGCCGGCGAGCACGGCGTGCGCCCCGAAGGCTTCGCCACCACCGACGTCTCCGACATTCCAGACGACCGATCGGTCGCCAGGCCCGCCCCGGACGCCATGACCGCCGAGCCGGCGGGCGAGCCGATCGCCGAACCGGCCGGCCGGCCGGACTCCGGTGATCTCGCGGCGCCCGCCGCCGGTCCGGCGACCGCGCCGGCCGGCGGGCCGGAGGACGCCGGCTCTGCCACCCGGCCCGAACCGGCCGGCGCGGAGCGGGTCACCTCGCCCGGGCGACCGGAGGCGCCGCCACCGCACGCCAAGGACGTCCCGGCGGCGCCGGCCGCGGACCCGCGCCCGGCACCGGCCGCCGCCTCTTCCGGCACTCCCGCCGGCGCCGGGCACGGCGACGTCCCGGACCGGGCCGGCACCCCGGCGGGTGCCCCGCAGGCGCCTGCCGCCGCGCTCCGCGACGCCACGCCCGCGAGCGGGACCGCCGCCCGCGAGATCTCTCCGGACGTCCGCCAGGAGGAGTCTTCCGGCACCTCCGGTGACCGGGCCGGCGGGCCCGCGCGTCCGGCCGAACCGGCCGACGACCGGCCGGCCGCCGCCGCCGAACCGGCGCCGGATCCGGCGCCGGCGGTCCCGCCCGCCGCGCCCCGCGGTACGCCCGCCGCGCGTCCCGCGCGGGCCCGTCCGGCTCCCGCCGCCGCCCGGCCCGGCCCGGCCCGCAAGTCGGCCGCCGCCGCTCGCAAGCAGGAGGCGGAGGAGGCGGCGGTCGCGGTCCCGGCCGCCCGTACCAGCGGCGACGCGGGCGACCGACCGGCCGCCGACGCGGGGAAGGCCGAGCAGGCGGAGAAGGACGTCAAGCCCGCCGAGCCCGCGGCTCCGGCGGCGCCGGCGCCCAAGCCCGCCCGGCCGGCCCGCAAGGGCCGCGGCCGGCGCGCCTCGGTGCCCACCTGGGACGAGATCATGTTCGGCGCCCGCCGCCAGGACTGAGTTCCGCGGCAGGGAGCCGATCGAGCATGCCGGACCGCCCGGCCCGGGTGGCCGCCCGCGCCAGGCGGTCCCATCGCGTCCCCCCGCGGTCGGCGCCCTCCTGGCGAGAAGGCCGGCCGGCGCCACCAGGAATCGGCAGGACAGCGGACCGGCGACCCGGTGAGGAAAACGGCCGGCGCGGTCAGGAGTCGGCCGGGCCGGGCGGGGAGGCGAGGAACGGGGCCAGCCACTCGGGGGTGACCTCGGCGGCGAACCCCACCCCCTGCTCCTCCCCGGTGTCGACCGCCGGGTAGCCGCCGCTGCCCGCGCCCACCCCGGCGATCACGGTCAGCACCCGGGCCCGCCGCTGGAACCAGGTCTGCTTGATGGTCCAGCCCACCAGCGCCCGCCGCTCGACGACCGCCTGCGACCGGGGCAGCGACCCGGACCGCACCGACAGCCGCGTCCCGTCCCAGCCATGGCCGAGCGAGCGGTAGCGGTCCAGCCCGAGCGGCACGCCGGCCGCCGCCAGCGCCAGCCCGATCAGGGTGATCCAGTACCAGCCGGGCACGGCGGCGGCCACGGCCAGTACGGCGCCCGGCGCCACGGCGCGGAACAGCCGGCGGCGCCGGGCGGCGGGCGGGTGGGCCCGCAGCTCCGCGCCGAACGGCCCGAGCACCTCGGCCGCGGTCCGGGCGGCGAACGTCCGGGGCACCACGGGCAGCAGCTGGCCGCGGGTGCGGGAGTCGCCCAGCCCGGTGACGATCGCCCACAGCCGCCCCACGTCCGCCCGCCGCTCCAGCAGGCCTTCGGCGATCTCGTAGCCGCGGATCCGCGCGTGTTCCAGCGCGACGCTGCGCCGGGTGACCAGTCCGCGCTCGGCGACCAGCGACGTCTCGTGTCCGCGCAGGGTGAAGTCCCAGTTGAACAGGGCGTACATGATGCCGCCCACCACCGGCATGGCCAGCACCAGCAGCACGGCGAACCCGGCCAGCAGCAGCGGCCGGTGCCACAGCCAGTCGCCGGCGGAGATCGCGGCGCGCTCGCCGACGCCGAACTCCTGACCGACCTGGAAGACCAGCCCGACCGCGCCGCCGACCAGGGCGAACGGGGTGAGCAGGTACGCACCTGACAGCGGTCCGTACCGCAGCCACCGCCGGGGGACCCGCACGTGGACGCGGTCCTGGCCGGCGGCGCTCGCCGGCGCCGGCCGGCCGGCCGCCGCGCCCGAGTCCGGCGCGGCCGTCTCCGGCCCGCCACCGGCGACCGGCCCGCCACCGGCGACCGGTTCGCCACGCGCCGCCCGGCTGCGGCGCAGCAGGATCTGCCGCAGCCGCTCGGCCTCGGCCAGCGGGAGGCCGTCCAGCTCGCCTTCCTGGCCCTTGCCGCCGCTCGCCCCGGTGTCCACCCGGACGACGGCCAGGCCGAGCAGGCGGTGCAGCGGCGGCGTGGTCACGTCCACGCCGCGGACGCGGTCGAGCGGGATCGTGCGCACCGAACGGCTCACCAGCGACCGGGTGAGCTCCAGCCGGTCGCCGGTGACCCGGAAGGTGAAGGTGGCCCAGCGGATCGCCGCGAATCCCACCGAGATCAGGACGCCGAACGCCGCCCAGCCGAGCGAGACCGGCGAGAAGCCGCTGGCGAACAGCAGGCCGGCCAGCGGCAGGAACAGCGAGGGCAGGGTGCGAACCGGTCTGATCAGCAGGATCAGCGGGCTCAGCCGGCCGGCCGGGGCGCCGGCGCCGTACCCCGGAACGCGGGCCGGCTCCGGCAGGCCGCCGGGCACGGGCGGACCACCGGGGGCCGCGCCGGGCGGATACGGGCCGGACGGCTCAGGCGGCGGGCCGGGCGGTCGCCGGTGGTGTGCCGGTGGCGCCTCCTGCCCCTCCGGCGGCCGGCCGGCGGGGGCGGCGCCGTCCATCGGGCCGGGATCGCCGGGGTTCACGTCGCGTCGTCCCGCAGCTGGTGTGCCCGGTGTGCCAGGTCGTGCGCGAGGTGGTCGGCGACCCCGGCGTCCAGGCCCTGGATCGACGAAGAGCCCGCGTACGAGGCGGTCCTGATCTCCACGGTGGCCAGGCCGAGAACGCGCTCGAACCAGCCCTGCTCCTTGTCGACGGTCTGGATGCGGCTGACGGGCACGAAGACCCACTGCCTGCTGAACCAGCCCGAGCGCGCGTAGACGACGTCACCGGCCAGCTCCCACCGGTGCACCGCGTAGCGCCAGAGCGGCTCGACGACCAGGAACGGCAGCTCCACCGCCGCGACCACCACCGGAAGCCACCAGATGTTCGACACCGCCCACGACGGCAGCCACGACCAGCGCGCGTCGTCGATCCACGACGCCAGCAGGGCCGCGCCGCCGACCAGCAGGACGAACCCGGCCAGCGCTCGCAGCAGCCACAGCGCTATCGCGCGGGGCGACACCCGGTGGGCGGGGACGCGCAGGGGTACAGGCACCACATCAGCCTAGTTCTTCCGGGCGCTCCCGGTGCGGGGCGGCGACGCCCGGCACGGGGGGTTCGCGGAGCCGGGCGGCCGGCCCGGTGTCCGCGCGAGACCGGCCGGTGTCCAAAGTGATTACCAATCGGTAACCTGGCCGGTCCAGGCCGGTCGGCGGCCGTCCGGAGCCGACCCGTTCGGGTGATGAGGTCGGCGCACCCCCCAGACCCGCGTAGCATCAGCGAGCATGGGGCAGCGGAGGACGGCCGGGCGCGACGGGTGCGGTGGCCGGATGCGGTGCGCCCTCCGGGTGCCCGCGGCCGCCGTGGCGGCGGCCGCCACGCTGGCGGGCTGTGGCATCGTGGGTGGGGGTTCACCCACCGAACGGTCACTCGACCAGCTCAGCGTCACCAGTCCGAGCTTCCGTGACCAGACGCCCCTGCCGGCGGACTACAGCTGCGCCGGCAAGGTCGGCAACCCGCCGCTGCGCTGGTCGGGGGTGCCGCAGAAGGAGACCAGGTCGATCGCGCTGGTGGTCGACGCCAACGACGAGCAGGGAGCGGCGGAGGTGCACTGGGTGCTGTTCAACATCGACCCGCTCACCACCGAGCTCGCCCAGAACAGCGTCCCGCGCGGCGCGCAGCAGGGGGTGACCTCGACCGGCCGGCCGGGTTACTCCGCGCCGTGCCGGCGGGACGAGACCTATCGTTTCAGCGTGTACGCGCTCGACAAGAAGCTGGACCCGAAGCGGGGCGAGCGGCTGCGGCAGACGCTGGACGACATCGCGCAGCACACCATCGCCCGGGGGCGCCTGTCGGCGACGCACATCGAGTGACGGCGCCGGCACCTCAGGTAGTCATGAATACCGGATCTTCTCGTAGGGTGTGACAACGGTCATAGTGGTCGGACAGAATCAGATGCAATTCCGGAGCGCAGGTGGTCGACGGGGACCCGCGTCGACGGCCGCGCGGGTTCACCAGTGCCATTCCAGGGCCTTGGCCATGAAGGTGGTGCCATGACCGCGGTCATTATCGGCCTCGTCGCCGTCGTGCTGCTGGTGCTTGCGGTGGTGGTCATCGGCATGCGGTCGATGAGCCGGCGCGAGAGCAACCTGGCTCCGGAGCGGCTACGCAAGATGGCCGAGCAAGCCGATGCCCCGTCCGCCAAGCGTGGCCGTCCCGCCGAGGAGACGTTCTTCCGCAGCTTCCCCGAGGGATTCGACGCCTTCCAGGAGCCGGAGCGGGTGACCGCCCGGCTGCGGCCCGGCGGAAACCGTCCCGCCGCCCGGCCCGGCGCCAAGCCGGGTGGCCGTTCCGGCCCCCGCGCCAAGCAGGGGTCCTCCTCCCGCGGACGGCGCGGCGTCGACGAGTGGGGCGACGCCGACGACTACGACGACGACTACTGGACCCGGGTGCGCGCCGACGACGGCGCGTTCGGCGGCACCATCGCCGCGCGCATGGGAGTGAGCCGGCCCGACCTCGCCACCGGTGCCGGCCAGGAGCCGGACCGGCCCGCCGCCGACCCCGACGCCGCCACCGTGCAGGCGCCGCTGCCCGTCCGTCCCGGCGGCCTGGCCGACCTGGTGGAGCCGGTCCCCGGCACCACCTCCGCCGCCGCCGCGGCCGACGAGCGCACCGTGACGTTCTCCGCGCCGGTGCCCCGGCCGCCGGCCGCCGAGACGCCCGGCACGGTCCAGCCGCCCGCGCGCGGCCGCCGCCCGGCCCGTCCCGAGGTCGCCGAGCCCGACCGCACGGCCGGCGCCGGCCGGCCCAGGTCGCGGCGCCGCGCCGAGACCGCCGAACCCGGCCGGCCGGCCCCCGGCCGCGGGTCCGACACCCGCCGGGGCGAGGGCAGGCGCGCCGGGCGCGGCGCGGACACCGTTCCCGGAGCGGCGCGTCCGGAGGGTGCGCGCGCCGACGCCGGCCGCGGCGTCACCGGCCGCCCGTCCGGCCCGATCGCCGACCCGCTGAACACCGGCCCGGTCCCGGGCCCCGCCGGACGGGCCGGCGCCCCCCCGGCCCGCGGCTCCGGACGCCGCCCGGCCGGCACCGGGCCGGCCGAGGCCCCGCGCACGACAGGTCCGCTGGACTCCGGCCGGCCGCACGACGCGTCCCGGCCGGCGTCGCGGGCGACCGGCCCCGCGCGGGCCGCCGCGGCGGGCGGTCACCGGGACGTACCGGACGGCGGTCCGCCGACCGGCGATTTCCCCACCCGGCCCGGCTACCCCGCCTCCTACCAGGCCACCGGTTCCTACGACATCCTGGACGAACCGCCCGGCCCGGCCCAGAACACCGGTCCGTGGCCGACATCCGGCTACCAGCTGCCGACCTATGGCGAGCCCGTGGCGCGCCCCGACGACCCGTCCTACCCGGCACCGTCGGCCACCTCCTACGAGGTGACCCCCGGCTGGGCGACGATCGACGACGGCGACGCGGCCCCGGCCACCGGCCCCTCCCCCGCCGGCCAGGCCGGATACCCCGAGCGTGAGCCGGCTCCCGGTTCCTGGCCGGCGCCGCGCGAGCGGACGACCGGCGGCTGGCCCACCTACAGCGAGCTCTACGGCAACGGCGTCGGCTCCGACCAGGCGCCCACGCCGTCCCGCGGCGGGCACCACCGCTCGGCCGATCCGGACTATCCCGACTCCTACCGCTGATCTCTCCGGCTTCGCCCGTGGCGGGTAAAACGCGCCGCCGAACACCACGGACGGCGGGCCCCGCATCGTAAGGTCGCTCCATGACGACCGACACGGAACGTGACCGCGCCGGCACTAAGCGCATCATCTCGGTGCTCCGGCACGACCTGCCCGCATCCCTCGTGGTCTTCCTCGTCGCCGTGCCCCTGTCGCTCGGTATCGCCGTCACCTCGGGCGCGCCGCTGGTCGCCGGACTCGTCGCCGCGGTCGTGGGCGGAGTGATCGGCGGCGCGGCCGGCGGTTCGGCGGTGCAGGTGAGCGGACCGGCGGCCGGTCTGGCCCTGGTGGTTGCCGACCTGGTCCAGCGGTACGGCTGGCGGGCGACCTGCGCGATCACGCTGATGGCCGGGGCGCTGCAGATCGCGCTGGGCGTGCTCAAGGTGGCGCGCGCCGCGCTGGCGGTGTCGCCGGCCGTCATCCACGGCATGCTCGCCGGCGTCGGAGTGGTGATCGCGCTGGCCCAGCTGCACGTGGTGCTCGGCGGGCGGCCCCAGCGGTCGGCGGTGGAGAACCTGCTGGAACTGCCCCAGCAGATCATGAACAACCACAGCCACGCGGTGGCCGTCGGGGTGCTCACCATCGCGGTGCTGGTGCTGTGGCCGCGCCTGCCGCGGCTGAACAGCGTCCCCGGCCCGCTGGCCGCCCTGCTGATAGCGGCGCTGACCGCCGGCTCGCTCGGCTGGGACATCACGCACGCCGACCTCGCCGAGGGTTTCGGCCGGTGGGCCACGCCACTGCTGCCCGAGGGCGACTGGCACGGTGTCGCCGCGGCGGTGCTGCTGGTCGCGCTGCTGGCCGGGGTCGAGTCGCTGCTGTGCTCGGTGGCCGCCGACCGCATGCACGACGGTCCGCGCGCCGACCTGGACCGCGAGCTCGTCGGGCAGGGGGTCACCAACATGGTGTCCGGCGCCCTCGGCGGACTGCCGGTGGCCGGCGTGATCGTCCGCACCACCACCAACGTGCGGGCCGGGGCCCGCAGCCGGTGGTCGACCATGATGCACGGCGGCTGGGTGCTGCTGTTCATGGTGGGCTTCAGCTGGACGGTCACGCTCATCCCCATGGAGGCGCTGGCCGCCCTGCTGGTCTTCATCGGCGTCCGCATGGTCAACCTCGGCACGCTGCGCGGCCTGCACGGGCATGGCGAGCTGCCGGTGTACGTCCTGACCATGGGGTCGGTGGTGGTGATCGGGCTGGCCGAGGGGGTGCTGGTCGGCCTCGGCCTGGCCGCGCTGTCGGCGCTGCGCCGGCTGACCCGGGTGTCGGTGCACGCCGGCGCGGAGCCGGACGGCCGCTGGCATGTCGTGGTCGCCGGGTCGATGACGTTCGTCGGGGTGCCCCGGCTGATGGAGACCCTGCGCCGGGTCCCGCCGGGCGCGGCGGTCGACCTGGAGCTCAACCTCGACTTCATCGACAACGCCGCGTTCGAGGCGCTGTACCACTGGCGGCTGGAGCATGAGCGCACCGGCGGCACCGTCGTCATCGACGAGGTGCACGACGAGTGGTACGCCTCGGCCGCCCGGGGCACCCGGCTGTCGGCGGTGCGCAGCCTGCCGCGGCCGCCGGAGCGCTGGTGGCTGCCGAGGGCCTACCGGCGCGGCGGCCGGCGCACCGGCGGCGCCCTGCCGGCGGCCGGCGACGCGCCGGTCACCGACCGGTCCCGGCGCAACGCGGTGCCGGACCTGCTCGCCGGGACCGCCGACTTCCACCGCAGCACCGCCCCGCTGGTGCGGCCGTTCCTGACCCGGATGGCCACCGCGCAGGACCCGTCGCACCTGTTCATCACCTGCGCCGACTCGCGCCTGGTGCCCAACCTGATCACCGCGAGCGGGCCCGGCGACCTGTTCACCGTCCGCAACATCGGCAACCTGGTGCCCCGGCACGGGACCGCACCGCCGGACGACTCGGTGCTCGCCGCGATCGAGTACGCCACCACCGTGCTCGCCGTCCGCAGCATCACGGTGTGCGGGCACTCCGGCTGCGGGGCGATGGCCGCGCTGCTGAGCGCCGGTGAGCGCACCGAGGGCATGCCGGGCCTGCGGCGCTGGCTGCGGCACGGGGACCGCACGCTGGCCCGCTACCTGCTGGCCGACGAGGTGCCCGGCGAGCCGGGCGACGACGGCGCGCTGAACCGGCTGTGCCGGGCCAATGTCGCCCAGCAGCTGGACAATCTGCGCACCCACCCGGCGGTCGCCGCGCTGGAGGATGCCGGCCGGCTGGAGCTGGTGGGGCTGTACTTCGACATCGGCGCGGCGCAGGTGCACGTGCTGGAGCCGGACGGCTTCACCCCGGTGGCCGCCGGCCGGTGACGGCGCGCGGCCGGTCCCGCCGGCCGGCCGGGCCGCGTTCCGGCTGCCCCGCCGGCCGGTGCGCCATGACCGGTGGGGCGGCTGGGAGCGATGGGACTAGTGCAGCAGAATGACGGGACGCATAGTCATTGCCATGCTTCGAGGGGTTTTGCGAGGTAAGTACCCAGCTATCGATCTCTGAGTGTTAACGTCGGCGGCGTGGCAATGCCTCGGGGGACCGACGGTCCTGATGACGACGATTTCACCGGGATCCCTCGGGTCCCTGACCTGGCCGCGGTGCGGACCCTGCGCCCGCAGGACTATGACGAGATGCTCCACGTAGGTCACTTCTTCCGCAAGGGCCAGCCGGTGTTGATGGACCTGTCCGGCATGTCGGACGCCGACGCCGAGCCGCTGGTCGACTTCGCCGCCGGGCTGGTCTTCGGCCGGCGCGGTGGGATGGACCGCGTCGGGCACAAGGTGTTCCTGCTGGTCCCCGCGGACGTCGCCCTCAGCGCCTGACCGGGGGCGGCGGACGGTGGCACCGTCCACCGTCCCGGTCTGCGCTTACCCGGTCTGCGCTTACCCGGTCTGCGCGGCACGGTCGGCGTGGCGGGCGCGGCGCGGCAGGGTCAGAGCGGCAGGGTCAGAGCGGTGGGGTCAGGTCGGTGAAGGCCGTGCAGTTGCCGGGCCACACCACGTTCGGCGCCAGCGTGCAGTGGGTCTGCGCCACCTGGCCGGTCACGCTGCGCACGGTGACGGCGAGCCGGGCGGTGCCGTTCAGCGGGGTGGGCGACAGGCTGATCCCCACCGCCCCGCCCGGGTAGCCGGGCAGCAGGGAAAGATCGTGCCAGTGCGGATTGGGCGCGACCGACGTCGGGTCGCGGACCAGCGCGCCGCCGTCGCCCTGCGCCACGCCCACGTACTTGGCCTCCGGCGTGGTCGTCGTCGCGGCGAAGGCCGTGTCGACCGCACCACTCGGCCCGGCCGGGCCGGCCGGGCCCGCCGGGCACCGGTGACCGGACCGGCCGTCGTCGTCGCCGGCGGGCCGTTGCCTGGCCGGCGGTTCGCCCGCCGGGTGCGGCGGGCGAACCGCGCACCCCGCCGCGCCGGCGGCCGCCGGCGTCGCGGGCCCGGTGACCAGGCCGGCCGCCATGGCCAGCACCGGTCCCAGGGCCAGTGCCGCGGTCCGGCGCGTACCCGTGCTGCGGGTCGGTACCCGCTCGTTGAATGCCATCAGCGAATCCATTCGATCGGCCGCCTCCGGGGCCGTGCGGTCCCCGGGGCGGGGGGTTCGGGAAGGCCCCGGCCCGCCCGGCGGGACACCTCCGCCGGGCGGGCCCGCGGCCGGCCGCGATCACCGTACGTGGCGCGGCGGTGGTGCGGCTCGCGGCCGCGGTCGGCAGGGCCGCGGTCAGAGGGGCGGCGTCAGATCGACGAAGGCGGTGCAATTGCCCGGCCAGGCCGGGGTGATCCCGCCGCCGGGCACCGGGATGACCGTGCAGGTGCTCTGCCGGACGAATCCGGTGGAACTGCGCACGGTCACGTGCAGCAACCCGGTGAGGCTGACCGCGAGGCTGACGTCCGTCACGTTGCCGGGGTATCCGGTGAGCGTGGAGAGGTTGTTCCAGCGTGGCGTGGTCCGCGGGTCCCGGATCAGCGTGGTGCCGTCCCCCTGCACGTTGCCGACGAACTTGTCGGTGAGGACGAACGCGGTGTCGATCCCTCCGGTGCGTCCGGGCGG
Organism: Sphaerisporangium rufum; assembly: GCF_016863395.1. Classification (GTDB taxonomy): domain Bacteria; phylum Actinomycetota; class Actinomycetes; order Streptosporangiales; family Streptosporangiaceae; genus Sphaerisporangium; species Sphaerisporangium rufum. The sequence continues at coordinate 102,441 of NZ_BOOU01000017.1, read as the reverse complement.
GCCGGGCGGGCCGGGCGGGCCGGGCGGGCAGTTCTTGCAGCACTTCTTCGGCACGGTGACGGCGTCGTCATCACCGCCACCGCCGCCCGCGACGGTCCGGCCTCCGGTCCGGGCCGCGGTGACGCCGGCGGCCGGTGCGGCCGCCTTCGCCGCCGCCCGCACCGGCGCGGCCTGCGCACCGGTGTCCGCGTGCGCGGCGAGCGGCGAGGACAGCGCGACGAAGCCGCCGGCGACCACGGTCGCGACGGACAATGTCCAGGCCGGCCTACGGGCAGGCGACCTTTTCTCCCGAGGAATCACTCGGCACTCCCATATCGCTTGAATTTCAATGAACCGGACTTTCGCCGCGCCGCGTGGGAGCACGGCGAACAGGGAATACCCGCTGATCGCTGCCGTGACGCGACACCGCGGTAGCGATAGGGAAAACAGACGACACACCTTCGGAAAGAAACACAGCACCTGCCTGACCCAGATTTCCGACAGTCGGCCGATTCCGCCTTTCCAGCATGTTTCCCAGCGAATCGCTTATGCACCGGGAATTCATCTCTATCGCCGTCGTCGAGCCGGCCGTCGCGGCACCCCCAGGCCGATAGGGGCCGGCCGGGCCGGTGCGGACCGGCAGCCGGGGCCGGCGGCGACGGTCCGGGCTCCGCGCGGCCGGGCCACGGCCGGCGCTCAGCGGGACGGGCAAGGGCGCTACCCCGTGCCGGTTCCCGCCGGAAAGCGGCCGGCCGCCCGGCACGTAGCGGTGCCGTCAAAGATCGACCGCCACCCGTATGTAATTCGTCAAGAGCTCTATAAACCACGAAATTCCACGATGTGCTGGTACTGACACCACCCGCTCCGCGGGCGGCATACCTATCACGTGACTGAGGAGTGCGGATGGCTGACGTCATCTTCGCCGGTCTGACGATCGCGATCTTCGTGATCCTCGGATTCGTCGTCGAGGCGGTGGACCGGCTGTGAACGCCGTCAATGCCACGGGCCTGGTCGTGCTGGCCGGCCTGCTGGTCTTCATGGTCGTGGCCCTGCTCTTCCCGGAGCGGTTCTGATGTCCCCGGCCGCGGCCGGAGCGCTGTTCATCGCGTCCCTGCTACTCGCACTGGCCCTGTGCCACCGGCCGCTCGGCGGCTACATGTACCGCGTCTACGCCGGCACCCGGCACTCCCGCCTGGAACTCGGCATATACCGGCTGATCGGCGTCAAGCCCGACGGCGAGCAGCGCTGGAGCGGCTACGCCCGGAGCGTGCTGGCCTTCTCGATCCTGTCGATCCTCCTGCTGTACGGCCTGCAGCGGCTGCAGAGCCACCTGTTCCTGAGCCTGGGCATGGGGCCGGTCGAGCCGGCCCTCGCCTGGAACACCGCCGTCAGCTTCGTCACCAACACCAACTGGCAGGCGTACGCCGGCGAGTCGGCCATGGGCCACCTGGTGCAGACGGCCGGCCTGGCGGTGCAGAACTTCCTGTCCGCGGCCGCCGGCCTGGCCGTGGCCGTCGCGCTGGTGCGCGGCTTCGCCCGCGAGCGGAGCGAAACGCTGGGCAACTTCTGGGTGGATCTGGTGCGCGGCACCATCCGGATCCTGCTGCCGATCGCCTTCGTGGCGGCGTTGCTGCTGGTGGCCGGCGGCGTGATCCAGACGTTCGACGGCCACTTCACCTGGACCACGCTGACCGGCGGGCAGCAGACCTTCACCCCGGCGGCCGCGGCCGGCCAGGAGGCCATCAAGGAGCTCGGGACCAACGGGGGCGGCGTCTTCAACGTCAACTCCGCCCACCCGTTCGAGAATCCGACGTCATGGACTAACTGGATCGAGATCTTCCTGCTGCTGCTGATCCCGGCGAGCCTGCCGCGCACGTTCGGCCGGATGGTGGGCGACACCCGGCAGGGGTACGCCATCCTGAGCGTGATGGCGATCCTCGCGGTACTCGCGATCGGGGTGACCCAGTGGGCCGAGCTAGGTGCCGGCGGCACCGTGCCGCAGGCCGTCGGGCAGGCGATGGAGGGCCGCGAGACGCGCTTCGGCGTGTCGAACTCCGGTATGTTCGCCAGCGCGACCACGCTGACCTCCACCGGGGCGGTGGACTCCGCCCACGACTCCTACACCGCGCTCGGCGGCGGCATGCTGATCTTCAACATGCTGCTCGGCGAGGTGGCTCCCGGCGGCGTGGGCGCGGGGCTGTACGGCATGCTGATCCTCGCCGTGATCACGGTGTTCGTGGCGGGCCTGATGGTGGGACGCACCCCCGAGTACCTGGGCAAACGGATCGGTACGCGCGAGATCAAGCTAGCCTCGCTGTACTTCCTGGTCACCCCGGCGCTCGTGCTGGCCGGCACGGCGACGGCGATGGCCACCGGAACGGGCCGCTCGGCGATGCTGAACACCGGCCCGCACGGCCTGTCGGAGATCCTCTACGCCTACACCAGCGCGGCCGCCAACAACGGCTCGGCCTTCGCGGGACTGGGCGCGAACACGGCCTTCTACAACACCTCGCTCGGGTTGTGCATGGCCTTCGGCCGGTTCCTACCGATCGTGCTCGTGCTGGCCCTGGCCGGATCGCTGGCCCGCCAGGCCCCGGTGCCGGTCTCGGCGGGCACGCTGCCCACCCACCGGCCACAGTTCGTCGGCCTGGTCGTCGGCGTGACCCTCGTCCTGGGCGCCCTCACCTTCCTGCCGGCACTGGCGCTCGGACCGCTCGCGGAAGGACTTCGCTGATGCCTACCTCCGTACCGAAGGCGCCGGGTCGTTCCTCCGGCGGCAGGGCGAACATCCCGGCCGGCGGCGGCCTCGTCGACCCGGGGCAGCTGCTCCGCGCGCTGCCCGACGCGCTGCGAAAGCTCAACCCCGCCAAAATGTGGCGCAACCCGGTCATGTTCATCGTCGAGGTGGGTGCGGCGTTCACCACCGTCCTGGCGGTCCTCGACCCGTCGTGGTTCGCCTGGGCCATCGTGCTGTGGCTCTGGCTGACCGTGGTCTTCGCGAACCTGGCCGAGGCCGTGGCCGAGGGCCGGGGCAAGGCCCAGGCCGCCACGCTGCGGGCCGCCCGGCGGGACACCACGGCCCGCAGACTCCGCGACAGCGCCGATCGCACCCGGTGGGACGTCGTCGGCGCGGCCGAACTCCGGCAGGGCGACCACGTCATCGTCGAGGCCGGCGAGGTCGTCCCGGCGGACGGGGACGTGATCGACGGGATAGCCAGCGTGGACGAGTCGGCCATCACCGGCGAGTCGGCGCCGGTGATCCGCGAGTCCGGTGGTGACCGATCCGCCGTCACCGGCGGCACCCGGGTCCTGTCCGACCGGATCATCGTCGAGGTCACCCAGCGGCCCGGCGACAGCTTCGTGGACCGGATGATCGCGTTGGTCGAGGGCGCCGACCGGCAGAAGACGCCGAACGAGATCGCGCTGAACATCCTGCTGGCCGCCCTGACGATCATCTTCCTGATCGCTACGGCCACTATGCAGCCGTTGGCGATCTACGCCAAGTCGGCCAACCCGGGGGTGCCGGACTCCCTGGCGCTCACCGCCGACGGCGTGACCGGGGTCGTGCTGATCTCGCTCATCGTCTGCCTCATCCCGACCACCATCGGCGCGCTGCTGTCGGCCATCGGTATCGCCGGCATGGACCGGCTCGTCCAGCGCAACGTCCTGGCGATGAGCGGGCGGGCGGTGGAGGCGGCGGGCGACGTCTCCACCCTGCTGCTGGACAAGACCGGCACCATCACGCTGGGCAACCGGCAGGCGGGCGCGTTCGTCCCGGTGGCCGGGGTCACCGAGGAGGAGCTCGCCGGGGCGGCACAGCTGTCGAGCCTGGCCGACGAGACCCCCGAGGGCCGCTCGATCGTGATCTACGCCAAGGAACGGTACGGCCTGCGTGAACGCGCCCCTGGTGAGCTGGCCCACGCCGAGTGGGTGCCGTTCACCGCGCAAACCCGCATGTCCGGAGTGAACGTGGACGGGCGGGAGGTACGCAAGGGCGCGGCCACCGCCGTCATGAAGTGGGTGCGCGACGGCGGCGGCCACCCCACCGATGAGGTGGGCCACCTGGTCGACGGCATCTCCGCGAGCGGCGGCACCCCGCTGGTGGTGGCCGAGCGGGGCCGGGTCCTCGGAGTGATCCATCTCAAGGACGTGGTCAAGGAGGGCATGCGGGAGCGGTTCGACGAGATGCGCCGGATGGGCATCCGCACCGTCATGATCACCGGCGACAACCCGCTGACCGCCCGGGCCATCGCCGAGGAGGCCGGGGTGGACGACTACCTGGCCGAGGCCACCCCGGAGGACAAGCTGGCGCTGATCAGGCAGGAGCAGGCGGGCGGCCGGCTGGTCGCGATGACCGGGGACGGCACCAACGACGCCCCCGCGCTCGCCCAGTCCGACGTCGGGGTCGCGATGAACACCGGGACCAGCGCCGCCAAGGAGGCGGGAAACATGGTCGATCTCGAATCCAACCCCACCAAGCTCATCGAGATCGTGGAGATCGGCAAGCAGCTGCTCATCACCCGCGGCGCGCTCACCACCTTCTCGATCGCCAACGACGTCGCAAAGTATTTCGCGATCATCCCGGCGATGTTCGCCGCGGTGTACCCGGGGCTGGACAGGCTCAACATCATGCGGCTGGCCAGCCCGCAGTCGGCGATCCTGTCGGCGGTCGTGTTCAACGCGATCATCATCGTGGCGCTGATCCCGCTCGCCCTGCGCGGGGTGCGGTACCGGCCGTCGAGCGCCGCCCGGCTGCTCGGCCGCAACCTCTACCTCTACGGCCTGGGCGGCATGATCGTGCCGTTCATCGGCATCAAGCTCATCGACCTGCTCATTCAGTTCCTACCGGGGATGTCATAAATGGACCGCGTACCCGGCCGGCTCCGCCCGCACCTCGCCGCGCTGCGCGCGCTGCTGCTGCTCACGGTGGTCACCGGCGTCGTCTACCCGCTCGCCGTCACCGGCGTGGCCCGGCTGCTGTTCGGCCACACCGCCGGCGGCTCGCCGATCGAACGGGACGGCAAGGTCGTGGGCAGCGCGATCGTCGGCCAGTCCTTCACCGACGCCGCCGGCGAGCCGGTCAGGAAGTACTTCCAGTCCCGCCCGTCGGCCGCCGGCGACGGCTACGACCCCACCGCCACCGCGGCGAGCAACCTCGGCCCGGAGGACATCGTGGACGTGCTGCCCGTGCCGGGTGCCCGGAACGGCCGGGGCGAGCCGGACGAGGGCCGGCGGTCCCTGCTCACCCAGGTGTGTTCCCGGTCCATGGCGATCGGCGCGCTGGAGGGCGTGTCCGGCGCCCGGCCGTACTGCACCCCCGACGGCGTCGGCGCGGTGCTGAAGGTGTTCCCCGCCGCCGGACCCCCCGCCCGCGCGGTCAGCGTCAACCAGGCGTGCCCCGCGCGGCCGTTCATCGCCGCCTACCAGGGCGTGCGGGTCGAGTGCGGCCGGCCGGGCGAGGACTACGCGGCCGGGCGCACCGTGGCGGTCCGCGGCGACGTCACCGGCGTCCAGGTGCCCGCCGACGCGGTGACCGCCAGTGGCTCCGGCCTCGACCCGCACATCTCCCCCGCCTACGCCCGCCTCCAGGCCGGCCGGGTCGCCGCCGAACGCCGCCTGCCCCTGACCAGGGTCACCGCGCTCATCGACGCCCACACGATCCCCCGTAGCCTGGGGTTCATGGGGGAACCCGCGGTGAACGTGCTGGAACTCAACCTCGCGCTCGACCGGGAGCGGTGAGGGCGTGCCACGCGGCCGGCTGCGCGTCTACCTCGGGGCCGCGCCCGGGGTGGGCAAGACGTACGCGATGCTCGGCGAGGGACGGCGGGCCGTGCAGCGCGGCCGGGACGTGGTCGTCGGCCTGGTGGAAACGCACGGCCGCGCCCGTACCGCCGAGCTGCTGGCCGGGCTGGAGGTCGTCCCCCGGGCCACGATCACCTACCGGGGCGCCGCCTTCACCGAGCTGGACACCGGGGCCGTCATCGCCCGCGCGCCGAAGATCGCGCTGATCGACGAGCTGGCGCACACCAACGTGCCCGGTTCCAAGAACCCCAAGCGCTGGCAGGACATCGAAGAGATCCTGGACGCCGGCATCGACGTGATCACCACGGTCAACGTCCAGCACCTGGAGTCGGTCAACGACGTCGTCGAGCAGATCACCGGGGTCCCGCAGCGGGAGACCGTGCCGGACGAGGTCGTCCGGCGGGCCGACCAGGTTGAGCTGGTCGACATGTCGCCCGAGGCGCTGCGCCGCCGTATGGCGCACGGCAACGTCTATCCCCCCGAACGGATCGACGCGGCCCTGTCGAACTACTTCCGCGAGGGCAACCTCACCGCGCTGCGCGAGCTCGTGCTGCTGTGGGTGGCCGGCCGGGTGGACGAGCAGCTGGCCCGCTACCGCGCCGACCACGGGATCGCCGAGACGTGGGAGGCGCGCGAGCGGGTCGTGGTCGCGCTCACCGGCGGCCCCGAGGGCGACACGCTCATCCGCCGGGCGGCGCGGATCGCCGACCGTACCAAGGGCGCCGACCTGCTGGCCGTCCACGTCACCAGGTCCGACGGGCTCACCGGCGCCGACCCGGCCGGCCTGGCCCGGCAGCGCGCCCTGGTGGAGGACCTTGGCGGCACCTACCACCAGGTCGTCGGGGACGACGTCCCGCGGGCACTGCTCGACTTCGCCCGCGCCGCCAACGCCACCCAGCTCGTCCTCGGCGCCTCCCGGCGCGGCCGGCTCGCCCAGATCTTCGCGCCGGGTGTCGGCGTGGAGGCCACCGCGATGTCCGGCACCATCGACGTCCACATGGTCACCCACGAGGAGGCCCGCCGCGGGCGCCGCCGGACGCCGCGAGCCCAGGCCGCGCTGACCCGCAGCCGGCGGCTGGCGGGCTGGGCCGCCGCGGTGGCCGGAGTGCCCGCGCTCGCCGCCGCGCTGGTCCCGTTCCGCGACGTGCTGTCGCTGCCGAGCGAGATCCTGCTGATCCTGCTGATGGTGGTCGGCGTCGCGCTGGTCGGCGGGATGTGGCCGGCGGTCACCGCGGCGGTCGGCGGGTCGCTGCTGCTGAACTACTTCTTCGCCCCGCCGCTGCACACCCTGACGATCGCCGACCCGGAGAACCTGCTGGCCCTGGCCGTGTTCCTGCTCGTCGCGATGGCGGTGAGCGCGATCGTCCACCTCGCGGCGGTGCGCGCCCGGGAGGCGGCCCGGGCCGGCGCGGAGGCCGAGCTGCTGTCCACCCTGGCCGGCCACGTGCTGCGCGGCGAGGCCGCGGTGCCGTCGCTGCTGGCCCGGGTCCGCGAGTCGTTCGCCCTGACATCGCTCACCCTGCTGGAACGGCGCCCGGAGGCCGTACACCTGCCGGACGTCCCGTCCGCCCCCCGGGCCTGGCGCATCGTGGCCACCTCGGGCGACGCTCCCTGCACCTGCCCCTCGGCGGCCGACACCGAGGTCGGCATCGGCGACGACCTGGTACTGGCCGCGCGGGGCCGGCTGCTGGCGGCGGCCGACCGCCGCGTGCTCACCGCGGTCGCCACCGAGATCGCCGTCGCGCTGCGGCAGGAGCGGCTGCGCCGGGAGGCCGAGCGGGCCGGGCCGCTGGCCGAGGCCGACCGGATGCGGACGGCGCTGCTCGCCGCGGTCAGCCACGACCTGCGCACCCCGCTGGCCTCGGCCAAGGCCGCGGTGGACAGCCTGCGCAGCACCGAGGTCGACTGGTCGGCGTCCGACCGGGCGGAACTGCTCGCGACCGCGGGCGAGTCCCTGGACCGGCTCGACCGGCTCATCGCCAACCTGCTCGACATGAGCCGCCTGCAGGCCGGTGCCCTGGGACTGGCCCTGCAGCCGGTCGCCCTGGAGGAACTGCTGCCCCGGGCGCTGGACGACCTCGGCCCGGCGGCCGGCCGGGTCGACGGGGACGTGCCGGCCGACCTCCCCGAGATCGTCACCGATCCGGCGCTGCTCGAACGCGTCCTGGTCAACCTGATGACCAACGCCGTGCGCCACAGCCCGCCGGAGGCACGGGTCCGGGTCACCGCGAGCCGGCACGGCGAGCGGGTGGAGCTGCGCGTCGTCGACCGCGGCCCGGGGATCCCGCCGCGCGACCACGAGCGGGTGTTCCTGCCGTTCCAGCGCCTCGGCGACCGTGACAACCACCACGGGGTCGGCCTCGGCCTGGCGCTCTCCCGCGGCCTGGCCGAGGCCATGGGCGCCACTCTCCAGCCCGAGGAGACCCCCGGCGGCGGCCTGACCATGATCCTGTCCCTGCCGGTCCGCCCGCCCGGCGAGCCTCCCGCGGAGCCGTGATGCGCATCCTCATCGTCGACGACGAGCCGCAGATCCTGCGCGCGCTGCGGATCAACCTCGCCGCCCGCCACCACGAGGTGGTCACCGCCGCCGACGGGGCCGCGGCGCTGCGCGAGGCGGCCGATCGCCATCCCGACCTGGTGCTGCTCGATCTCGGCCTGCCCGACATCGACGGCGTCGACGTGGTGCACGGGCTGCGCGGCTGGACCACCGTGCCGATCATCGTGCTGTCCGGCCGGACCGGCGGCCAGGACAAGGTGGACGCGCTGGACGCCGGCGCCGACGACTACGTCACCAAGCCGTTCGCCATGGACGAGCTGCTGGCCCGGATCCGCGCGGTGAGCCGCCGGGCCGGCGCCGGCGGCGACGAGCCCGCCCGGGTCACCGTCGGCGACCATGTGGTGGACCTTTCGGCCCGCACCGTCTCCGGCGGCGTACGGCTGACCCCCACCGAGTGGCACCTGCTGGAGCTGCTGGTCCGCAACCCCGGCCGGCTGATCAGCCAGCGCCGGATGCTCACCGAGGTGTGGGGGCCGGCGTACGTGAAGGAGACCCACTACCTGCGCCAGTACCTGGCCCAGCTGCGCCGCAAGCTGGAACGCGACCCGGCGCGCCCGGCCCATCTCATCACCGAACCCGGCATGGGCTACCGCTTCCAGCCCTGACCGCGGTGGTGAGCCAGTCGCACCGGCCGGTTGAAGGGTGCGGTGCGGCCGCTCACGGCCCCGGCCGCTACCCGGCGGGTGAGCCGAGGCTGCCGGCCAGGTCCCGCCGGAAGTCGTCGTCGATCTTCCCGCCGTTCCGGACGGCCTGCAGGACGCCCTTGCGGAACGCCTTGCTGAACCTCGGATAGTCCAGCACGACCGGCCGGTACCGCGCGCTGCTCACCGCTTCCCGCAGCTTGTAGCGGTACGGGCGGTCAGCGTAGGTGTAGGCGTTGCTCCGGGTCGGCGCGAAGCCGCCGATCTGGAAAAGGATCAGCTGGCTGGACGGGCTGGTGAGGAACTCGATGAGCGCCTGGGCGGCCCGCGGCTTGTCGGTCGAGTTCGCGATCGCCAGGTTCTGCCCGCCCAGTACGCTGGCGTGCGGGAGCGTCTCGACCTCGAACGGCCGGGCGCCGTCACCGCGCAGCGCGTCATAGGCCACCGGCCAGTTCCGCATGTAGGGCGTCCTGCCGCTCTTGAACTCGCTGATGCCGCGGCTCTCCGCATCCAGCACGTCTTTGTCCACGCGCTTGCCCTGGTAGGCGGCTACCAGGTCCCGCAGGCCGGCCCACCCTGCCTCGCCGAAATCCACCGCGCCGTCCGGCGAGACCACCGCGGCGCCGTCGGCGTTGACGATCTCCCCGTTCCGCGCCCAGATCGCCTCCAGCCCGGCGATCGTCAGGCTCTCCGAGTCGACCAGATGCGCGGCGTTGACCGACGAACGGTAGTACGCCGGCCAATCCCGCGGATGCGGTGACGCGCCGGGCCGGTAGTACAGCAGGCCGGCGTCGGCGTTGAGCGGCAGGCACCACAGTCCGGGCCCTCCGCCGTACATGTCGTGGCAGGTCCGAAGGACATTGCGCAGGAAATCGCCATCCTGGTTCGCGTTCTGCCGCAGCGAGTCGTCCAGCGGCCGGATGTACCGCTTGTGAATGAATTCCGGCATGTAGACGATGTCGACCAGATAGATGTCGGCCTTGTTGGTGCCGCCGGGCTTCGCGTCCTCGGCCATCCGGGTGTGCTGGGTGTCGGGTTCCCCGTTGGCCGGGATGAACTCCACCGGATTCTCCGGGTGCTGCTCGTTCCATTGCTCGACCAGGATGCGCCGCGCGCCGGATCGGCCGCTCTCGTCCTGGGCGCTCATGATGTAGATGGTCCCCGGCTCCAGACCTTGATCACCCGGCAGCGTCCACGCCACACCGCCCAGCACCGCCAGCGCGACCAGCGCGGCGAGCAGCCTCCTGGGATTCTTCAGGTTCCGCCGGATCGATTCCAGCTGATCGAGCACTTTCCGATCGTCCGGCGTCCTGGCCCCGCGCCAGGTGAGTTTCACCAGGTAGGGGATGAAGGTCAGCATGACGGCGGCGACGGCGAGCAGCGTCGCCCCCAGGCAGACCTGCAGCCAGCCGAGCGCGTCCGGCGGCACGCCGCCGATGTTCACCATCACCGAGCCGACCGCGGTGGCCGCTATGACCGGAAAGATGAGCAATACGACCATCGCGATACGATGACCTAACTTCCACGGTCCAGCCGGCTCGCCCATTCCACGGTCCCCTCGTTCGTCACCTCGCCCCCTGTACCAACCTTACGCGTTTCACGGCCATTAATTACGGAACAAAATTAATGATACGAACCGCCGACAATAAATAGTCTTGTCGGGCGAAAAAGCTCCGTGTCGCATTGAGTACCGTCACGGATCGCCCAGATCGATCACCGCGATCACCGGTGACGGGAGAACGCCACCCGCAGGGCCTGGCCGAGGCGCCGGACGACGGTGAGCCGAACGGCGAAAGGGGCCGGGTGCGAGGCCCGGCCCCTCCGCAGGGCCATGGTCGGGCGGGCGTCTGGCCCGCCGGACGGTCGGTCAGGAGGTGGTGCCGGTGACCGAGCCGCCCGACCTGGTGACGTAGTAGGTGACGGTCGCGCCGCTCCAGAAGTGGAAGGTGAGCGTCACCCGGGAGCCGTCGTTGACCTCGGCGAAGAACTCCGGCTTCAACTTGATGGCGCTGCCCGGGTAGTCCGGCGCGAAGGCGACGTCGAACTCCTTGAACGAGGTCCAGTTGTGCGGGCCGGCATTGCTGCCGTCGGCGTACTTCGCCTCCATGGTGGCGAGCTGGTCACCGCGGAACCGGGTGGGGACGGCGAACGACGCGGTCGTCCCGGTGGCGTTCGACAGCACCGGCCGGTCGTAGCTGATGATGTCGATCCGCCACGGGACACCCTGCGAGAACACCGCCTGCAGCGTCGCGTTCACCCCGTACGCCCGCGACCCGGCCAGCCGGGTGAGCGCGGCCGCGGTCAGGGTGAGCTGGTCGCCCGAGACGGTGTAGTCGGTGCCGTTGACCAGGTTCGTGCCGCCCTGGCGGAGCGCCTGGAAGGAGGTGCCGTTCAGGTTCAGCGTGAGCGTCTCGGCGCTGATCGCGCTGGCCTTGGCCAGGTAGACCTGGTCGGAGGAGGCCGTGCCCGAGCGGGTGGTCCAGCTGGACCTGATCTGCGCCCACAGCTCCGGGTCGTGCCACTGGTAGGTGGTGCGGTCGAAGTGCTGGCCGTTGTCCCACAGCATGGTGGTGATCCGCTTGGCGCGCGCGTAGTAGCCGAGGAACTCGAAGAACTTGAGCTTCTCGCCCTGCTCGATCGTCCCGGTGTGCCGGTCGAACCCGAGCAGGCCGTACTCGCCCAGGATGACCGGGATGCCGCGGGCGACGAAGGCGTTGTACACCCGGTCGAACGCGGCGACCAGATCCTGCTGGACGGTGGCGTCGAACCGGGTGCCGCCGGCGACGTTCACGCTGAACGGCCAGTAGCCGTAGTAGTGCACGGTCGCCGCGATGTTCGGGTCGTTGAGCTTGCTCAGGGTGGCGGTCAGCTCGTCCACCCGGGGCTGGTCGGCCGAGGTGTGCAGCGTCGGCAGCACCAGCAGGCGGGTGGCGTTGCCGCCGCCGGACTGCCGGACGATCCGCTGGAAGGAGGTGTTGAGCTCGTCCAGCAGCTGCGCGTTCTGCGCGTCACCCGAGCTCCCGGTGAACTGCGGCTCGTTGACGCTCTCCAGGACGAGCTTGGCCGGGGCGTTCCGGAACGCCGCGGCGAGCTGCGTCCACAGCGCGTTGTACCGGTTCAGCACGTTGGTGCGGTCGGTGGGCATGGTGTTGATCCACTGCCAGGAGTCGTGATGAATGTTGATCATCACGTAGAACCCGTCCGCCAGCGCCCAGTCGACCACCTCGCGGACGCGGCTCAGCCATGCCGGGTCGATGGTGTAGCTCGGGCCGGCCCCGTGGTGCTGCCCCCAGGTGACCGGGATGCGGATGCTCTTGAAGCCCTGGGCCTTGAGGTTGTCGAGGAACGCCTGGGTGACCCGCGGGTTACCCCAGGACGTCTCGTCGCTGCCGGTGGCGTCGAAGGTGTTGCCGAGGTTCCAGCCGGGCTGCATCGCGGCGACCTGCGCCATCGCGTTCCCCGGCGCCGGCGTGGGCGTCACGCTCGGCGTGGGAGTGGGCGTCGGAGTCGGGGTGCGCGTCGGCGTGGGGGTCGGGGTGGGCGTCGGCGTGCCGGTGCCGCCATCGCAGGTCACCCCGTTGAGCGCGAACGACGCCGGGGCCGGGTTGGTCCCGGTCCACGAACCGTTGAAGCCGAACGACACCTTGCCGTTCGTCGCGATCGTGGCGTTGTAGCCGAGATTGGCGGCGGTGACCTGGCCGCCGGACGAGGTGACGGTGGCGTTCCACCCGCTGGTCACCTGCTGGCCGGCGGGGAACGCCCACACCAGCTTCCAGCCGTTGACCGGGTCACCGAGGTTGGTCACCTCGACGTTGGCGTTGAAGCCGCCCTGCCACTGGCTGCCCACCGTGTACGCCACCCGGCACCCCGCCGCCGCCTGCGCCCCCGTCGCGGGCAGCAGGCCGACAGCGGCCAGCACCGTGGCCACGAACCCGGTGATCAGCGCCTTCCACCACCGGTGCCGTGGTGTGGGAAGTATGTCCGCCATGCGTTCCTCGCTTCAGGAATCAGCGTGCCGGCGGGACCGCCGCCGATGCCGCCCGCCGTTTGACATGGGGACATTAAGTTTGACCCTCAAACTATGTCAACCTGGCCCTCGCCACTCCTGATCCCCATCTCCCGCAGGACGTGCGATTCCCTGGTCGGCCGGCGGCCACGTGCAGCCCAGGACGCCCGGACATGGTGAAACTTTCAGATTCACCATGCGCCAGTCCACCTCGCAGCCACTCTGCCTGGAAGTGGGGACGGCCGGCGGGCCGCCCGCCCCCACGCACTACACCGGCCGTTACAGCGGCGGCCCCAGTACGTCTAGATCCGACTTGGCCCAACAATCAGGGTGAACACGGAGATCCACCGGACTCGACTTGCGGCGATCGACCTCACACTGCAGATACTGCTTGACCTTGTGATCCTTGTACCAGGTTCCGTTCTTCTTGTATGTCAGCACCAGAGACGCCGCAGCGAAGTGCGTGAAACGAGGAAGCGTGCAGAACGAGAGCGCATTCTGCAGGCATTTGGCGTAGAGAAAGGGTTCCACATCGTGAATCTTGTCCAGAGCCGGATCGGTCACCTTTGCCAGCTTGAATTTCTGACATTTTTCGCCAACTCGGCCCTTTATGGCGACACTGCCCTCACCGCCGATCTCCTTCGGGCCGATGCTGAGACCGATCCCGACTTCAGTGTCCACCGCACTGTTCTCGAAGCACGAACTGGCCTCGATGTTGAACTTCACGTGACCGCGGAGGTATTTACCGTATGCGCTGACCCTCATTTTCGCATCCGTCGTAAAAAGGCGTAGATAATTGGCGAAATAGTCCACCCGCCAGTATTTGTCCCAATCCAGGTCATCCCACCTTTCAACCTTCGTGGCGTGCACCGAAGAAACTTCCGAGTGGACCCACCAGGTCTTTCCCAATGCATTCAGTTTATCGAAGCCCACTTTAACCTGAGAAAGGTTGTTGGCACTGCACGCTCGGGCCGTCCCCATCTCCGCCTGCGTAGAGAACGCGACTCTGGTCCCGCACCCCCTGGGCCCCGGGTCGTGCACATCCGTCTCGTCCTGATACGCAGGATTGGCGACCTGGATATGGGTCATGTAGCCGCAGCGGTCGAACACATGGATGGATATCGTCGACTCGCCCGGCTCGACAACACTCTGATCAGATCGGGCATGAGCCGCGGCCGCGCCACTCTCATCACCTGACAGCCCACCATGCAGTTTCCAGGACCGCTTCACTTCGGCGACCACCCGGACCGTTCCGTCGGCTGCGGCCTCGACCACCGGGGCCGGCAAGTCCGCGGTGACGTCGGTACGAGACTCACCGACCTGTGCCATGCCCTCGCGCCTGTTCACCAGCGATGCGTTCAGGAGCGACAGTTTCGCCGTACTCGGCGCATCCGGTGTCACGCCAGGGACGTCCCAGACCGTGGCCGATTCACCGTCCAGCACGGCGTCCTGGGCCTGGTAGTACTGCAGGACCCGGTCGACGTACGCTTGGGCGCCGGACTCCGTCGCCGCGCCGGTCCTCGCAGCCGAAGGCGGCACACCGTCCAGGAACGGGACGCAGGCCGGATCCGCCGCCGGCGCCGGCGGCACCTTCTTCGGCGTCACCGTGGCCGATTCCCATTCGCCGATGCCGAATGCGGTCCTGGCTCTCACCTTGACGGTGTGTTGTTCATCGTTCGTGAGGCCGCTGATCGTCGCGTACGGTTCTGTCGTTTCGAGAGTCTTGACGATGTCACCACCGCTGCCGGCGACTTCGACGTCGTACCCGTCCAGCAGTGCCACGCCACCGTTGTCCTCCGGTATTCCCCAGCTGGCGATCGCACCGGCATCTCCGGCCCGGGTGACCAGATTGAGCACCTTGCCGGGCGGCCCGGCCGGCAGATAGGTGACATCCAGCGACGGTTGTTCGGCCGCCGTCGGGTCACCGAATGTGATCACATCATCGACATTGCCGGTGAGTAGAAGCCACTGGTATTCGCTGCCCGCGATGTCGGCCTGCGGGCCGGTCAACGGCAACGAGTACGGCGTCGCGCTCGGGTCGGCATTGCCGGCGAGCTCTGACCCCTTCGACTCGGCGGTGACCGGGTCCTTCAGCGGGGTGGCTGTGATCACGGCACCGGCCGGGCAGGCCCCTGCCGGGCAGACGGGGGTGCCCAGCCTGAGAATCGCTTCCGAAACGCCCGCGCCGTTGGGGAGCTCATCCGTCCTGAACCCGATGACCGATGCGGTCTTCTCGGCCTGAGTACCGCCGATCCGCACGATGTTCGTATCGGCCACCGCGCATGGACCGCCGTCGCATGCGGTCGGATCGACCTGGGCGGTCTTGATGATGAAGTTGTCTCTGCGCAGGTTCAGTTGCCGCACGTCTTCCTGGGGCTCAGACGATGTGCCGGGCGTGGTGAAAAGTACCGGTGCGGTCTTGGATGTGCACACCTCATCGGCGGCCACCTGCCCTTCCGCACACCCGATCATCTGCCAGGTGTACGCCGCGCCTAACCGAACGATGTTCGCCGGCAGCTGGAAGGAGGCGCGATCGCCGCCACCGACTGTGCGCTCACCGAGCGGAACGGCGCCGACGGGGGCGCCGGTGCTGTCGTAGAGGTAGAACTTGGCCGTGACGGGCCCGCCGGAGGGGCGGTTGACCATGCCGGACAGGATGGGCTGGGTCGGGTCCGCCATTCCCGTCTCGGTGTCGGTGGGCAGGTAGGGAGCGTCCGTCGTGATGCGGTAGTAGGGGCTCTCGCTGCACGTGAGGGGGGTGGCCCCGTGGATGCAGGCCCGGATGGAGATCTTGAAGCTGTCGACGTTGCCGACGTCGTAGGTGATGGATGTGGGCTGTCCGGAGGGCAGGTCGGCGTTGGTGGGCGGGGTGAGGTTGAGCATCCACTGGATCTCGGTGGGGCTCAACGCCCGGTTGTAGGCGCGGATCTCGTCGTAGCCGGCCTTGACCCATGGGTAGGCATAGCCGCCCTGATTGCCGTAGCCGAGCGAGAAGATCCCGCCGCTCCGCCAGGGGGTGACGGTGTGATCGCCCTCGGCGGCCTGGACGCCGTTGACGTACAGGCGGAGCTTCTTGGTCCCGGCGTCGTACACGCCAGTCAGGTGGGTCCAGACGCCGATCTGCGCCGCCGACGACGATTTGATCGTCGTCGCGCCGGCTGTGGCCGTGTCGGTGTGCCGCATGAGCATGGTCCACTTGCGGCTGGTGGCGTCGTATCCCACCACGAAGGCGCTGGTGTTGGCGCCGTCCTGGCTCATCAGTGCGGCCGATTCGTTCCCGGAGTCCAGCCGGACCCAGCCGGCCACCGAGAAGCTCTTGTCGGTGCGCAGGACCGGCCGCTGCGTGTTGGCGAACGAGGGCACGCCGACGGCCCCGTTGAGGGACAGGGCCTTGCCGTCCTTGCCGTCGATGATCGAGTACCGGCCGCTGACGAAGCCCAGCGGGTTGCCGTTGCCGCTGGAGTCCTCACCTTCGGTCCCCTCGGTGAAGCTCCATTTGCCGGACTCGCCGCCACCGGTGGTCCAGGTAGGGAGCGGAGCGGTCGAGTCCACGACGCTCGCGTAGTAGTCGATGTTCCGGCCGTCGACCGAAGTGGCGCTGTAACCGACCTTGGCCGAACTCTTCCGGATGATCGCGTGGTCCCCGTCCATGGAGTCGACCGACTCGGCGGTGACCGTGGGAATGCCGGGGGGAAGTATGTACTGGGTGATCAGCTTGGGCGGGGTCGCGCCGGTGCCGGTCATCTCGGCTGAATGGAATGATGCGGAGTACTGCTCGGTGCGCCCGACACTCTCGGAAGGTCCGCTGAGCTCGACCCCGTAGTTGGGTTGGCCGCCGGTCCAGGCCTTGACCCAGCCGGTGATGGGCCAGGTCATCACGCCGGGCGTCAGAACTCCCGTCGTCGGGCAGGGGGTGCTGACGAAGTCGGTACCGCCCGCCGGCTTGTTGGACCAGGTCATCTGGCCCGCTGTCCAACCGGCACTGAGCCGGGTGGCGTAGATCTTGCCGGTGCCGCGCAGGTGGCAGCCGGGCGATTCGGTGCGCCACAGCTGCATGGTGGAGGAGACGATGGGCTTGCCGGCCAGGCTGCCGACGTCGAACTTGAGGTAGGAACGCCAGTAGTTCATCGCGTCCACACCCCGGCAGGTGTAGTAGGCGGCGCCGATCTTCAGCAGCGTGGCACCCGGCTGGTCGTAGGTGTTGCAGTCCGCGCCGTTCGACAGCAGGGTGTCGGTCTTGACGGTCAGGGTGGAGGTGGGATCCACGACCACCGGGAAGGTCGTGGCCGGGTCGGCCAGCCAGCCGGCGTCCGGTTTGAGGACCAGAGTCCGTCTGCCGTTGCGCTCGACCACGGACGTCGCGATCGGCGCGCTCCGCGGTACGGCCACGTCCGTGCTCTGCCCCGCTGCTTTCTCGCCGGCGACACCGGTGCTGTCCCACATCACCGGAGGCGGCGCCTGGGCGACCACCTTGTCCTTGCCGTCGAGGAGTTCGAGACCGCCCTGCTTCGATTTGCCGAGGGTCAGGTCGGGTGACTCCACCGGGATGCGGATCTCCAGTGGTCCGGTGGGCCGCTGGCGCAGCACGACGTCATGCCGGAAACCGGCCGGCAACGCCGTGACCACCAGGTCGGCGCCGGGGCCGGCCGCTCCCGGGTAGGTGGCGACGTTGCCCGCCACGACAGGGCGGGGCAGTTTCCCCTCCCACGACAGGCGCAGGCTCTGACCCGCGTCCCGTTTCATCACGGCGAACGGGACGCCGTCTCCGCCGAGGGAGAATGCCAGGTCCGCCTTGGCGACCTTGGGTTTGAGGACGCCGTCCTTCTCGGCCAGCGTGGTGTCGATCCACGCCCACGAGCCGTCCTGCCGCTTGACCTGCGCGGGTCCGGAGTACGACTCCGTCGTCAGACGGCCGTCTGGATAGGCCCAGGTCCGCGAGGCCTCGGTGAACGCGCTGACGACCTCGACCGGTCTGCCCTGCTTCTTGGCCTCCACGACGGCCGCGCGCAGCGGCGCGTCGGGATCCTCCGGACGGGGGAACGGCGTCTGAACCGGCTCCGAGGAGGCCGGCGCGGGGGTGGGCTCCGCCCGTGCCGGCAGTGCCCCGCCTGGAACCAGCAGTGCGACGGCGACGGCCGACACGGTCACCACCGTGGGCACGATGCGTTTGTTCGCTCCGCGCCGGGCGGGCGGCGCGAAAGGGCGGTTCGGTAAGGGAAACCCCACCGGTGCCTCCATTGAGAAAGGGACATTGGCGACCAGGCGTGACATGGGAAAACCCGGCCAGGAATGATCACGGCTAGCATCGCGGAGAGCGCTGTTGATCTTGTCTTACGGATTGTCCTAACCTGGTCGCCTGGTCGCGTTTGTGCCTTCACGGAGACGGGTGGCGTATGCAGAGGAATGAAACAGCCGGCGAGCGCTGGTCCGCCGCTCTTCTCTCCATTCCTCGATGACCGTGAGAAAGGCCAGGGCACGGTTCCGCATCCTCGGTCCGGTGGGGGTCTGGCGCGATGAACAGGCGTTGAGCGTCGTGGGCCCTAAGCAGCGGACGCTTCTCGCGCTTCTCGTCCTCCAGGCCGGCCGGACGGTCTCCCACGATCGGCTGCTCGCGGCCCTGTGGCCGGGAAAGGCTCCGGCGACGAGCCGGCGGCTGCTGCACAACTATCTGTGGGCGATCCGGCGCCTGCTCGACGACGGGAACGCGCTGGTGGGCACCCCCACCGGATACTCTCTTCGGCTCGGTCCCGGCGACTCCGATCTCGACGTCTTCCTCACCGAGACCGCCGCGGGGAGATCGGCGCTCGCCGCGGGTGACGCCGCGACGGCCTCCGAGCGGCTGGGCACGGCACTGGCGCTGTGGCGCGGTGCGGCGCTCGACGGCACCCAGCCGGAGTTCCAGGCCACCGAGGGGGCGGCCCTCGAAGAATCACGCATCGCCACCCTGCTGAACCGCATCGACGCGGATCTCATTCTCGGCCGCCACGCGGAACTGGTCGGAGAACTTCGCATGTGGGCGGCCCAGCACCCATTGAACGAGGGTTTCCAGGGGCGGCTGATGCGCGCCTTGAACCGGGTCGGCCGCACGGCGGAGGCGCTGGAAATATTCAGGATCACCCGGACCCATTTCCGCGAGGAACTCGGCCTGGACCCCGGAGAGGAACTGGTCCGGCTCCACCAATCGATGCTCAGCGGAGATTCCGGCATCGACGAGATCCCGGCCGAATCGACGCCGCCTGTCTCCCTTTCCCCCTCGTCTCAGGCGACGGCCGTGCCAAGACAGTTACCGGCCGACGTCACGCGATTCGTCGGCCGTCGGGATGGCCTGCGGGAACTGGATCTGTTGCTGGCCGCACCCCTGGACGGCCCGCCGGCCGTGGCGATCATCGCCATCACCGGTCCTCCCGGCGTCGGCAAGACGGCGCTCGCCACCCGGTGGGGGCATCGGATGGCGGACCGTTTTCCGGACGGACAACTGTATGTGAATCTCCACGGTCACGGACCGGGACAGCCGGTCACCACGGCACAGGCGCTGGACCGCCTCCTGAGATCGCTCGGCGTGGCATCGGATCAGATACCCCAGGAGCCGGACGCACGAGAATCCATGTACCGGTCACTCTTGGCGGACAAGCGGGTTCTCGTCCTGCTCGACAACGCCGCCGGCGCGGACCAGTTACGCCCGTTACTCCCCGGCTCGGCGCTGTGCAAGGTGGTCATCACCAGCCGCGACTCCCTGCGCGCGCTATCGGTCACACATGACGTCCACACGGTGACGCTCGGCATGCTCTCTCCCCGGGAGGCGACGGCATTGCTCGTGGCGATCCTGGGTGAGGCGCGACTCCGTGACGAGGTCCCTGATGTGTTCGAACTCATCGGCCTCTGCGGCCACCTTCCGCTCGCGCTGCGCCTGGCCGCCGCCCATCTCGGCAGCGTGCCGACGCTGCCCATCTCGGCTTTCGTGGCCAGGCTTCGCCAGGAGAACCGGCTGACGATGCTGGAGATCAGTGAAGATCCGCATATCGGGGTGCGGGCCGCCTTCGCGACCTCCTACAAGAGCCTTCCCGCGCCCACTCAGCGAACGTTCCGGCTGCTGGGACTGCATCCCGGCCCGGACATCGGAATCGAGGAGGCCGCCGCCCTGACCGGCGCGCCCGCCGAAGAGGTCCGCGCGCTCCTCGACACGCTCATCGGTGCCCACCTCGTCCAGCGGACCGCCGGCGGGCGCTTCGTCATGCACGACCTGATAAATCTGTTCGCCGGCGACTGCGCGGAATCGGATGAGACCGCCGAGTCGCGCCGGGACGCGCTGACCCGGCTGTTCGACTGGTACCTGCATACGGCCAGAGCGGCGATGGAACAGGTATACCCGGATCACAGCGGAATCGCCTACGTCTCCGCGCCCCCACCTGGCATCCCGGTCTTTCACGACTACGACTCCGCTACGGCCTGGCTCGACGTCGAGTACCCGGCGCTCATCGCCGCCGTCGACCACGCGGCCGGCCATGGATGGCCCGATCACGCCTGGCAGCTCGCCTACACGCTGGACTACTTCTTCTACCTACGCGACCGCATCGACGACTGGCAGACGGTCCTGCAGACCGCCCTTTCCGCCGTGCGCCGGACCGGTGATCGGCATGGCGAAGGACGGCTGCTGAACGCTCTCGGCGCGGCGAACCTGCTCGCGGGGAATATCGACGACTGCCTCGACCATCACCGGCAGGCCCTGGGCCTCAGCCGGATCATCGGAGATCGGCGACAGGAAGCCTACTCTCTGGGTCGCCTCGGATACGCCCTCCTGTGGACCGGAGGTTTCGGCGAAGCGATACACAACTGCACGGAGGCCGGCAAGCTGTTCCGTGCGTTCGACGACGACCACGGTGAGATGACGGTGACCTTCACCCTGGGAATCGCTCATCTCAGGATGGGACACCCGTTGGACGCGCTTCGCTGCGTGCGGAGCTGCCTGGACTTCGAACGCCGGACGGGAAAACGCAATGACGAGGCCTACACGCTCACAGTCCTTGGGGAGGTGTACGAAGCTCTGGATGATGCGGTCGCCGCCGACGACGCCTACCAGCAGTCCGTCCGGCTGAACGCCGAGCTGGGGAACCCTCGTTTCATGGCCAACGCCACGAACGGCATCGGAAGGATTCGAAGGCGAGAAGAGCGGTACGACGAGGCGCTGGACCATCACCGTTCCGCCCTTGACCAGATAAGAGAGACCGGGGACCAGCACGCCGAGTGCGAGATCACGATGGACCTCGCCACGACCTTGTTGGAAAGCGGAGACGCACGAACGGCGCTGAAACACCAGTCTGCCGCTCTGGATGTGGCTCGCACCGTGCGGGACCCGTATCTGCAGGGCAAATCGCACGACATTCTTGCGCGCGTGCTGTGCGCGCTCGGCAGGGGCGATGAGGCCTCGACCCACTGGCAGGCCGCCCTGAAATTCCTCTCCCCCATGGGCGTCCCGGAAGCCGCGGCGATCGCGAAGCGGATACGCGAAGCCGAGTGAGGCACGCGGACGGCGCTCACTTCCCGAGCCGCAGCAAAGGACAAGTGCGCGTTCCAGGCCGATAGGCGCTACGGCATGGATTCCGTCTGCTGCCCCCTCCCCCTGATCCGCGCCGGCGGTGTCGTTGCCGGCCCGTCCACAAGGACTCGATCCGTCCTGCGCTCTGGGCCGGCTCCCCGAATCGGGCGGTCATCAACCGTCATGGTCCCGGGAGCGACCGCCGAGGACGCACCGGGCCCTGGTGGTCCACCGGTAGACCCGTTCCGGGTCGAGGAGCCGTTCCTGCACGATCAAAGCGACATCGCCGACGGTGACCTCGGCCGGCGCGGGATCGATCGCGTCCAGGGCGCCGGCGTACGGGGCGGCCGGTCCGGCGGTGTTGACGTAGGCGATGCTGACATGCGGCCAAAATCCTCTGGCCTGCTCGGCGGCGTCCGGAGCTTCGCCGAGGACGTGGGCGATACCGTCGCGAATCGCCGATCTCACCTCGTGCAGAGGGTCGGCCGGTTCGGGCAGGAGCACTATCGACTCGTGAAAGAGGATCGCCCGTTGGAAGGCTACCCGCACCGGTGCGATATCCCGCAGCCGGTCGCCCACCGCGTCGGTGATCGCATCGACCTGGCCCGAAGAGATCTCGTCGACCCAGCCGACCGCCTGGACGGTGAGGTGCAGCCATCGAAGTGGAACCGGGTCCAGGCCGCCCACGTCCACTACCTGTCGCTGATAGCGGGCGACATGCCGATGAAGCCCGGGCGCGTTCTCGAAAGTGAGATGCCAGGTGTAGACCAGTCGGCCGGGACGCCAGCCGATTCTCGGCCACCAGTGGTCGCGTACCTCCGGTGCGTGCTCCAGGCGCATGACCAGCGGGCCTCATCTCGACACGAGGGCGTTCGATGCCTTAGCGAGGGTGTACCCGGCGGCAAGTGCCACGACCACCCGCGGGTGCGGGTCTTCCTGAACGGGCCACCGCAGAAACAGGATCGCGTGAAGGGCGGCTCATCCGGCGCTTCGCTGGACGTGCCCCGCGCACCGGGGCACCATGAAACACCATGCAAACGATCATGGACAGCCATCCGGCTGACCAGGCCGGCATGATCGGATCGGCGCTCCGGACTTGACACGATCCGCGCGCCAGGTGATCGTCGGGGCCCGGCCGCCACCCGGCCGCTCGCGCCCCCCCTTCACGGCAGGGAGACCCATGTCCGTACGGAAAGCCCTCCTCGCCCTGTCGGCGGCACTCGCCCTCGCCGTGACGCCGTCCGGGGGGACCGGCGCCGCCGCAACCCTGGCCGCCCCCGCGGCCGCAGCACCGGGCACCCCCACCGGGGGCAAAGGACTGCGGTGGGAGGCGTGCGCCGGGGTGAGCACGCCGGAGCTGCGATGCGCACGGGTCACCGTCCCCCTCGACCACCGCCGCCCGCGCGGACGCACCATCTCCGTCGTCATCTCCCGGCTGCCCGCCACCGACCCGGCGCGGCGCCGGGGCGTTCTGCTCACCACCGGCGGCGGCCCCGGCGGGCCGGGCGTCCCGCTGCCCGTGAGCCTCGCCCCGGCGCTGGCCGCCGAGGTGCGCGCCCGGTATGACCTGGTCGGATTCGACATGAGATTCGTCGAGCGCAGCACGCCCATCGGCTGCGGGCAGCCCGAGGAGGAGCCCGGCGGGTTCTGGGTACGCCCCGCGACCCCCGGACGCTTCACCGCCGAAGCCGCCGAGGCCCGGCGATACGCCGACGACTGCGTGCGGGCCGCCGGCTGGGCGCTGCCGCACGCCACCACCGCGAACGCCGCCCGCGACATGGACCTCATCCGCGCGGCCCTCGGCGAGGAGAAGATCTCCTACCTGGGCGGCTCGTACGCGGGACTGCTCGGCACCGTCTACGGCAAGCTGTTCCCGCACCGCGTGGACCGGTTCGTCCTGGACAGCCCGGTGAACGCCAACACGATCTGGCGGCCCTACGAGATGGGCCGCACCCCCGCGTTCGAGGAGGGGACGACAGCCCTCGCCGCCTGGGCCGCCGGGCGGCACTCCGAATACGGTCTGGGAGAGACCACCGCACAGGTGCGCGCCACGCTCACCGGCATCCTCGACCGGGCCACCCGGGCGCCCGTCGTCATCGGCGATCACGCCTGGACCGGCGGCGAGCTGGGCGCCCTGCTGGTGGCCGGGATCTACGACGAGCGTGCCTTCGGCGTCGTCGCCGCGGCCTTCGCCGCCGTCGCGGCCGGACGCGAGCCGTCCCTGCCGTTCCCCATCCGCCCGCAGCGGCCCGAGGGCGTGCCCGGCGTACCCGCCGGCCACTACACGGCCACCAACACCGCCTACCGCTGCGCCGACGCCCCCTGGCCGCGCGACCCGCGGGTCTACCTGCGCGACATCGCCACCGAGCGGGACCACCACCCGCTGTTCGGCCCGGGCAACGCCAACATCAACCCCTGCGCGTTCTGGCCGCCGGCCAAGGACGAACCGGTACGGCTCACCGGCTATCGCGCGCCGGCCGCGCTGGTCGTCGCGGCGCTGCGGGACGTGGCGGTGCCACCGTCGGTGAGCAGGGCGGTGGCCGCGCGCATCCCCGGGTCACGCCTGGTCACGATCGACGCCCACACCCACGCCCCGTTCCCCCACTACGGGAACGCCTGCCTCAACGCCACGGTCACCCGCTACCTCACCACCGGCGAGCTACCGGCCACCGACACCGCCTGCTGACCCCGCCGCCCACCCGGCCCACCGCTCATGCGGCCCACGGCGGCCGCGATGTGCCCCCACCGTGACCTCCGACCGCTTGACCTCGCCAAGTGGGTCACCGTGAGAGACGAAGTCTGGCGTGGAGCTCATAAAGATTTACGAGGCTTACGACTTGCCCGGGTGCGCCTGGTCGGCGGCGCAGTTGGCTGGGTGCGACCCCAAGACGGTGCAGCGGTATGTCGCGATCCGCGCGGCGAGTAGCAACCCGCACGCGAGCGCGCCGCGTCTCAAGGTGATCGACGCGTTCCTGGCGAAGATCGAGGAGAAGGTCGACCGGTCGACCACGCCCAGGGTGGGGACCAGCGGCGACTCCCACCGCCTCGCCGAGGCCCTGTCCGGACGCGGAGGATGCCCAGCGGCCCGAACTCGTCGAAGGCCGCGGCGGCTTGGCCTCGGGTCGTTGAAGCAGTCAGTCGACCAGATGCGATGGAACCTCCAGGTGCGAGCCTCGGGTGGTCACTTGACGGCTCCTTGCATCAGCGCCTTGACGAAGTTGCGCTGGAAGATCAAGAAGATCACCAGCGAAGGCAGGATGATCAGCAGGGATCCGGCGCAGAGCAGCACGATGTCGGTGCCGTACTGCCCCTGGAAGGCGCCCAGCCCGCCGGCCACGGTGCGCTTCGTCGGGTCGTCGACAAGGACGAGGGGCAGCAGATACTGGTTCCAGCTGGAGAGGAAGAAGAGCACGGATAGTGCGGACCACGCCGGGGTGGCCAGCGGCAGGTGGATGCGGCGGAACGTCTGCCAGGTGTTGGCGCCGTCGACTTTCGCGGCTTCGGCGAGCGCGGGCTCGGTGCCGAGGAAGTGTGCGCGCATCCAGAAGACGCCGAATGGCGTGAGCAGTCCGATGAGCGGCAGGATGATCGCCAGACGCGTCCCGAGCAATCCCATGCTGCGCAGGTCGTAGTACAACGGTGTGATCAGCGCCTCGAACGGCAGGGTGAGTCCGACGAGGAGAAGACCGTAGATAGCCTTACCGAAGGGCACGTTCAGCTGGGCGAGGGCGTAGCCCGCGGCGGTGGCCATCGCGACCGTGGCCGGTACGACGCCGAGCACGATGAGGGTGCTAGAGCGGAACAGCGCGACGAAGTTCGCCGCGCTCCACGCATCGACGAAGTTGTGCCAGTGCGGGTCGCTGGGCCAACTGAGGCCTTGCGGCGTGCTGCCCGGCGGTGCCAGTGCCGTGGTGAACATGCTCAGCAGCGGTACCACGGCGAACAGCATCAGCGCGAGAAGGATCCAGGTGCGCGTTACTCGATGGGCGAGGCCCGATGTGGTCATTTCTCCCTCCCGAGACGCTGGATCGGCCAGATGACCACCAGCACGACGACGGCCAGGAACACCGCGAGCGCCGAGGCCTGGCCGACGTGCTGCTGCAGGAACGTCAACCGGTAGATCTGCACGCCGGGCACCATCGTCTGGTAGCCGGGACCGCCTTGCGTCGCGACCTGGACCACGTCGAAGCTCGCCAGCGCGGCGATGATCGTGAACGTCGTGCACACGACGAGTTCGCGCCGCAACCCGGGCAGCGTCACGGCGAAGAACTCGCCGACCCGCCCGGCCCCCTCGAGCCGGGCCGCCTCGTACAGCGCCGGGTCGATCTTGCCGATGCCCGCGAGCAGCAGCACCGTGCAGAAGCCGAGCATGACCCAGACCCCGATCACACCGACCGCGGGCAGGGCGAAAGCGAGGTCGCCGAGCCAGGCCCGCGTGTACTGATCGAGGCCGACCGCGCGCAGGACCTGATTGACCAGGCCGTCCGAGGAGTACATCCACGTCCACGCGATACCGGCCGCGACCAGCGGAAGCACCTGCGGGACGAACAGTACGACCCGGGCGGTGGTGCTGAACGCGCCGGGCCTCAGTTCGCGGATGAACGACGCGGCGACCAGACCGAGCCCGACCGGCAGGACCGTGTAGAACACGACGAGGACGAACGCGTGCACCACCGCTTGCAATAGCTCCGGCTGGGTGAAGATCGCTTTCCAGTTGTCCAGTCCGGCAGGCGTCGCCGGGCCGATGCCGTCCCAGTCGTAGAACGAGTACTGCACGGACTGGAGCATCGGGAACAGCACGAAAACGCCGTACATGCCGAACGCCGGCACAACCCAGAGCAGCGCGCTCCAACTCCGCCGCCGGCGTGCCGCAGGAACGCTCGACGAGTCGGTCACAGTCGCAGCCTGCCGCATCGCCTCCAGGGCGGGGACGGACGGCGCCGCCTCACCCCTGGGTCGGCTCGCCGCGATCATCGCCCTAGATCGCGTTCGTAGTCGGACTGCACCTTGGCCGCGAACGCCTCGGGCGTCGTCTTGCCGGCCAGCAGCAGCTGCGTTTGCGGGACGAGGCTGTTGACGTGGATCGAAGCCGTCGCATCAGCCATGAAGCCGACCAGCCCGTTGCTCTTCAGCAACTTCTGGAACGCGTTGACGGTGGCGGCGACCGCCGACCCCTCGGGCGTGGTCGGAGCCGGCGCGTCGGTCGGTCCCGCCGGTACCAGCCCGCCAAGGGTGACCGTCTCCTGCCGCGCCTGCTGGTCCGTCTGCACGAAGTCCAGGAACGCCGCCGCCACGTCCGCGTTCTGTGACTTCGCTGGAATCCCCAGGTTGGCGGCGGCGGTCATCGCGTACGACGGCCCACCGGCGACGTCGGGCGGGAACAGGAAGAAGCCGAACTGACCGGGTGCGGTCTTGTCGAGGTTCGGGGCCTGCCAGTTGCCGCTCGGGAAGAACACGCCGTTGCCCTTGATGAACTCGGCCGGCGCCCGGGTCTGGTCGATGTCGTTCGCGTCGGCCGGCAGGTATCCCGCCCGTCCCCAACGTTGCAATGTCGTGGCGCCCTTGACTGTCGCCGCGTTGTCAATGCTCGCGCCGGGCTTGGTGTAGTTCCAGTCCTGGACGGCTTGCGCGTCACCGGCGTAGGAGATCATCAGATTCTGCAGCGGATAGACGCTGCCGCCGTCCTTGCCGTTGGTCATGATCGGCTGGAGTCCGGCGTCCTTCGCCTTGGCGAGCAGCTGCTCGAACTCGGCGACGGTCGCCGGTGGCCGCGTCATCCCGATCCGCTGCGCGAGCGCCTTGTTGTAGTACACCCCGGTCAGGCCGAACCCGGCACCCGCGGCGTACAACGAGCCGGTCCCCCGCTGTGTGCCGTCCGGGCCGACACGGGTGGAGGCGAACTGCGACTGCGGCCACGCGTTCCACCCATAGGCCTCCACATACGGGTCGAGGCTGAGCAGCAGGTGGTCCTTGGTCAGGTTGCCGAGCTGCGGCACGCGGACGAGGTCGGGCACGTTGTCCCCGGCGAGAGTGCGCGCGATGGTCGTGGTCAAGGTGGCGTAGTCCTGGTTCTCGACCTTGACGGTCACGTTGCCGTGCTTGGCGTGGAACAGCTTGCCGAGTGCGGTGTAGAAGGGGACGTCGACGCCGCTGGTGACGAGCAGCTTCAGGGGGACCGGTTCGCTTCCGATACTGGTGGAGGCCGGCTTGGACGGTACCGGGCCGGCTTCGGAGGTGCCGCCGGGTGCGCAGGCGGCCAGCAGCAGGGCAGCCACCGCGGCGACCCCGGTCGCCCGGAGGTTCCGGCGGTAATGGATCAGCGATCGCACGGGAAGTCCTTAGGGCTCAATGGTGCGGGTTGACTGGAATGCGCGGCGTACCGCATCGCCTGCCTTGCCGGCGGCGTGGTGCGCGTCGGTCATCACGGCGAACATCTCGAAGAAGCCATGGATCTGCCCCGCGTACTCGATCAGCTCGACCGGCACGCCGGCCGCCCGCAGACGCCGGGCATAGTCCTCGGCCTCGCCACGGAGGAAGTCGTGCTCGGCCGTGATGATCGTCGCGGGCGCGACACCGCGCACGGATTCAGCGTGCAGGGGGGATGCATACGACGCCGTGCGGTGTGCCGGGTCGGGAACGTACGTCGCCCAGATGTGCTGGAGCCGACGGTAGGTATTGGGGCCAAAACCCGGCTGGCCCGCGAAGGTCTCGTACCGCCGCCGGAATGCGACCTTGTAGTCGGTGTTCTCGAAGCTGTCGAGTACCGGATAGACGAGGAGCTGGGCGGCCAGTCGAACACCTTCGTCACGTGCTTTGAGCGCGACAGCCGCGGCGAGGTTGCCGCCCGAACTGTCACCACCGACAGCCACGCTGCCGAAGTTGCGGCGTGCCCATGCGACGGCTGTCCAGGTGTCGTCAAGGCCGGCTGGAAACGGATGCTCGGGCGCGAGCCGATAGTCGATGGACAGCACCCCGCACCCGGCCCGGTTCGCGAGTTCCTTTGCGACGCCCTCGGCGGTGTCGAGGTCTCCGTGAATCCAGCCGCCACCGTGTGCCCAGACCAGCACCTCCTGTTCCCGGCCCTTGGGCCGGTAGAGCCGGGCCGGTACGCCGTCCGCGTCGACCGGCTCGACGGAGGCAACCTGCGCAGTCTCACCGGTCACGGCCAGCACCTTCGCACGTGCGTCCGCCCGCACGGCCGCGATGTCGGCGACCCACGGGTCGGGCGATGATCCGGAGTTGTCCAGGAATGCCTGAACCTGCTTGTGCGGCCGCGGCGGAGCGTCTCCCCCGCGGACGGCCGGGATTCCCCGCCGGGAAGATGCAGTCATTCGATCGCGCCTCTCGTCAAAGTTAAGACTGAGTACTCAGTCGGTTTCGCAGAGGTTACCGAGTGCTCAGTCGGTTTGTCTATGCTTGCCTATGACCCACCCCGACCATCGTGAGGAGATCAACCGTGTCCCCTGCCCAGAAGCCCAAAACCTCAGCGAAGGGCCTCGAGACACGGGATCGCATCGTCGACGTCGCCGTACGATTCATCGCACGCAACGGAGCGCGCGGCACGAGCCTCGCCGACATCGCGGCCGAGGCCGGCGTGTCACAGACCGGGCTGCTCTATCACTTCAACAGCAAGGAGGCGCTGCTCAACGCCGTCATGGATCGGCACCTGGCCTTCTCCGAGCAGTGGCTGTGGGGCGAGGGGCCCGACCCCGGCATCAAGATCGTCGACATCATCGCCAAGCACATGGCCAGCTGGCCCAACCAGCACGACAGCAAAGTGGCCAGTCTGCTCGGCATGAACACCGTCGTCCTCGGCGAAAACGTCAGCCCCGACACCGAACTCCACCAACGGCTGGTCGATGGCTATCGAACAACGATCGACCGCGTGACGGCAACCCTGCGGTCCGCACAGGAGCGCGGCGAGATGCGGGAGGACATCGACCCGCAGCTCAAAGCAATGGAGATCATCGCTTTCTGCTACGGCATCGAGGCCGCGTGGCTGGTGGACCCGAATATCCCGGTCGCCGCGGCAGCCGCCCAATGGGCCGCACAGCAGACCAGGCAGTTAGCGACCGGGCCGGCGACGTCCTGACGACACGCCGCCGGGGAATCCGACAATCATCGAATTGTTCACGGGGCCGCGCTGCCGACGAGCGAGGCCCCTCTCTGTTCCCGGTCTGCGGTCAGCGCGGGTGCCACTGATGAACGTGTCACCAGCCCCAACCACGGATGATCACGACTGCTCGGCCCTCGGGTCCGCGTAATGTGCCCCCGATGCCCCCCCTTAAGGATTCGATCTTCCTGAATAAGGGTTCCGCAGCAGGTCAGGCGCGGGAAAGGCGGACGAGTCGGCCTGTAGGCCGGGTTCTGTCCTTCACTGGCGTGAAGGGGCGACCATCCATCTACGGCCGCCGTTGCCGGCGGTCTCCAGCGGTCTACCCGCGCGACTCGGGCGGGCCGCCCTCGAACGCCGCGCGCGGACCCCTCCGGGGAGGGATCCTTCTTGACCTTGCTCCGGGTGGGGTTTACCGAGCCGCCCACGTCACCGTGGGCGCTGGTGGTCTCTTACACCACCGTTTCACCCTTACCACCCCTTACGGGATGGCGGTCTGTTCTCTGTGGCACTGTCCCGCGGGTCACCCCGGGTCGGTGTTACCGACCACCCTGCCCTGTGGAGCCCGGACCTTCCTCGGCGAGGCTCACGAAGAACCCCGACGCGGTCGCCCGGCCGACTCGTCCGCTCAGCTGCCAGTTTAGCCGATCACCGGCCGCCGTCCGGCCGCCCCGTCAGCCAGGACGACCTGGAGTCCTCAGCGGAGGTGGGCGGTGTCGTTGAACGCCCGGACCAGCTCCGGGCCGTCCGGGAAGTAGTCGATCGCGCACAGCGACCCGATGTCCAGGTGCATCCGGTACAGCGACGCGGCCGGGGCGAGCAGCGCGAAGCGCAGGAACAGCTTGATCGGGGTGACGTGCGAGACGGCCAGCACCGTCTTGCCGCGGTGGTCGAGCAGCAGGCGCTCCCGTGCCTGCTCGATCCGCGACGCGGCCTGCTCGAAGCTCTCACCGCCCGGCGGGGCCACCGAGGGGTCGGCCAGCCAGGCGGCCAGCTCGCCGGGCCAGCGGCGCTGGATCTCGGTGAAGGTGTGCCCCTCCCACTCGCCGAACGCCACCTCGCGCAGATCCTCGTCCACCGCGACCTTCAGCCCGGCGCGGCCGGCGACCGCCTCGGCGGTGGCCAGCGCGCGGCGCAGCGGCGAGCTGACGATCACGTCGATCCGGTACGGCGGGCGGGCCAGCCGGGCGGCGGCGGCCTCGGCCTGCGCGACGCCCTTGGGCGTCAGCTCCGGGTCGCCGGTGCCGGAGAACCGGCGCTCCACCGACAGCGGGGTCTCGCCGTGCCGGAGCAGCAGCAGGGTGGTGGCCGTGGTGGCCGGGCCCATCCAGCCGCCGGACCGGTCCTGCGGCGAAGCCGACGGCTCGCGGGCGAGCGCGGGCTCGGGCGCGGCGGCGGCCGGCGGCGGCGAGGGCTCGGGCAGGCCGGCGGGCTGCCACTTCTCGCCGCGGGCGGCGGCGTCCATCGCCGCGTTCGCCAGCCGGTCGGCGTCGCGGTTGCGCTCGCGCGGCACCCACGTCCAGCGCACCCGCAGCCGGCGGGCCAACTCGTCGGCCTGGCGGGCCAGCGGCCGCAGGCCCTCGTTCTTGATCTTCCAGCGGCCGGCCATCTGTTCGATGACCAGCTTGGAGTCCATCCGCACCTCGACGGTGGCGCCGTCGCCGCCGATGGCGAGCGCCGACCGCAGCCCGGCGATGAGCCCCTGGTACTCGGCCACGTTGTTGGTCGTCACGCCGAGCGCGTCGGCCGCCTCGGCCAGCACCTGGCCGTCGGCGTCCTTGACCACGGCGCCGTACCC
Organism: Sphaerisporangium rufum; assembly: GCF_016863395.1. Lineage (GTDB taxonomy): Bacteria > Actinomycetota > Actinomycetes > Streptosporangiales > Streptosporangiaceae > Sphaerisporangium > Sphaerisporangium rufum. Next base: position 71,012 of record NZ_BOOU01000017.1, on the reverse strand, counting down.
GGCGGGCCCGGGGTTGCCCCGGGACCCGCCGTCGGCCTCGACCACCAGGCTCATCGGAAGGCTCACAGACCGGACTCGGGGGTGCGCACCAGGATGCGGCGGCACTCCTCGCAGCGCACCACCTCGTCGGGGGCGGCGGCCCGGATGGCGTTCAAGTCGGCGATGGACAGCGAGACCTTACAGCCCTGGCACCGGCCGCCCTGCAGCATGGCGGCGCCGACCCCCTGCTGGGCGCGCAGCTTCTCGTACAGGGCGAGCAGGTCGGGCGGGATGTCACCGGCGACCCCGCCGCGGCGCCCCTTGACGTCGGCCGCCTCGGCGTCGATGGTGCCGAACGCGGCGTCCCGCTTCTCCTCCAGGGTGGCCAGGGCCGAGCCGAGCTCGGCGCGCTCGCCGGCCAGCCGGCTCACCTCGGCGTCCGCCGCCTCGCGGCGCTCCATGATCTCCAGCACCACGTCCTCCAGGTCACCCTGGCGGCGGTGCAGCGACACGATCTCGGACTGGAGGTTGGCCAGATCCTTGGGCGAGGACACCTGGCCGGAGTCCAGCCGCTTCTGGTCGCGCTCGGCGCGCGTGCGCACCGCGTCGACGTCGGACTCGGCCTTGGCCTGGTCACGGGCCAGGTCACCGGCCTCGGTCTGCGCGGAGATCAGCTCGGTGGAGACGCGGGCGAGCCTGGCCGAGCCCTCCTCGATCTCCGCCAGCTCGGGCAGCGTGCGGCGGCGGTGCGCCAGCCGGTCGAGAACGGCGTCGATCTCGGCGAGCTCGAGAAGGCGCTTCTGGGCTTCCGGGGCAGCTTTCACTTTTCCTCGCACTGTGCTGTTGTCGTCCAGGCGTCCGTGACCGTCTCCGAGACACGCGTCTCAACATTAATCCCCCGCGCGGCCAGCCGGGACGTGAGCAGCGCGGCGGCCGGGGCCAGCCACGGCCATTCGGTGGCCCAGTGCGCCGCGTCGATCAGCGCCGGACCGCCGGCGAACGCGCCGGACTCCAGGAACTCGCCCGCGGGGTGGTGGCGCAGGTCGGCGGTGAGGAACACGTCGGCGCCGGCCGCGGCGGCGGTGCCGAGCAGCGAGTCGCCGGCGCCGCCGCTGACCGCCACGGTGCGCACCAGGCGGTCGGCGTCACCGGCGACCCGCAGGCCCCACGCGGTGCGCGGCAGGCCGCGGACGGCCTGGGCGGCGAAGTCGGCCAGCGGCATCGGCTCGGCCAGCTCGCCCAGCCGGCCGAGGCCGCGGCCGGGTGCGTCGGCGGCGGGTCGCAGCGGGCGGAGCGGCCCGGCCAGCCCCACGGCGCGGGCCAGCGCGTCGGAGACGCCGGGGTCGGCCACGTCGGCGTTGGTGTGCGCGGTGTAGAGCCCGACGTCGTGCTTGATCAGCTGGTGTACCAGGGCGCCTTTGGCGGTGTCGGCGGCGACCGAGGTGGTGCCCTTCAGGTAGAGAGGATGGTGGGTGACCAGCAGGTCGGCGCCCCAGGCCACCGCCTCGCCGGCCACCGCCGTCACCGGGTCGACCGCGAAGAGGATCCGGCGGACCGGCTGCCGGGGATCACCGCAGGTCAGACCGACCGCGTCCCACGGCTCGGCCCAAGCCGGGTCATACATCGATTCAAGTTCCGCGATGATCGCGGACAACGGTGGTGGGGACACGTGCGCAGACTATCGCCACGATCTAGGGTAAGTAGGTCCTGACACCCGGAGGGCTGGGGTATGGCGCCATCGGTCGCGATCATCGGTGCGGGCTTCGGCGGCCTGTGCATGGGCATCCGGCTGCGCGCGGCCGGGATCACCTCGTTCACCATCTTCGAGAAGGCCGGCGGCGTCGGCGGCACCTGGCGGGACAACACCTATCCCGGCGCGGCGTGCGACGTGCCGTCGCACCTGTACTCCTACTCCTTCGAGCAGGCGCGCGGCTGGACGCGGCGCTTCCCGCGCCAGCCGGAGATCCTCGCCTACCTGGAGCACTGCGCCGACAAGTACCGCCTGCGCCGGCATCTGCGGCTGAACACCGAGGTCACCGCGGCCGCGTTCGACGAGGAGCGCGGCTGCTGGCGGGTCACCACGGCCGGCGGGCAGCAGGAGTCCTTCGACGTGGTGGTGACCGGTGTCGGCCAGTTGAACCGGCCGCACCTGCCGGAGATCCCCGGCATGCCGGACTTCGCGGGCACCGCGTTCCACTCGGCGCGCTGGGACCACGGGCACGACCTGGCGGGCCGCCGGGTCGCGGTGATCGGCAACGGTTCCTCGGCCGCGCAGCTCATCCCCCGGGTGGCCGCCGCCGCCGGGCACCTGGACGTCTACCAGCGCACGCCGAGCTGGGTGATCCCCAAACCGGACGGGCCGTACGGCCCGGTGCTGCGGCCGGCCTTCCGGTGGCTGCCCGGCCTGCTCGCGGCCGACCGGCAGCGGATCTTCCGGTTCATGGAAGGCCTGATCTATCCGGTGATCGTCGACGGGTGGAGCCGGCCGCTGGTCACCAGGCGGGCCCGCGAGCACCTGCGCCGCCAGGTGCCCGACCCGGCGCTGCGGGCCAGGCTCACCCCCGGCTACCCGATCGGCTGCAAGCGGATCGTCATCGACAGCGACTTCTATCCCGCGCTGACCAGGCCGAACGTCGACCTGGTCACCACGCCGATCGCCCGGGTGGTGCCCGAGGGCATCGAGACGGCGGACGGCACGGTGCGGGCGGCGGACACCATCGTCTACGCAACCGGGTTCCGCACCACCGAGTTCCTGGCGCCGGTGGAGGTCACCGGGCGCGGCGGCCGGCCGCTGGCCGAGGTCTGGAAGGACGGCGCAGAGGCCTATCTCGGCATGGCGGTGCCGAACTTCCCGAACCTGTTCATGCTGTACGGCCCGAACACCAATCTCGGCCACAGCTCGATCGTCCTGATGATCGAGTCCCAGGTGCGGTACATCATGGGCTGCCTGCCGCTGCTGTCGGCCCGCGGCCCGATGGAGGTGCGACCGGAGTCGCTGGACGCCTGGCGGGCCGCGCTGGACCGGGCGATGGCGCGCACGGTGTGGGAGGCGGGCTGCCGGAGCTGGTACAAGAACGCCTCAGGGCGGGTGACCAACAACTGGCCGGGGCCGGTGGCGACCTACCGGCGGATCACCCGGCGGCCGCGCCCGGAGGCGTACACCTACGGCTGACCTGGCCACCGGCACCTGGTTCGCGTCGCCCTGCCCGGGTGTGTCGTGCCTTCCGGGGCGACGCCTCCCGGGATGGGTGTTCCGTCCCGGCCCCGTCCGGTCGGTGCGTCCGGCGCGGGGCCTGCGGTGCGGTGCTCGCGATGCCGGGCTTCCGGTGCGGCGCTTTCCACGGTCGGCTGCGGTGGCGGGGCTCGCGGTGGAGGCCGCGGTGCGGTGCTCGAGGTGCGGCGGCGTGCGGCGCGGTGTCTCCACGATCGGCGTGGCCGCGGGCGGACAGGTTTTCCACAGTCCGGACCGGGGTGGCGCGGGCCGCCCGGCCGCCTTGTACGGTCGAAGTCGATCGGGCGTCCCGGGGGCGGGGCGCGGGCGAGAGGAGCGCACGTGTTCACTGACCTGCACCGGGAGGCGGTCGTCGCCGACGCGCACAACGACCTGCTGATGGCCGTCGCGGCCCGGCCACCGGCGGCGTGGGCGTCGTTCTTCCGCGAGCGATGGCTGCCCCAGCTGCGCGAGGGCGGCGTCGACCTGCAGGTGCTGCCGGTGTTCATCGACGACGAGTTCCGCCCGGAGGGCGCGCTGCGCCAGACGCTGCGCATGATCGAGTGCGCGCACGTGCTGGCCGAGGGCAACGCCGACGAGGTGCGGCTGTGCCTTGACGGGCGGCAGATCGACGCGGCGCTCGCCGAGGGGCGCATCGCGCTGGTGCTGGCGCTGGAGAGCATGCCGGGGCTGGACGCCAGCGTCGAGCTGCTGCCCACCCTGTTCCGGCTGGGGGTGCGGGTCGGCTCGATCGCCCACTGGGGCCGCACGCCGCTGGCCGACGGCAGCGGGCAGGACGCCACCGGCAGCCGGCTGACCAGCCACGGGGTCGAGGTGCTGCGGGAGATGGAGCGCCTCGGCATGCTCTTCGACATCTCCCATCTCGGCGCCACCGGGGTGGCGCACGTGCTGGAGATCGCCACCCGGCCGGTCATCGCCACGCACTCCTCGGCCCGCGCGCTGCGCGACCATCACCGCAACCTCACCGACGACCAGCTGCGCGCGGTGGCCGCCGGTGGCGGGGTGATCTGCGTGAACTTCCTGGCCGGGTTCCTGGCCGAGGATCCGGCGGACCAGACCGTGGCGCGGCTGGCCGATCACATCGTGCACGTGGCGGAGGTGGCCGGCACGGAGCACGTCGGCCTCGGTCCGGACTTCATCCGGGAGGTCTTCCTGGATCTCACCCCGCCGTGCTGCGAGCCGAGCGGCCTCAGCGGCATCGACGTGCTGGCCACCGTGCCCGGCCTGGACGGGCCGCGCGGCCTGCCGCTGGTCACCGAAGAGCTGGTGCGCCGCGGGCTGGACGACAAGCAGATCCACCAGATCCTCGGCGGGAACATGCTGCGCCTGTTCCGCGACGAGCTCGGCCGCCCCGCCCCGGTGGCGCCATGAGCCGCCACCGCACCCCGCCGGGCCGGGCCGGAGACGCGCGGTGAAGATCACCGGGGTGGAGCTGCGCCGGCTGGCGCTGCCGCTGGTCAGCCCGTTCCGCACCTCGACGGGCGTCCAGACCCGGCGGGACGTGCTGCTGGTGCGGGTGGTCACGCCGGAGGGCGAGGGGTTCGCCGAGTGCGTCGCGATGGCCGATCCGCATTACACCGCCGAGTACGTGGACGGCGCGGCGGATGTGATCCGGCGCTTCCTGCTGCCGGCGCTGGCCGCCCGGCCCGGCGTCGACGCGCAGTCGGCCGGCCGGGCGATGGCGCCGGTGCGCGGCCACCGGATGGCCAAGGCGGCGCTGGAGACCGCGCTGCTGGACGCCGAGCTTCGCGCCGCCGGGCGGTCGCTGGCGGCGTTCCTCGGCGCGAGCCGCGACCGGGTGCCCGCCGGGGTCGCGCTCGGCATCATGCGGTCGGTGCCCGAGCTGCTGGACGCGGTGGCGGGTCACCTGGACCAGGGGTACGCCCGGGTCAAGCTGAAGATCGAGCCCGGCTGGGACGTGGCGCCGGTGCGCGCGGTGCGCGAGCGGTTCGGCGACGAGTTGCTGCTCCAGGTGGACGCCAACGCCGCCTACACCCTCGCCGACGCCGCGCACCTGGCCCGGCTGGATGACTTCGGGCTGCTGCTGATCGAGCAGCCGCTGGCCGAGGACGACCTGGTGCAGCACGCCGCGCTGGCCAGGCGGCTGCGCACCCCGGTGTGCCTGGACGAGTCGATCGAGTCGGCCCGGCACGCCGCCGCGGCCATCACGCTCGGCGCCTGCTCGGTGATCAACGTCAAGCCGGGGCGGGTCGGCGGCTACCTGGAGGCGCGGCGCATCCACGACCTGTGCGCGGCGCACGGCGTGGCCGTCTGGTGCGGCGGCATGCTGGAGACCGGCCTGGGCCGGGCGGGCAACCTGGCGCTGGCCGCGCTGCCCGGCTTCACGCTGCCCGGCGACCTGTCGGCGTCCGGCCGCTACTACGCCACCGACATCACCGAGCCGTTCGTGCTCCGCGACGGCCACCTCACCGTGCCCACCGGTCCAGGTCTCGGCGTCACCCCGCTGCCCGAGGTGCTGCGCGAGGTCACCACGGCCACCGAATGGCTCCCCAGCTGACCGCGGGCAGGCCTGCCGTTGGTCGGGCTGCGATCGCCGCGCGACCGATCCGCCCGCCTGCCCGGCGGGAAGGCCCAGCGGGCAGGATCTTCACCCGGCGGAAGTCGCGAGGCCCCCGGCGCACCCGAACGGCCGGGGCCGCGGGTGGTCGCCGGCGCGTCAGGCGAGGTCGGGGAGGCTGTGCGCCAGGCCGGGCCGAGCGGCAGGGCGCCAGGCCGGGCCGGGACGCGGTGCGTCAGGTTGGGCCGGGGAGGCCGGTGCGGTCGCGGAGGTAGTCCTCGCGGACGGTGCGCCGGGAGAGCTTGCCGGTCGGGGTGCGGGGCAGCTCGTCCCGGTAGACGATGACCCTGGGGTGCTTGAACCGGGCGATACGCGGCGCGCAGTGCGCCAGCAGCTCGGTGGTCAGCGCCGGGCCGCCGGTCAGGCCGGCGGCGGGCTGCACCAGGGCGACCACCCGGTGCCCCCACTCCTCGTCCGGCTCGCCGATCACCGCGACGTCGGCCACCGCCGGGTGCTCCAGCAGCGCCGCCTCGACCTCCGCCGGGTAGATGTTCACCCCGCCGGAGACGATCAGGTCGGTCCGCCGGTCGCACAGGAACAGGTAACCCTCGGCGTCCAGGTAGCCGATGTCGCCGGGCGCGTACCAGTCGCCGCGCATGCCGGCCGCCGTCCTGGCCGGGTCCTTGCGGTACTCGAACGCGGTGAGCGGCGACCGGACGTACACCAGGCCGGGCTCGCCGGGCGGCAGCTCGGCGCCGTCATCGTCGAGAATGCGAACCTCGAAGGTGGGCGCCGGGCGGCCGACCGTGCCCGGCCGGGCGAGCCACTCCAGCGGCTTGGCGGCGAAGGCGATGGTCGCCTCGGTGGACCCGTAGTACTCGTACAGCACCGGCCCCCACCAGTCCATGATCGCCTGCTTCACCGCCACCGGGCAGGCGGCGCCGGTGTGCACGACCTGCCGCAGCGAGGACACGTCGTACCGCCGCCGGACGCTCTCGGGAAGGCGGAGCATCCGGTGGAACATCGTGGGCACCATCAGCGCGTTGGTCACCTGGTGCCGGGCCACCAGGTCCAGGATGACCTCCGGGTCGAACCGTGGCGCGATGACCAGGGTGTGCCCGAGGTTGAGCGCGAGCTGGACGTGCGCGCAGGGCGCCGAGTGGTAGATCGGCGAGGTGACCAGGTGGACGTCGTCCCCGGACCGCAGGTCGCAGACCGCGGCGGCGAACCGGACGCCCATCGCGGCGACCTGCTCGGGCGGGGCGTCGCCGAGCCGCCGCTGCACGCCCTTGGGGAATCCGGTGGTGCCGGAGGTGTACCACATGACCGCGCCGGCCGAGCGGTCCGGCGGGGCGGTGGCGGGCTGACCGGCGGCCAGGCCGGCGTACCCGTCGTACAGAGCTTCCGGCCCGATCCCGGCCGCCTCGCACGCCTCGCGGACGGTCGCGGCCGGGGCGCCGCCGGGCTCGCGGTGCACGACCACGCGCGCATCGCAGTCGCCGAGGATGTAGGCGATCTCCGCGGCGGTCAGATGCCAGTTGACCGGCACGTGATACAGGCCGATCTGCCCGGTGGCCAGCAGCATGATCACCGCGTCGATACCGTTGGGCAGCACGCCGGCGACCACGTCGCCGCGAGACAGGCCGCGGGCGCGCAGGCCGTGCGAGACCTGGTTCACCCGGGCCAGCAGCTCCCCGTAGGTGGTGACCGAGCCGTCGGTGTCCACCAGCGCCCGGCGGCCGGGGTCGGCAGCGGCGATCTGGTAGAAACCGGTCAGCCCGCTGATGTCCATGCGCTCTCCTTGATCGCCTGAACCATTACATGAAGTCCGCACCGGCCCACCGTGCCACCTGGCGGCCAACTCACGCTAACCAGTGATCCACGGCTTGTACAGGTCGCTGATCTCCATGCCCGGTGGCCGCCCTGTCCTTGGCCGATAGTTTCCCCCACCTTGCCGCTCTCCCAGGCTGACCAGGGACGACGCGGATCTAGGGTGATCGGGAAATGGAGTGGGGGGCGCGGTGAGGCTCTGGCGCGACTGGTCCGCGCGGGCCCGGCTGGCATGGGTCATCGGCACCATGACGGCCCTGGCGTGCGCGGGCGTGAGCGCGCTCATCCTGGTGCACGAACGCGAACTCGCCACCGTCGCGGTCCGCGAGCGCGTCACCGCGGCCGAGCTCCGGCTGGCCCGGCTGATCGCCCGGGACCGGCTGCCCGCGGTGCTCGCCACCCCCGAGCCGCCGCTCCTGCAGGTGCTGGACGAGCGGCGGCGGGTGGTCTCCGCGTCACCGCGGCTGGCCGGCCGGCCCCCGGTCGGCGACCTGGTGCCGCCGGACGATGCGGGCACCGCCGAGCGCACCGTCTGCCGGCTGCCGGCCTTTCCCGATTCCTGCCTGCTGCTGGTCGCGATGCGTTTCTACCGGCCTGGCGGGAATTGGCTCATCTACGGCGCCGACCGGGCGGTGCCCTGGTACGTCAGCCCGGGCATGGCCGCGCTGCTGGGCGGTGGCTCGCTGATACTCGTCGGCGCGACCGCGCTCGGCGCGTACGGCATCGTGCGCTGGACCCTCGCCCCGGTGCGCGACCTGTGCCGCAGGCTCGCCGAGATCACCGCGTCCGATCCGAGCCTGCGGGTGCCGCTGTCCCCGCACCGCGACGAGCTGCGCGACCTGGCCGAAAGCATGAACCAGATGCTGGACCGGGTGCAGGAGGCGGTGCAGCGGCAGGGCCGGTTCGCCTCCGACGCCTCGCACGACCTGCGCAGCCCGATCACCGCGATGCGGGCCCAGCTGGAGGACGCGCTGCTGCATCCGGCGGACACCGACTGGCCCATGACGGCCGAGGCGCTGGTGCTGAGCCTGGACCGGTTGCAGGCCATCGTGACCGATCTGCTGGTGCTCACCCGGCTGGAGTCGGGCGAGAAGGTGTCCCGCGACTACATCAACCTGGCCGAGCTGGTGCGCACCGAGGTCGGCCGGCGGTTCCGCGGCAAACGGGTGGCGCTCGACCTGCAGCCGGGCGTGGTGGTCAGCGGCGACCGGTTGCAGCTGGTCCGATTGCTGACCAACCTGCTGGACAACGCCGAGCGGCACGCACTGTCGACGGTCACCGTGCTGGTGTGCCGCCAGGACGACCTGGCACGTCTGGAGGTGGTCGACGACGGCGCGGGCATCGCGCCGGAGCAGCGCGAGGTGGTGTTCCAGCGCTTCACCCGGCTGGCCGCCGGCCGCGAGCGCGACAAGCTCGGTACCGGCCTGGGGCTGGCCATCGCCCGGGACATCGCCGAGCAGCACGGCGGCACCCTGACGATCGAGGACTCCCCGGGCGGCGCCCGTTTCGTGCTGCGCATGCCGATACTCCTCCCGCAGCGGCCCGCCGGCGGCCCGGCCACCGTTCCACCGTCCGACTAACCGAACCGGTAAAGCGATAAGACCTCATCCCGCCGGATACCGCAACCCCCGATCTCCGCTGGACGTGATCGTAGACGTGGGCGCCCGCTGTTTCATAAGGTAGAACAGCGTTTCATGAAAGCATTCATCGACCGACCTCGCCTCCACCGATCGACCATTGACAAGTGAACCGATTCAGTTCCACCATCGGGCCCATGCTTCTTCTCCAATGATCCAATGAGCCGGACCGATCCGGCCGGGGCGGCACATCCCAGGCGCGCCGTCCCGGTCGCCGGCACCTCATGCGGCCCGGCGCGGCATCGCCGCGGCCGCGGGCTCCCGTTCGCGAGGGACGCACGTCCCGCGGGAGCACCGAAGTGACCCCCCGACGCTTCAGGAGCGATCTATGCGACACCGTGGAAGAACCGTCCGGGCGGGCCTGGCCGCCCTGGCGGCGGCCGTGGCCGTGCTGTCGGCCACCCTCATCTCGCTGCCCGGCGCCGGCGCCGCCGCCGCGCCCTGCCGGGTCGGCTACCAGATCACCAGCCAGTGGGCCGGCGGTGCCACCGTCAACGTGACCATCGGCAACAACGGGACCGCCCCCGTCAACGGCTGGACGCTGGCCTGGACCTTCCCCGGCGACCAGAAGATCGCCGACATGTGGAGCGGCGCCTACACCCAGTCCGGCGCCGCCGTCACGGCGACCAACGTCTCCTACAACGCCGGCATCCCGGCGGGTGGATCCACCGCGTTCGGCTTCAACGTGAATTCCGCCGCCCCGGCGGCCGTCCCCGCGTCGTTCACCCTGAACGGCACCCCCTGCGGCGATCCAGCGGGCACGCCCTCGCCCACGCCCACCGGCGACCCGGGCACGCCGACCCCGACGCCGACCGTCACCCCGACCGACACGGTGCCGCCCGGCAACCTCGCGCTGCGCCGCCCGGTCACCGCCTCCTCCACCGAGGGCATTGGGCTGGAGCCGGCCCTGGCGGTGGACGGCGACCTCGCCACCCGTTGGAGCAGCGTGTACAGCGACCCGCAGTGGATCCAGGTGGACCTCGGGGTGAGCCGGCCGATCAGCCAGGTGACCCTGCGCTGGGAGGCGGCCTTCGGCAAGGGGTACCAGGTCCAGGTCTCCGACGACGCCGCCACCTGGACGCAGGTGTACAGTACCGGCGCCGGCGACGGCGGCACCGACGAGCTGGCCGTCTCCGGCCGCGGGCGCTACGTCCGGGTGTCGGCCACCGCCCGCGGCACGAGCTGGGGGTACTCGCTGTACGAGTTCGAGGTGTACGGCATCGCGCCCAGCCCCTCCCCCACGCCGACCGGTCCGGCCTGCGGGCAGACATCGGCCGACCCGGGCGCGAACTCCAAGGCCCGCAACCTGCTGTGCTACCTCAAGACGCACAGCTACGTCAGCGGCCAGACCGACCTGCCGGACGCCGACCGGGTGAAGTCACTGACCGGGCGCTACCCCGCCATCGTCGCCTTCGATTTCATGGAGTACACCCGGGGCGCCATCGGCACCCAGCAGGTCATCGACTGGTACAACTCCCACCACGGCATCGTCGCCTTCCAGTGGCACTGGTACTGCCCGCGCGGCGGGAACTACTCGGCGCCCTGCGACTTCGTGCCCGATCTGTCCAACCCCTCGTCCAAGCTGTACCAGGACATCGACCTGGTGGTCCGCGAGCTGAAGAAGATGGGCGACGCCGGCATTCCGGTGCTGTTCCGGCCGCTGCACGAGGCGAACAACAACTACATGTGGTGGACCAAGAAGGGCGCCGACGCCTACAAGCAGCTCTGGCGGCTGATCTACCAGCGGGCCCAGCTGGCCGGCGCGCACAACCTGCTGTGGGTGTTCAACGGCATGGCCAGCGGTCAGGGCACCTCGCTGGGCTCCTGGTACCCGGGCGACGCCTACGCCGACCTGGTCACCTCCGACTACTTCCAGAGCTGGAGCGACTACAACACCACCAAGGCGGTGGGGAACAACCGGACGGTCGGCGTCGCCGAGACGTTCTCCCCGCTCAACCCGGCCTCCGACGCGCCCTGGCCCTACTTCGTGGTCTGGGCGTCCCGGGACTGGAACGGCAGCGGCAAGGACGTCGCCGGACTGTGGCGGACCGCGATGGCCGATCCGAAGACCATTTCCATCGACCAGCTCCCCGACATGACCAGGTGGTGACCCCGCCCGCGCCATGACCCGCGTCGTGCCGGTCGCCCACCAGGCGGCCGGCACGACGGCGTGTACGGGCCCCGGTCGAAGATCACGAGGTGCCGACCGGCGCCGCGACCTCGGCCGTCAGGCCGAACCCGGGCCGGGGAGGAGGTCGACGGAGCCGGCGTGCATCGGCTCTCCGCAGTGGCCGCAGCGCAGGTCGAGGTGGGCGATCTGGCCGCAGGCATGGTGCCGGTACAGCACGGGCGGCCCGGCCTCGCCGGCGAGCCAGCGGTCACCCCACCGGGCCATCACCATGAGCATCTCGACGAGTTCGGCGCCCTTGGCGGTGAGGTGGTACTCGTAGCGGGGGCGGGCGTCGTAGGGCAGCCGCTCGATCACCCCCTGGTCGACCAGGTGGTTGAGCCGCTCGGTGAGCACCTTGCGGGAGATCCCCAGGTCGGCCTGGATGTGGTCGAAGCGGCGCACCCCGGCCCACACGTCGCGCAGGATCAGCGGCGACCAGGGCTCGCCGATCACGTCCAAGGTGCGCGCGATGGAACAGGCCATCTCCCCGAACCGCGTTCGCTGCATGACGACAATCTAGCAAGCGGGGTTCCCTTACGGAACCCCGCTTGCTACGCTCCTCAGGGTCTCCTCAAGAAACTCCGAAAGGGATCCGATGACATTCATAAAGCGCTTCGACCACGTCGGCATCACCGTCGCCGACCTCGATGCCGTGATGGCGTTCTTCGTCGCCCTCGGTCTGGAGGCCGATCAGAAGATGGCCATCGAGGGCGAGTTCCTGGACACGGTGATCGGCATGACCGGCGCCGGCACCGAGATCGTCATGCTGCGCGCGCCCGGCGGAGACACCATGCTGGAGCTATCGAGCTTCACCCGGCCGGCCCCCCTCCCGGGTTCGCCGGCCGCGCCGGCCAACGAGCTGGGCCTGCGCAACGTCGCCTTCGAGGTGCGCGACCTGCAGGCCGCGGTCGACCAGGCCGCGGCCGGCGGTTACGGCCTGGTGGGCGGCATCGGTGAATACGAAGGCATGTGGCGGATGGCCTACGTCCGCGGACCCGAAGGAATCATCGTCTCGCTGGCCGAGCGCATCGACAAGTAAGGAGCATCGTGAGCACCACCGTGACCGACGAGCAGATTCAGGCGCTGGCCGCGACGGCGAAGCCCTACAGCCTGGCCCTCCTGCACTGGGGGCCGGAGCGGACCATGGACGGCGCCGGCGCGATCGAACTAGAACACCAGCGACGCATGGTGTCGCTGCGCGCCGACGGGGTGATCGCGATCCTGTGCCCGGTCGTCTCCGACACCGTGGCCGGCGTCGCCGTCATGACCGTGCCGGCCGGAGAGGCCGCGGAGATCATGGCCGCGGACCCCTGCGTGCGAGCCGGAATGATGCGCTGCGAGGTTCACCCGTGCCATGGCTTCCCCGGAGACGCCATTCCCGGATGAGGTGCTCCAGGTGGCGGGTGAGCCGGCCACCCGCCACGTCCGGCGGCGCGCGTCACCGCCGGAGACCCGGAGAACCCGCTATTCGGCCCGCACAATTTGAGAGTCATTCATATTTCAGGATTACGTATCACGGTCACGCGCGAACGATTCCGGACCGTATTACGATGGACCGCATCCCGGAAATTCCTTCACGCAGGACCATAAATCCCGGCCGGGCCACCCGAATTCTCGGCTCGACGACCCCGCCGCACCGGCCGCCGCCGCGCCGGCGACCCCGGCCGTCCACGGCCGGCCGCCGTTCGCACCGGTGACCTGGCACGAACGTTCTCCCCACCGTCGCCGATCCGCGCGGCCGTCGGGGACGACCAGCAATCCGCCGGCGGGTGGCCGCCAGCCCATTTCCGGCCCTTCGCGGGAAATGCCGCAATTCACCGGTACGTTCGACTTAATGACCGGTTGCGGAAACATCGGTGACCGAATATTGCCAGCACGGTGACGGCCGCACACACTCGGGTGAACAGCCCACCCGTACCGACGGAGGTAATTGTGCGCAGACCGTCAGTAGACATTCGCGGACCCGCAAAATCGATCTTCCGGCGGCTGTCCGCGGCCACCGTCGGGGTACTCACCTTCGCGTTCTTCTGCGTGCCGCCCGCCGCCGCCGTCGCGCTGCCGACCCCGAAAGGGCTGACCGCCTTCTTCGACCTCGAATGCTTCCGGACCAGCCCGTACCAGCCACCGGCCGTCGCGCTCACCGTGCGGCACCTCAACCCGGTGCTCGCCAACCTGCCGATCGAGACCGTCACCCTCGGCCCGCGGGAACAGCTGTGCGTCCCGGTCGCCAAGAACAACCAGGCGCCGCCATCGCCCGCGCTCGACTTCCTCCGGTACGTCGATCTGTCCTGCTACCGGATCTCCGGCATCGCGGTCAACGCCCAACTGGTCCTCAACCACCTCAATCCGCTGTTCCAGACCTTGCCGCGCACGCAGATCCTCATGGCCGCCCCGCAGCAACTGTGCGTACCGGTCGTCAAGAACAACGCGGTGCCGCCGGCCGACGTGCTGGCCCTGGTCCGGCACATCGACCTCAAGTGCTACGCGATCACCCCCAACAACCCGCTCAACCTGCAGGTGTCCCTGCGCCAGCTCAACCCGGTGCTGACTCCGGTGATCCCCACCCACAGCGCGCAGATCCTCTACCCCCGCCAGCTGTGCGTCCCGGTGCAGAAGGCCGGTGACGCCGTCCCCGCCGCGGCACTGAACCTCATCCGGTGGATCGACGTTGTGAAGTACGACATCGCCACCCCGGTGCTGCCCTCGGTCTCGCTGACCCTGCGGCACATCAACCCGGTGCTGGCCGGTCTCCCGGTCGAGCAGGCCGTGCTCTCCGGCGCCGCCCAGCTGGCCCTGCCGGTCGCCAAGAACGGCAACCAGCCGCCCGACTGATCACCCTGCCGCCCTACTGGAGCCCTTCCGCCCGTCCCCGGCGGAAGGGCTCCCCCGTCCGGCCCGGCCGTCAGCCACCGAACCCGCCGGCCTTCACCCCGGCCAGGAACGACCGCCAGCCCGCATCCGGCACCACCAGCATCGGCCCGGACGTCTTGCTGTCCCGCACCGCGACCCGCGCACCGCCGAACTCCGCCACTTCGACACACTCAGAGTTGGCACTCCGGCTGCTCTTGCGCCATACACCGGTCAGTCCGCCCGCGCCGTGCTTGAGTTCCCGAACGAAAGTTTGCCACTGGGTCGACGTACATCCGATGGCTGACCCTGATGGGTAGTTACTGTCGCATAGCATGATCCTCCAAAGTGGTGACTCTGCACCTGCGGCATCTCCCACCACAGCGACTTCCACACATTGGTCACCGCTCCCGCTGTAGGTGGATTTGCGCCAGACCAGTTCACGGTCGGGAACGTCCACGATCATCCCTGCGCAACTCTGTCGATCGGCTACGCCGAGCCCGAGGCACCCAGGCCATCGAGGAAGGTGCACCAATCGATCCGGTTCAGGATCAACAGCGGACCAATGTTCTTACTGTCGCGTATCGCGATGCGGCCGTCACCGAGTCGAGCGACCTCGACACAGCTGCCACCGTTACCTCCGCTGTAGCTGCTCTTACGCCACCGTGCCGGCAGCGGTGCTGTACTGGGCATATCACCTACCTTCTTCAGGTTGCTTACAGGATCGCGTGAACCATGCGGTTTATCAACACAAGCGAATCATCCGGATCGAGTGCCGATCTACTCAGATGATCAAAGATCGACTTATAGCGCCGCACGTCTTCGGGCTTCTCTAGATAAAAGCTCCCTGTCGCGTGCTCCAGGTAGGCCACGTCATCGCCGCCCTGATCGCTAAATGCCAGAAGCGCAAACGGACCCAGCATCGCGGCATGGGCACCGGCGGAGTAGGGCAGGACCTGCAACGTCACATTCGCGAGAGAGGCCATATCAGCAAGTCGGTGAAGCTGCGCTCGCATGACATCCTCACCACCGACCGGCCGGCGCAGAGCCGCCTCATTGAGAACGGTCCAGAAGCGTAGAGGATCCTCGTTCTTCGTCACGATCTCCTGACGAGCCATGCGAAGCGCCACATAGCGTTCGATCTCGTCAGGGCTGTCGGTCACTTGCGCCGCCCGATACACGGTCCGCGCGTAGTCCTCCGTCTGCAAAAGGCCGTGTATCAGCTCCGACTCGTAATTGCGAAGCGACAGCGCTTCGGCCTCCAAGCCGACATACACCTGGAACCAGTGCGGGATGACGTCGCTGTATGTGTGCCACCAGCCCTTCTCCCGGGACTGGCGGGCCAATTGCACCAGCACATCGTGTTCCTCCGTCGCTTGCTCCACCCCGTAGAGCTGCAACATGGCGCGGACATCACTGACCGAGATCCGGAGCGAACCTCCTTCGACCTTGGTCATTCTGGAAGGAGACCAGCCGAGATGCTCAGCGACGTCCTCTTGTTTGAGCTCTGCGTTGGACCGGAGACGCCGAAGTTCCTGGAGCAGACGCCTATGACGGACAGTCGGGGAGAACCTAGACATTCACCACTCCTCCTACCTCTGAGCACTCAAGACACTACCCAATGTGAAGAGTTTCGGGGAACCGGTTGCACATTCGCCCACTGCAGGTGCAAATTGAGTCCGTGACTGAATGTGATCATTTGGTTACGACACAACTGGGGCGTCCCGTCGAAGAAGCGACCACAACGAGTGGGCCTGGGAGGGTTTGTGAGGACTGACGGTGGGCGATCAGCGTTGCTGGCAGTCGGAGGACAAGTGCTGCAGGTGCTTGATCGGCAGGTAGCACATGTCCACGGGCTGATCGGGGAGACTGCAAGCGAGAAAGCGTGGACCGTGGCCGGGTGCCTCACGCTCGCCGGTCGGGTGGAGGAGGTCGGGGCGGCCAGGGCGTTCGCCCGCCGGCTGCTCGACGGGAATCCGCTGCTGGAGCCGGTGCTACTGGTGGTCTCCGAGCTGGTCACCAACAGCGTCGAGCACTCCGGCTCCGGCCGGCCGGGCGGCACGATCACCCTCTACCTGCTGCACGTGGGCACCCGGGTGCGCGTCGAGGTACGGGACGACGGCGCGGACGGCGTCCCCTCGGTACGACCGGCCGGATGGCCGGCGGTACCCGAGCCGGCCGGCAGCCTGGATGAGCTGGACGTCGGCGGCCGCGGCCTGCGACTGGTGACCGCGGTGGCGGCCTGCTGGGGGTTCACCGCCGGCCGACGGGAGACCACCACCTGGGCCGAACTCACCCCCGATCACGAATGAGATCGGACGCCGACGCCGACTTCGCCCGGCGGCGGGTCGTGGCGGCGCTGGCCGGCAGGCTCCACGGCTGGCGGTGCTGGTACGGCGCCGCCACCGGGCGATGGTGGGCGATGCCGCCCGCCGGCCACGGCGGGCCTCCGGGTCTGATCGAGGCGGCGGACCCGGATGAACTGGCCGAGCGCTTGCGACGGGCAGCACCGGCCGGAGACCGGACGGCCACCCCACCGCGAACCGATCGGCGGGTCTGGCCACGCCTGCCGGTCACCGCGCCGCACTGACCGGGGACGGCGTCAGCCGCGCTCGTCCCGGCGCCGACCCTCCGTCCCCGGTGGGCCGCCGTACCCGGGGACCGTCGCGTCAGGACGAACGGCCCGTCGCAGGTCCGGCGGCCGGCCGGTCCGGTCAGGCCAGGTCGGCGGCGTGCACGGACAGGTCGACCTGGGTGACCTGCTCGGCGCCCATCGCCTGGGCGATCCGCCGGTACCGCTCGGCCTCGCCGGCCCGGCTGCGGCGCTCCAGGGTGCGGGCCAGCGCCTCGTAGGCCCAGCCGTTGGCCGGGTCCAGCTCGACCAGCCGCCGGAAGGTCTCCTCGGCCCGGCCGAGCTGGGCGCTGTGGAAGTACGCCCGGCCAAGCAGCTCGACGGCCGCCCGGTTGCCCGGCTCGGCGGCCACCACGGGGGCGAGGATCCGCGCCGCCTCCGGATAGTCCCTGGCCTCGAAGAACATCACCCCGCGCCGGTACTCCCCGTACATCCCCATCGCCTCCTCCCGAGTTCCGCACAACCTTCCGGCGCGCTCAACAGCACTGGACCCCGGTTTCTTCCGCACGGGCCGTGGGCCGGAGGCGGTCAGTCGGGAAGGGGTTGGTATTCGAACCAGTCGAAGTCGGCGGTGTTGCCGGCCGGGCCGCCTTCGGACGAGGCGTACAGGCCGATGTAGGCGCCGATGAAGCCGCCCGC
Source organism: Sphaerisporangium rufum (assembly GCF_016863395.1). Taxonomy (GTDB): domain Bacteria; phylum Actinomycetota; class Actinomycetes; order Streptosporangiales; family Streptosporangiaceae; genus Sphaerisporangium; species Sphaerisporangium rufum. The sequence goes on along the minus strand of NZ_BOOU01000017.1, from coordinate 53,528 downwards.
CACCGGGGTGCTGAGGACGCGGCCGTCCACCGGGTCGCCGAGCGGGCGCCACTCCCCCGGCTCGGTGGCGTACGACATCTGGTAGTCCTGCCCGCGGGCGGCGACGCCGAGCCACAGCCGGCCGCCGGCCGGCACCTCGGCGCGGGCCAGGACGCGGTCCCGGCCGGCCTCGCGGCGGACCACGGCCAGCCGGCCGGCGGTGCGAACCAGCAGGATGTGGAAGTCGTCGTTCTGTACCAGGGCCAGCCCGGCGCGCTCGCCGCCGCGCGGCGCGAACTCCATGACGGTGTAGGCGGCGAAGTTCCGGTGCTGCTGCCGCCGGGCCACCATGCTGGGGTTGGCCCGCTCGGTGAGGGACTCCGGCCGGCAGCGCAGTCGCAGGTGGCCGGGCCGGGCGGCCAGGTCCCAGTACCGCTCGCGCGGCGTGCGCAGGTGGTTCCACGCCGGGTCCAGCTCGGGCGCGTCGAACTGGTCGCAGGCCGGGACGGGCGGCCACGGGTGCGGCGCCGGCGCCGGGGCGGGCATGGAGGACTCCACCTGGGCGGGCACCGGCCAGCCGTCCTCCCAGCGCACCGGGGTCAGGAAGGTCTCCCGGCCCAGGTTGTAGTGGTAGCCGCCGTACGGGCGCATGGCGAGCAGCACCATCCACCAGTCGCCGCCGGGGGTCTGCACCAGGTCGCCGTGCCCGGTGCCGACGATCGGGTGGTCCAGGCCGAGGTTGCGGTGGGTGAGGACGGGGTTGCGCGGGTTGCCGGTGTACGGGCCGGTGACGGTGTCGGCGCGGGCGACGCTGAGCGCGTGGTCGTGCCCGGTGCCGCCCTCGGAGACCAGCAGGTAGAACTTCCCGTCCACCTGGTACAGGTGCGGGCCTTCGGTCCAGACGTTGTCGCGCAGCGCGCCTTCCCACAGGGCGTGTTCCGGGCCGGTGGGCTGCATGGTGGCGAGGTCCAGCTCCCGCAGCCACACCTCCAGGTGCCCGTCGTAGCGGGACGGGCGGGCCGAGCGGGCGCCGTGCAGCCAGGCCCGGCCGCCGGCGTCGAACAGCAGCGAGGGGTCGAACCCGTCGGTCTCCGGCAGCCAGTGCGGGTCGCTCCACGGCCCGGCCGGGTCGGTGGCGGTGACGATGAAGTTGCCGTCCTGGGCCGGGCCGTTCACCAGCGTGGTGATCAGGTAGAAGACGCCGTCGTGGTGGCGCAGGGTGGGCGCGTAGATGCCGCCGCTCGGCCGGATGCCGTCCAGGTTCAGCTGGCCTGGCCGGTCCAGCACGTGCCCGATCGGCCGCCAGTGCACCAGATCGCGGCTGTGGAAGATCGGCACGCCGGGGAACCACTCGAACGTCGAGGTGACCAGGTAGTAGTCGTCGCCGACCCGGCAGATCGACGGGTCGGGGTGGAACCCAGGCAGGATCGGGTTACGGAAGCGCATGATGCCTTTCGTCGGTGACGATCGCCGATGTCATCGCGCCGGTTCCAGCACACCCCGTCCGGCGGTGCTCATGGACGAACGGAGGCGCCTTTCGCCGGTCGCGGTGGCCGATGCTATCGGGCCAATTCCAGCACGCCCCACCCGGCGGTGCTCACGTACGAGCGGCCGGTGGGGTCGTGCCAGGTCACCGCGGTGGTGCGGGCGGCGCCGGTCGCGTCGTTGACCTGCACGTCGAAGCCGAGCAGCCGGCCCGGCTCCGGAGTGATCGTCGGCAGCGCGATGGCCGCCTCCACCTGGTAGCCGCCGGGCACGAGGCTCACCGCGCTCGCCAGGTTGTCCTTCACCCCGGCGGCGTCGAACGGGCCGCCGACGGTCTGCCGGCCGGAGAAGGAGACCCGGTACTGGCCGTCGTCGTCCTCGTAGCCGCTGGTCTTGCCGTTCCCCGGGTCGACGAAGATCTCCACCGAGTCCTGCTGCCAGGCGTCCGGCGACTGCTCGCTGAGCTCGGGGTCGGCCACCTCGGCCAGCACGTACAGGTGGCCGGCGTCCCACATGGCCCGCACGGTGGCGGTGGCGCCGGCGGTGCCCTGGATCCAGGTGGCGGTGCGGATTCGCGGGGCCCGCGCCCAGGCGGCCTCCGCGGTCCCGTCGACCACCGGGGTGCCGCGGACGGCGGTGGCGAGCTTCACCGGCGCGGTCAGGGTCAGCTCGCCGGTCCAGGTGACGGTGCTACCGCGCGTCGTGTCCCGGGCGGACAGCTCCAGCGGTACCCGGTCGCCGAGCGCGGCGGCGGCGGGCAGCAGCGCCTCGACGCGGTATCCGCCGGGCAGCGGGCGGGTGCGGTACCAGCCGGCGTGCCCGGTGCGGCCGGCGGTGCGCGCGGTGCCGGCCAGCCGCAGGGTGAGGGTGTCGGCGGGCCGCGCGGTGGGGTCTTGGACCTCGGCGAGCACGGCGATCCCGCCGGGCGTCCAGCGGGCCTGGAAGCCGGCGGCCAGGTCGTCCACCCGGGCGATCGGCGTGTCGGGCAGCAGGTCCCACTGCCGCTCGCGGGCCGCGTCGATCCGTACCTCGCCGCGCGGCGCGTCCAGCCGGCGGGTCAGCGGGGCCAGCCTCGCCGGGTCGGCGATCCCCCAGTACGCGGGTTTGGCCTGCAGCTCGTCGTCGAACGGCAGCGGCGGGTTGAGCCGGGTGATCGGGAAGGACGACAGCCAGGTGTCGTCGTCGGCCAGCCCCCACAGGGTGACCGACGACAGGCCGGCGGCCTGCCGGCGGAACACGTCGAAGATCTCCTTGTACCGGTACCCCTGCCGCAGCAGCACCTCGGCCGGCACGGTGTCATAGGAGGACACGAAGTCGGGGTAGACGCTGACGTCCAGCTCGGTGACCTGCTGGCGCACCCCGAGCCGGGCGAAGGTCTCGATGGTCTTCTCGATCTCCGCGGCGGGCGGCTGCTCGATGTTCACGTGCAGCTGGTGGCCGACCGCGTCCACCGGCACGCCTTCGGCGCGCAGCTTCTTCACCAGGTCGTACACGGCCTTGCGCTTGCGCGGGAACTCGGTGTTGTAGTCGTTGAGCACCAGGGTGGCTCCGGGGTCGGCGGCCCGGGCGGCGCGGAAGGCGGTGCGGATGAAGTCGTGGCCGGTGATGAGGAACCACGGACTGCGCCGCATGCCGTCCGGCCGGTTCTCGTCGACGACCTCGTTGACCACGTCCCAGCTGTCGATCTTCCCGCGGTAGCGGGTGACCAGGGTGCGGACGTGGTCCTCCAGCCGGCGCAGCAGCAGCGCCTTGTCGGCGGCGGACGCGCTCAGGTCGCGGTCGCCGTCCTTGAACACCCAGTCCGGGGTCTGGCTGTGCCAGGCCAGCGTGTGGCCGCGGACCTTGAGTCCGTGCTCGGTGGCGTAGCCGACCAGATGGTCGGCCTCGGTGAAGGTGAACTCGCCTTCCCGGGGTTCGGTGGCGTCCCACTTGAGGGAGTTGCCGGTGGTGATGCTCCCGTAGTGCCGGGTGAGCAGCCGTGCGTGCTCGCCGAGGGTCTGCGCGCGCTCGACGGCGGCGCCCAGGGTGAACGGCACGGTGTCCTTGAGCGGCGGGATGTCGGTCTGGATGGGTTTGGCCGGCAGGTAGGCGAGGACGAAGTCGTCGATGGCGAACGGGAAGTCGCCGCTCGCGGACTCCAGGTAGACGCTGAGGAAGTCGGCGTCGTGGGCGAGGGTGTAGGAACCCGACAGCCGTGTCCACTGCCCGGCGGGGACGGCGGTGGGGGCGACCACCCGGTCGTAGCTCGGCGTGCCGCCGCTGCGGCGCTCCACCGACAGGCCGAGCTCGCCCGCGGTGACGTCCGGGCCGAGCCGCACCCAGACCGACAGCGTGTACTTCGACCCCTTGGTCATCTTGCCGAGCAGGCTGAGCGCGGGGCCGTCCCAGGACGCCGCCCGGCCGGTGGCCAGCAGGCTCGCCGACCCGCCGTGCGCCTGGGCGGTGTCGACGGTGAGGGTGGCCGAGGCGCGCGGCGACCAGCCCTGGGCGGTGCCGCTCTCGAAGTCGGTGGACAGGCCGGTGGTGCCGGGGTCGGTGTCGGCGGTGATGGTGACGTCGTCCAGGTAGTACCCGGCGGTCGCGTCGGAGCTTTCGGCGTACAGCAGCAGCTCGGAGTCGGCGGTGTAGGTGTAGCCACCGGAGATCTCCACCCAGCCGTCGTCGGTGGCGGTGCCGGCGCCGACCCGCTCCCAGGTGGTGTCGCCGCCGGCCGGGGTGCGCTCGACGGTGAGGGCGATCGTGCCGGCCGGCGTGCCGGGAGCGAGCCGCGCGTACGCGGTGATCTGGTAGGTGACGCCCTTTTCCAGCGGCGGGCGGACGGCGGCGCCGTGCCAGGTCTCGGTGCGGCCGGCGACGCGCAGCGCGCCGGTGCCACCGTGCGCGGCGTCGGTGGTCGCGGTGACCGCCACCCCGGATCCGCGCGGCTGCCAGCCCTGCCCGGCGCCGTCCTCGAAGTCGTACTCGGCCACCGTCACCGCCGCCGCGCGGGCGGCGGCGGCGGCGGGGAGGTGGACGGCGGGCAGCGCCAGGCAGAGCAGCGCGGCCGCCGCCCGCAGTCGGGCGAACCGCATGGTGGTCTCCTCGAGGTCAGGTCGGGGACGGCGCGGCCCGCCGGCGGCTCCGGCGCTGCGCGGCCGGTCAGGTGAGGTTGCCGGCCAGCAGTTCGATCAGCCGGTCGCGCCGGGTGCAGGCGCCGAGGGCGAAGGAGTCGGCCAGCGCGAGCAGTTCCTCGTCGGACCGGCCGGCGAACCCCGCGGCGTACTCGGGCAGCAGTGCCTGGGCGATGAGGATGTGCCGGATGAGGTCGTCGGTCTGGTAGCGGGCGCCCCACGGGTAGGGGTCCCACTCGGGGGCCTCGGTCTCCATGAGCCGGTGCAGCGGCGCCAGCTCCTCCTGGGTCTCCTCCATGGTGGAGCCCCAGCGGTCCGCGCCGAGCCGCTTCTTCTTGGCGATGAAGTCGCCGAAGCGGCGCATGTACGGGCCATCGGGGTCGGCGTACACCAGGCCCTGCAGGCCGACGTCCTTGTAGGTCCACAGCGACCAGCCGGCCTCGTGCTGGTCGTAGATCTCCAGCTGGTCGGCCAGGATCTGGTAGCGCTGGTCGTCCACCGCCGGGTCGCCGGTGTACACCGGGCCGAACTCGCCGACCCACAGCGGGGTGCCGGTCTCGCGCTGGAAGGCGGTGCGCTTCTCGAAGGCCCGCTCCAGGTGGCCGCGGTCCACCCATTCCCCGCGGGTGTACCCGGGGTAGGGGCCGCCGTGCGCGAAGCCGGCCAGGGCGTAGTCGTGGCAGACGAACACCGTGTTCTCGTAGACCTCCCGGAAGATCGAGAAGTCGGTGGAGTAGGTGTTGCCGTCCAGGAAGAGCACGTGCCCGGGGTCGACCGCGCGCAGCGCCTTGACCAGCCGGTCGTAGAACGGGCCGACGACCCGGCCGTCCACGTCGCCCGGCTCGTTGATCGGGTTGTAGCCGGCCACCCACGGGTCGTCCTTGTACCGGTCGGCCATCGCCTCCCACAGGTGGACCACCCGGTCCTGGAAGTGGCGGTGCCGCCAGAACGAGGCGATGTGGGTGGGGTTGTCGGAGTGCCAGTGCTGGTTCTGCGCGCCGGGCAGCGCGTGCAGGTCGATCACGCTGTAGATGCGGTGCTCGCCGAGCAGACGCACCACCCGGTCCAGGTGGCGGAAGCCGTCCTCGATCAGCTCCATCGGCCGGTCGTCGGACTCGAAGTGCCGGTAGTTCACCGGGATGCGCACGCAGTTGACGCCCATCCCGGCGAGCAGTTCGGCGTCGGCGGGGCCGAAGAAGGAGGTGAGCAACCGGTCGAAGAACATCTCCTGCCGGTCGTCGCCCAGCACCCGGCGCACGGCGTCGCGCATGGCCGACTCGTTGGCCGGATAGCCGGTGATGAAGTTCTCCATGTTCATCCAGCCCCCGAGGCCCACCCCGCGCAGACGCACATGGGTGCCGTCGGCCGCGACGAGGCGGGATCCGGACACACGAAGGGTCATCGAATCTCCTTGGTGGGAAGCCGGCCGGACCGGGGGCCCGGCCGGCCGTGAAAGCCGTTGGACAGGAGTGCGGGGCGGGTGCCCGGGGTGCGGCGGCGGGTCATCCCTTGGACGCCCCCGCGGTGAGCCCGCCGATGAGCTGCCGCTCGGCGACACCGTAGAACGCCAGGGCGGGCACCATCGCGAGCATGATGTAGGCGAGGATGCGCCCGGTGTCGGAGGAGTACTCGCCGTAGAACTGCTGGACGCCGAGCGGGATGGTCCACCAGCCGGGGTCGTTCAGGATGACCAGCGGCAGGAAGAAATTGTTCCAGCTGGCCACGATGGCGAGCACCGAGACGGTGGCCAGGGCCGGCCGGGCCATCGGCAGCAGGATGCGCCAGAAGAAGCCGAAGGTGCCGCAGCCGTCGATGGTCGCCGCCTCCTCGATCTCCCGGGGAATGGTCCGGAAGAACTGCCGGAGGATGATGATCGTCACCGGCAGGCCGAACGCGGCCTGGGGCAGGATCACCCCGAGCGGGTTGTCCAGCAGCCCGAGGCTGCGCAGCAGCACGAACAGCGGCAGGATCGCCACCGCGAACGGGAACATCAGCCCGACGGCGAACAGCGTAAAGATCACCTCCCGGCCGCGGAAGGCGAAGCGGGCGAAGACGAAGGCGGCCATGGCGGCCAGCCCGACGACGATCACCGTGGTCGCCAGCGCGATGACGACGCTGTTGGCCAGCTGCCGCCAGAACGAGAAGGAGAGGATGATGTCGATGTAGTTCGACGGCACCCACGGGTCGGGCAGGCCGAAGGCGTTGTACGACAGCTGGCTGGTGTTCTTGAAGCCGCCGATGGCCGCGAACAGCAGCGGGACCACGACGATCGCGGCGAGTACCGCCACCAGGAGCTGGAGCAGGACCGAGCGGGTCCGGCTGCGGCGCAGCGCCGCTTCGGAGGTGACGGTCATCGCTGGTCTCGCATGGTGGTGATCGCTCCTTCGGTGTCGCGCCGCAGCACGAACCGCTGGTAGGCCAGCGCGAAGATCAGGCTGAGCAGGAACATGACGACGCTGATGGCGGCGCCGTAGCCGATGTTGGCGCGCTTGAAGCCGAACTGGAACATGGTGACGGCCATGGTCTCGGAGGAGTGGATCGGCCCGCCGGAGGTGAGCACCCAGACCAGGTCGAACAGCTGGATCGCCCCGATGACCGACAGGAAGACGCTGATCCGGATCGTCGGCCCGAGCAGCGGCAGCGTGATGTGCCAGAAGGCGCGCCACCGGGTGGCGCCGTCGATCTCGGCCGCCTCGTGCAGTTCCTTGGGGATGCCCTGCAGGCCGGCCAAGTAGATGATCATGTGGAAGCCGAAGTACTTCCAGCACATGACCATGAACAGCGACATCATGACCGTCGAGGGCTCCGACAGCCAGCTGGACTGCAGCGCCTCCAGCCCGACCGCGGCGAGGATCTGGTTGGCCAGCCCGTCCTCCGGCGCGAGGATCAGGCTGAACAGCACGCCGGTGATGACCTCCGACAGCATGTACGGGGCGAAGAACAGCAACCGGTAGAACGCCCGGCCGCGCATCCGGCGGTTGAGCAGCACCGCGATGAACAGCGACAGCGGCAGCTGGATCACCAGCGACAGCAGGATGAGCAGCCCGCCGCGGCGCAGGTCGCCGAGGAAGACCTCGTCGCCGAGCATCCGGGTGTAGTTGTCCAGCCCGATGAAGTTGGTGGGCGGGCCGAGGCCGTTCCACTTGTAGGTGCTGAGGTAGATGGCCACCCCGATCGGGGCCAGCACCAGCAGGCCGAACAGCACCAGGGCGGGGGTCAGGTACCCGGCGATGACGGCGAAGGCCTTGAGCCGGCGTCGCGCCCTTCGGGGATCGCCGCCCGGCCCGGCCCGTAGCGGCGGGTCCGCGTCCACTCCGGGACGCGCGGCCGCGAGCTGAGAAGTCATGTCGCTCCATCCACGCCCGGGCGGGCCGGACCTGAAGGTCCGGCCCGCCCGGTCCGGGTCACTCCGACTTGGCGGTCTCGGTGATGGCCTGGGCCACCTGCTCGGGGGTCTTGGACCCCGCGATCAGCGCGGCCACGCTGTCGTTGACCTCCTGGCCCACCGCGGGCGGGTAGGCCTGGTCGAGGTAGAGCTGGAAGCCCGAGGCGCTCGCGAGCGTCTGGGCGACGACCGAGAGGTTCGGGTCCTTGACGTCGCTCTCGCCGCCCTTGAGCACCGGCAGCACGGCGCCCATCTTCACCGCCTCGCTGAGCGAGTCCTTGTTGGAGATGAAGCGCAGGAAGTCCACGGCCTCGGCCGGCGCGTTCGCGCCCACGGCGTAGCCGCCGCCGCCGCCGAACGCGTCATTGGGCTGTCCCTTGCCGCCCTCGACGCTCGGGAACGGGAAGAAGCCGAGGTCGTCGCCGAGGCCCTTGCCGTTGTCCTTCTGGGTGATCGGTGCCCACTGGCCCATCAGCTCCATGGCGGCCTTGCCGTTGCCCATGATGGCGCCCTGGCCGTTGTTGGTGCCGTACGCGGCGCCGAGGAAGCCCTTCTGGAACGGCTGGAGGTCGACGAGCTCCTTGAGCTTGGCGCCGGCCGTGACGAAGTCGGGCTTGGTGAAGTCGTCGTCGACCGCGGCCTGCTTGAGGGCGTCCAGGCCGGCGATGCGCATGGCGAGGTAGGCCCAGTAGTAGTGGCCGGGCCACTTCTCCTTGCCGCCCAGGGCGATCGGGGTGATGCCGGCCGCCTTCAGCTTCTTCACCGCGTCGAGGAACTCGGTCCAGGTCTTCGGCGTGTCGGTGATGCCCGCCTTGGCGAAGTGGGCCTTGTTGTACCAGAAGCCGACCATGCCGATGTCGTGCGGGATGCCGTAGGTCTTGCCGGAGAACTGGTAGGCCGACAGCGCGGCGGGGGTGAAGTCGGCCAGCCAGGTGGCCGCCTCGGAGGACAGGTCCTTGACCAGACCCGCGTCGACCTGCTGCTTCAGCACGCCGCCACCCCAGGTGGTGAAGATGTCGGGGGTCTTGCCGGACTGGGTGACCGTGGTGAGCTTGGCCTTGAACGCCTCGTTCTCGATGGGTACGTTTTTGATTGTGACGTTCGGGTGCGCGGCCTGGTACTCCTTGACCTTCTTCGCCCAGAAGGACTTGAGCGGCTCGGCGGTGGAGATGTTCCACCACTCGACCGTCACCTTGCCCCCGCCCGACGACGCGCCTCCCGCCGCCTCACCCTTGTCTCCCTGGCCTCCGCTGCAGCCCGCCAGGGCCAGCGTGGCGGCGGCCAGTATCATCGCACTTCGCCGGCTCAACGACATCGCAGTTGTTCCTTCCTGATCTACGAGGCCGCCGGCGAAGGACCCGCGACCCACGCAAGTGAGCCTGAAAGTTTCTTTTACACCCCCGAATATTTCGTGACCCGGAGAGTACGTTTCGGGCGTGTATCGCGTCAATAGCCGTCCGGGAAAGCACGCCGATGACTCCGCTCGGTACCCGTTCGATGCGGTATCGGCGACCGGGGGGCGCTCCCCCGAAAGCTTTCGGCTACACTCCTGCACATGTCAGGCAAGAGACGGGTCACCATCGCCCTCATCGCCGAGCAGGCCGGGGTGTCGGTCCCGACGGTGTCCAAGGTCGTCAACGGCCGCCCGGAGGTCGCCCCCGAGACGCGGCGCCGGGTCGAGCGGCTGCTGCACGAGCACGGATACCGCCGGCGCACCGGCCACGGTGACGGCCCGGTGGGGCTGGTCGACCTGGTCTTCGCCGAGATCGAGAGCCCCTGGGCCATCGAGATCATCCGCGGGGTGGAGACCGCCGCCCGCGAGGCCGAGGCCGGGGTGGTGGTCTCGGTGCTGCACACCCACTCCGGTCCGGGGCGCGACTGGCTGGACCGCATCGCGGCCCGCCGCACCGACGGGGTGGTGCTGGTCGCCTCCAAGCTGACCCGGCGGCAGCACGGCCAGCTGGTGGCGCGGTCGATCCCCTTCGTCATCGTGGACCCCGAGGGCGAGCCGGCCCCCGAGGTCTCCTCGGTCGGCGCCACCAACTGGCACGGCGGCCTGGCGGCGACCCGGCACCTGCTGGAGCTCGGCCACCACCGGATCGGCATGATCGGCGGCCCGCCGGAGATGCTGTGCAGCCGGGCGCGGATAGACGGTTACCGCGCGGCGCTGGAGACCGCCGGCGTGCCGGTCGACCCGAGTTACATCCGCTACGGCGACTTCCTGGTCGACTCCGGCCACCGGCAGGGCGCCGCGCTGCTGGAGCTGGCCGACCGGCCGACCGCGATCTTCGCCGGCAGCGACATGCAGGCCTTCGGCGTGCTGGAGGCGGCCCGCCGGGCCGGGCTGCGCGTGCCGGAGGACCTGAGCATCGTGGGCTTCGACGACCTGCCGCTGGCGCGCTCGGCCTGGCCGCCGCTCACCACGGTCCGCCAGCCGCTGGAGGAGATGGCGGCGCTGGCCACCCGCATGATCCTCGACATCTCGCGCGGCGACGCCTCCGAACCACGCCGGGTCGAACTCGCCACCGAGCTGCGGGTGCGCGACAGCACCGCCGCGCCGCGGCCGCGCTGAGCCGCGGGGACACCGGCCGGCGCGGCACGGGCGGTCTTGACGGGTGCCGGTGGCCCACTTAGGTTGGGTGACGAAAGTTCTCGGATCAATTCCGAAAATTTCGAAAGGACCTCCGGTGCCCGGACCCCCCGCCGCCCGCCCCGCCTTCCCCGTACCGTTCCCGATGTCTCACGAGCGTTGGGAAAGCGCTTACCGGGCCATTCTGGTCGATGCCGGCGCCCGGCGCCAGCCGGGAGGGGGTCGATGATCCGGGTCGCCGTCGTCGGCACCGGGGGCATCGCCCGCTACTCGCACATGCCCTCGCTGGCCGGCGAGGCGCACCGGGCCAAGGTGGTGGCCGCGGTGGACGTGGACGCGGCCCGGGTGAAGGCGTTCTGCGCGGAGTACGGCGTCCCGGCCGCCTACACCGACCTCGAGGAGATGCTCGCGGCCGAACGGCCGGACCTGGTGCACATCTGCACCCCGCCGCACGCGCACGCCGACCAGGCCGTCGCCTGCCTGTCGGCCGGCGCGTGGGTGTGGGTGGAGAAGCCGCCGTGCCTGTCACTGGCGGAACATGATCGGATCACGGCGGCGGAGCGCGGCACCTTCGCCGCCGTGGTCTTCCAGCAGCGCTTCGGCTCCGGCGCCCGGCACCTGCGCCGGCTGGCCGCCGAGGGCGCGCTCGGCCGGGCGATGGTGGCGCTGTGCGTGACCGCCTGGCACCGCGACCACGAGTACTACGCGGTGCCCTGGCGCGGCACCTGGGAGACCGAGGGCGGCGGGCCCACCATGGGGCACGGCATCCACCAGATGGACCTCATGCTGTCGGTGCTCGGCGACTGGACCGAGATCCGCGCGATGGCCCGGCGGGTGGACCGGCCGGTGGAGACCGAGGACGTGTCGGCCGCCTCGGTGCTGTTCGAGAACGGCGCGGTCGCCACCGTGCTCAACAGCGTGCTCTCCCCCCGCGAGGAGAGCTACCTGCGGTTCGACTTCGAACGGGCCACCGTCGAGCTGCGCCACCTGTACGGATACGACAACGAGAACTGGACCTGCGCGCCGGAGGAGCTGTGGCGGCCGCCGGACGCCGTGCCGAGCGGCCACGCCCCCCAGCTCGCCGCGCTGCTGGACTCCTTCGAGCGCGGCGAGCGGCCGCCGATGAGCGGCGCCGACGGCCGGCAGGCGCTGGAGCTGGCCACCGGGCTGTACGCCTCGGCGTTCACCGGCCGGCCGGTGCGCCGCGCCGAGCTGACCCCCGACAACCCCTTCTACCATCGGCTCAACGGAGAGGTGGCGTCATGACCGCGGACCGGACGGCCAAGTTGCGCGACACCGGCACCGAGCTGGTCGCCGAGGCCGGCGGTGTGGAGCTGCTGCGCTACGTCTACCAGCCGGACATGGCGGAGTTCGAGGGGCGCAAGCCGTACTTCCATCCGCTGCGCAGCACGGCGGGCGACGTGGTCACCGGGTACCGCCCGAACGACCACCGCTGGCACAAGGGCCTGCAGATGACCGCCTCGCACGTCTCGGGGCAGAACTTCTGGGGCGGCGGCAGCTTCGTGGACCCCGAGCAGGGCTACGTCGACCTGCCGAACCTCGGCACCATGCGGCACGAGGAGTTCACCGCCCCCGGGCGCGAGCGGCTGACCTGGCACACCCAGGCCGGGGAGCACTGGGTGGACGAGGAGCGCGGGCTCGCCGTCCGCGACGTCGAGGACGACTCCTGGGTGCTGGACTTCTCCACCGCGCTGACCAACGTGCGCGGGGAGCCGCTGCGCTTCGGCAGCCCGACCACCGCCGGCCGACCGATGGCCGGGTACACCGGGCTGTTCTGGCGCGGCCCCCGCGCGTTCACCGACGGCGTGGTGACCGCCGAGGGCGGGCAGGGCGGCCCGGAGATGATGGGACGCACCGCCGGCTGGCTCGCCTACACCGGCACCCACGACGAGGTGGACCGCGCCTCGACGCTGCTGTTCCTCGCCGCGCCGGGCACCACCTGGTTCGTGCGGACCACCCCGTTCCCCGCGGTGAACCCGTCGCTGGCCTTCTTCTCCGAGGTAGAGCTGGCGCCCGGCGACACCTGGCGGCTGGCCTACCGGGTCGTGGTCGCCGACGGCGCGTGGGACCGCGACCGGCTGGAAGCCTACGTCCGCGACCACCCCTGGCAGGCCGAACCCGGCCAGGTGCGCGCGTGACCGCGGCGCCGGGTGCCACCGGACCGGCGACTGGAGCCAAGGCCGGCACCGAGACCGGCACCGAGACCGAACTGGAACCCGACGGCGCCGGCTTCCCCGGCGGGGTCGGCGTGTCCGGGCTGAGCGTGTACGACTGGGAGTCGGCCGACGGGCGGTGCGGCGGGTCCCCGCACATGCACCTGCTGTGCGCCGAGGCGTACGTGGTGGTGGCGGGCGCCGGCGCGGTGCAGACGCTCACCTGGGAGGGCTTCGCCGAGACGCCGCTCACGCCCGGCGCGGTGGTGTGGTTCACCCCGGGCACCATCCACCGGCTGGTCAACGAGGACGGCCGGCTGCGGATCGTGGTGGTGATGCAGAACAGCGGCCTGCCCGAGGCGGGCGACGCGGTCTTCACCTTCCCGCCGGACGTGCTCGACGACCCGGCCGGCTACCGGGCGGCCGCGGCGGCGGCGGACGAGGAGGGGGCCCGCCGCCGCCGCGACCTCGCCCTCGCCGGATTCCTCGCGCTGCGCGAGCAGGGCCGGGAGGCGCTGGCGGACTTCCACCGGCGGGCCGCGGCGATCGTCGCCCCGCGGCTCGGCGCCTTCGAGGACCGCTGGCGCGCCGGCGCGCTGCGCGCCGCCGAGGCGACCGGCGAGCAGCTGGGCGCGCTGCGGGCGGGCGAACTCGGCCACCTGCGCCAGGCGCGGGTGCGGTCGGCCGAGCCGGGCCCGCGCCTTGGCATGTGCGGCCGGTTGGACACCTATCCGCTCTTCCGGCCCGGCCCGGCGGAGTAGCCGGCGGAGGCTATCCGCCGGCCTTCTTCGCGCCTTCCGGGCCGGCCGGCCCGCGTTCGCGCCCGCCCGCGCGGGGCGGCAGGCCGGGGCGGGGTCAGCAGGCGAGGGCGGGGCCGGCAGGGCGGGGCGGGTCAGGGCACCGAGCGGATCCGGCGCACCAGCACGGCGCCCAGCACGGACAGCGCGGCGGCGGTCAGATACAGCACCGGGTAGCCGCCGAGCCCGGTCACGATCGGCCCGGCGATCACCGGGCCGAGCACCTGGGGCCCGGAGTTGGCGATGTTGATCACGCCCAGGTCCTTGGCCCGGCCGGCCGCCGCGGGCAGCACCTGGGTCACCAGGGCGTTGTCCACCGCCAGGTACACCCCGAAGCCGAGCCCCATGATCACCGCGGCGGCCACCACCACCGGCCAGCTCGGCCAGAAGGCGAGCATGACGGCGGGCACCGCGGCGACCACTCCGGAGAAGGTGACCAGCGCGCGGCGCCGGCCGAGCCGGTCGGACACCACGCCCGCCACCACCGCGGTGACCACCACCGTGGCCGTGTAGATGAGGATCAGCGTGAGCAGGCCGGCCTCGGCCTTCTCCCCGGGGAACACCTGCTCGTAGCGCACCGCGTCGGTGAGGAAGTACAGCAGGTACAGCAGCGCGATGGCGTTGCCGAGCTGCATGAGGAAGCGGGTCAGCCAGGCCCAGGCGAAGTCGGGGTGGGCACGCGGGCTGATCCAGAAGCCGCGCAGGAACGCCCGGCGGGCGAACGGCGGGCGGTGCGCGGCGGGCAGCGGCGGGTCGGCGGTGGCCAGCACGAAGGGCAGCGCCAGCAGCGGCACCAGCGCGCCGATCAGCAGGTAGCCGGCCGCGTTCCCGGTGACCACCGCCGTCACCAGCACCACCGCGGCCACCACGCCGAGCGACTGCGGCACGCCGATCCAGCCGGAGACCTCGCCCCGCTGGCGCACCGGCACGTGGTCGGGCACCCCGGCGGTCAGCGCGGCCTGCATCGCGTTGAGGCCGGCCTGGGCCAGGCACCAGCCGGCCAGCACCCCGATGATCGAGCTCTGCGTGGCCAGCACGGCCAGGCCGAGACCGCCCGCGACGGCACCGCCCAGCGTCCAGGGGTGCCGCCGGCCGAAGCGCCCGGCCGTCCGGTCCGACAGCGCGCCCGCGATCGGGTTGAACACCAGGGCCACCGCGGCGCCGGCCCCGGTCACCCAGGCCAGCGCCGCCGACTTGCCCGCCGGGTCGATCGCGGCGACCTGCTGCGGCAGCAGCACCTGCAGCGGGCCGAAGTAGCCCATCCACAGGGCGAGGTTCGCCAGCGAGATGAGCGCGATCCAGCGCGGCCGGACGCGAGCCACCGGCTCGGCGAGCGCCGCCGGCACCCCGCCGGGCCCATCCGGCGGGGCCGCCGCGCCCCGGTCCGCCGCCCGGCCCTCGGTCCCGTCCGGCTCGCTCCCCGGCCGGGCGGACCCGCCGGACTCGGCCGCCGGCCACCCGGACCCGGCCGGATCGGCCCCCGGCCGGCCGGTCGGCCCCGGCGGGAGGTCGTGCGGCGGCGGGCCCGGGGGGAGGGTGCTCACGGCGTGACTCCTTGGTGACGTGGCGTGCCGGAATCGTACGCGCCCGGCCTCCCGCCGCACATCCCCTGTGATCGCTTCGTGTCCCGCCGGAACGGGTCCGCCGACCGGAGCCATCGCGCGCGGCGGGGTGGGACGATGGGATGGTCAGGTCGAGGCGAAGGAAAGGTCATCCTCCGGTGTGGCGACTCTTCACGGTGCTCCTGCCGGTCTGCGCGGCGCTGGTGGTGCTGGCCGGGCCCGCGCGGGCGCACAACGTACTGACCGGCAGCGATCCGGCGGACGGCGCCCGGCTGGCGTCCCCGCCCGCCGAGGTGACGCTCACCTTCGACCAGCCGGTGCGCGCCGAGTTCACCCAGCTGGCGCTGACCGGCCCGGACGGGGTGGCCCGGCCGCTGCGGGTACGGGTCACCGGGGCCAAGGTGCGGGCGGCGCTGCCCGGCGCCCTGCCCGCCGGCGGCTACGCCGTGGGCTACCGGATCGTCTCCAACGACGGCCACCCGGTCACCGGCCGGATCGGCTTCTCGGCCGCCGCCCCGGCCGCCGGCGCGTCCCCCTCCCCTGCCGGCACGACGGCCGCGGTCCCCTCCCCGGCCGCCTCCGCCGTCCCGTCTCCCGGCGCGTCCGCCGGGGCGCCGGCGTCCGGCCCGGCCACGACGGCCGGACCGGCACGGGACACCCTGGTCGCCCAGGTACCGCCGCAGGGCGGGGGCGGCGGCTGGGTGTGGGGGCTGCTGGTCGCCTCGCTGCTGCTGTCCGGGCTCGGCGTCCGCGCCGTCGTCCGGCACGACCGCGCGGGCGGGAGGGCCGGCGCGTGACCGCCCGCGAGGAGGACGCCGGCGTCCCCGGCGCCGGCCCCGAGCGCGCCCGGCGCACGCCGGATGGCCTGGACGGCGACAGAGCCACGGGCGGCGGCACGCACCTGGCGGCCGGCGCGCACCTGACCGGCGGCGCGGCGGGCGTGGTGCGCGGGCGGTGGTCGGGGGTCGCGGGGCTGGCCGGGTCCGCGGTGCTGGCCGCGGGGGTCGCCACCTGGTGGACGTCGCCGCCGGCGGTGCCGGGCATCGTGCCGGTGGCCCCGCTCGTCGACTACGGCCTGCCGGTCGCGCGGCTGGCGCTGAACGTGTGCGCGGTGCTGGCCGCCGGGCTGTGCCTGCTGCCCCGCCTGGTCGGCTTCGACGACCCCGGGCGCACCGAACCGGTGCTGGCCCGGGCCCGCGCCTGGGCGGTGGTCGCCGGGTTCGGCTGGGCGACCGCCGCCCTGGTGACCATGGTGCTCGGCGCGGCCGAGGTGGCGCCGGGCCGCTCACCCGACCCGGCGGCCTACGTCGCGGCGATCGGCGGCGGCCAGGGGCTGGTCGTCAGCGCCTCCTGCGCGCTGGTCTTCACCTTCTTCGGCTCGCTGGCCGTGCGGTTCGGCGAGAAGGTCCCGGCCGAGCTGCGCGTCGTGGTCGCCCTGTTCGGCCTGCTCCCGCTGCCGGTCAGCGGGCACGCCGCCAACTGGTACTGGCACGACATGAGCATGGTCACCATGGAGCTGCACGTGATCGGCGCGGCGGTGTGGACCGGCGGGCTGGTGGCGCTCGGGCTGCTGCTCGCCCGCGACCGAACGCTGCTGGCCAGGGCACTGCCCCGGTTCTCCCGGCTGGCCACGGTCGCGCTGCTGGTGGTCGCCGCCTCGGGCCTGTTCAACGGGCTGGTGGAGCTGGCGCTGTCCCCGGGCACCTCGCTGCCGGGGTCGC
The DNA here is from genome assembly GCF_016863395.1 of Sphaerisporangium rufum. Taxonomy (GTDB): domain Bacteria; phylum Actinomycetota; class Actinomycetes; order Streptosporangiales; family Streptosporangiaceae; genus Sphaerisporangium; species Sphaerisporangium rufum. The sequence continues at coordinate 36,725 of NZ_BOOU01000017.1, read as the reverse complement.
TGCTCACCACCCGGTACGGACAGCTGGTGGTGGCCAAGACGGTGTTCGCCGGCGTGGTGGCGGTGCTGGGCGCGAACATCCGCTGGCGCCTGCTGCCCGGGGTGGTCCGCGGCCGGGCGACGGCGTTCGCCGGGTGGGCCGCGCTGGAGGCCGGCGTGATGGGGCTGGCCTACGGCGTCGCGGTGGTCCTCACCCGCGCCCCGGTCGCCTGAGGGACGCCCCGGCCCGGGTCCGGCGGCGGCCCGGATCGCGACGGATCCCGGCGCGAATCGGGGACATCGGGGACATCGGGGAACGCGGCACGACCGGGGCCGGAAGGCGACGGCACCACGGCACGGCGGCGGAGACCGCGGCGCGGCCACCCGGGAACGCGGGGCGCGGCCGGCGGGTCCGCCGGCCGCGCGGGGGGTGCCGGCGGTCAGCCGGTCGGAGCGGGCAGGGGTGGCGCCGGAGCGGGCACCGGCGGCGCGGCGGCGGCGCGTGCCCGGCGGCGGGCGTACCACTCGACGGCCAGCCAGGCCACGGCGAGCCCCGCCGCGGCGACCGGCGCGGCGGCGACCGGGAACGGCGGCGCGGCGAGCACCTGCTGCTGGGCGGCCAGCGCCAGGAATCCGCCCGCGGTGGCCAGCACCGCGCCGGCCACCGCGCGGACGGCGGGCATCTTGACCAGGAAGGCCAGGTCCACGCAGACGGCCGCGGCGAGCAGGAAGAACGGCACCGCCGAGGGCGGGAACCCGCCGGCGACCAGCAGCGGCCAGATCACCGCGCGGAACCCGACGTACGCCCCGGCGACCGCGGTGGCCGTCCACCGGCGGCCGACGACCAGCCGGGCGACGACGAGCACGAGGACCGCGGCGATGCCGAACCACAGCGGGTACACCCAGTCCGACACCGGCAGGGTGAACTTGGCCACCATGGTCCGGTCGACCGGCCGGCCCATCTGGTCGGCGGCGAACTGCAGCAGGCTCGGCTCGGCGTAGCGGACGCCGTGGTCCCAGGCGGTCAGCGACACCACGCCGTACTCCTGGTGCTCGCTCGGGAACAGCAGGTTCTCCAGGAAGAAGGCGAACAGCGCGCCGAGGCCGAGCGTGCGCAGCCGTCCGGGCGGGGCGCAGCCCAGCCAGCCGCGGATCACCCCGGCGAGCATGAACGCGGTGCCGATGTACAGCAGCGCGTGCGACGGGCTCCAGGAGGTGATGTCCAGGCCGTTGACCCGGTGGTTGACCAGGTCGATCGGCACGGCGATCAGGAAGACTCCGGTGCCCCACTGGATGAGGCGCTGCGCGGTGCGGTCCACGCCGTACCCGGTGTAGGCGTGCACGATGGTGAGGGCGACGACGATCGCGGTGCCCGCGCTGTTGAGCAGGTGCGGGGGCGCCAGGTCGTCGCGCAGCCACTTGAAATGCCAGGAGACGTCCCACGACGCGCCGAGCACCTTCAGCGCGAAGGCCGAGATCCATCCCAGGTAGAGCACGCGGACCAGGTCCGGCGGCGTGGCCCGGCCGGCGGGCCCTCTCGTCCAGTAGGGCAGGGCCCACGCGGCGGCACGGGCGGCCTTGCCGCGGAGCACGGTGGCGGGATTCACCCGAAGAATGATGCCCGCCCCCGAGATGCTCTGCAATCGGGGTCATCCCTGATATTCGGTCACCCATCAGGGCGAGTTCGCCTCAGCCAACTCACAGGGTCACGCAAGTAGGCTCACGTCATGAGATTCGCGGGGAGGCGGCCGGTCGCGTTCGCCATGGTGGCGTTGCTGGTCGCCGGGGTCGCGGCGTGGGTGCTGTGGCCCTCGGCCCCCGTCCGGGCGCTGGACCGGAAGATCACCGTGGTGGACGGGCCGCGCGACGACCAGCGGGTCACCCTGGACGCCACCTTCTTCCCGCCGGAGGGCGGCGGCCGGGCCCCGGTGGTGCTGCTGGCCCACGGGTTCGGCGGCAGCAAGCGCAGCGTGCGCGCCGAGGCCGAACGGCTGGCCGGCCAGGGGTACGCGGTGCTGACCTGGTCGGCCCGCGGCTTCGGCGCCTCCACCGGGCAGATCGCGCTGAACTCCCCCGACTACGAGGTCAAGGACGTCCGGCAGCTGATCGACTGGGTGGCCGGCCGGCCGGAGGTGTTGCTGGACGGCCCCGGCGACCCGCGGCTGGGCATGGCCGGCGGGTCCTACGGCGGCGCGATCAGCCTGATGGCGGCGGCCTACGACCGCCGGATCGACGCGATCGTGCCGCAGATCACCTGGCATGACCTGGCGGACGCGCTGTTCCCTGACGCCACCGGCCGGGGGCCGGAGCAGGGCGTGTTCAAGCGCATGTGGGCCGGGCTGTTCTTCGGCATGGGGTCGGGGTCGCCGCTGGCCGGTGCCGGTCTCGGCGCGCCGGGCGGCGACGACGCCGCGGGAGCCGGCGGGGAAGAAGGAGAAGCCGGAGCCGGGGCACCCGGGGCCGGTGCCGGCGCGGCGGCCGGTGACGTGCGGTGCGGCCGGTTCCTGCCGGAGATCTGCCGGATGTACGAGGAGGTCGCCGAGAGCGGCCGGGCGAGCGCGGGCGCGGTGGAGACGCTGCGCCGATCCAGCCCGGTCTCGGTTCCCGGCCGGATCCGGGTGCCGACCCTGCTGATCCAGGGCCAGCGCGACTCGCTGTTCCCGCTCGGGCACGCCGACGCCAACGCCCGGGCCATCGCGGCCACCGGCGCGCCGGTGGAGGTGGCCTGGTTCGCCGGCGGCCATGACGGCGGCGGCGAGCCGGACTGGGTCGCCGAGCGCACCACCCGCTGGTTCGACCGGTGGCTGAAGAAGGACGGCTCACCGGCCGGGGACGCCTTCACCGTCACCCGGGACGGCGGCCGCGATCCGGGCACCCGGCGGCCGATCCAGCTGCACGCGACCACCGCGCGCTACGCCGGGCTCGCCGGGACCGAGCGACGTACGGTGCCGCTGGCCGGCCCCGAGCAGCAGGTGGCCACCCCGCCGGGCGGCGCGCCCGCGGGGATCTCCTCGGTACCGGGGGTGGGGAGCCTGCTCGGCAACCTCGGCGACGCCGGCCTGGCGCTGGACATGCCAGGCCAGAGCGCGGCCTTCCAGTCGCCGCCGCTCGGCGCGCCGCTGGAGGTGACCGGTGCCTCGTCGGTGCAGGTGAAGGTGTACGGCGAGGGCGAGGTCACGCTGTTCGCCAAGCTGTACGACGTGGCCGGCGCCCGGCCGGCGCTGCCGCAGGGGCTGGTGGCCCCGCTGCGGGTCACCGCCACCGCGGCCGGCACCCCGGTCACGGTGGCGCTGCCCGCGATCGACCACCGGTTCGAGGCGGGACACCGGCTGCGCGTGGTGCTCACCACCTCCGACCTCGGGTACGCCCTGCCGGTGGCGGGCGCGGTGCACCGGATCGGGCTGGCGGCGCCGGCGCTTTCGGTGCCGGTCGTGCCGTCGCTGCGGGCCGCCGCGGCCGGGCCGGCCTGGTGGACGTGGGCGCTGCCGCTGGCGGCGCTGGCGGTGGCCGCCGGGCTGCTGCTGGCCGGGCGCACCCGCCGGGAGGAGGAGCCGGATCCGGAGCTGGCCGAAGTGCCATTGCAGATCACCGGGCTGACCAAGCGCTACCGCGACGGGGAGAAGGCGGTGGACGACCTGTCGTTCCGGGTCGAGCAGGGCCAGGTGCTGGGCCTGCTCGGGCCGAACGGCGCGGGCAAGACCACCACGATGCGCATGATGATGGGCCTGATCCACCCGGACGCCGGGGAGATCCGGATCTTCGGCCACCGGGTGACGCCGGGGGCGCCGGTGCTGGCGCGGCTCGGCTCGTTCGTCGAGGGGCCCGGCTTCCTGCCGCACCTGTCCGGCCGGGAGAACCTGGAGCTGTACTGGCGGGCCACCGGCCGCCCGGCGGAGGAGTCGCACCTGGCCGAGGCGCTGGAGATCGCCGGGCTCGGTGCGGCGCTGGAGCGCGCGGTGCGCACCTATTCGCAGGGCATGCGCCAGCGGCTGGCCATCGCGCAGGCCATGCTGGGGCTGCCCGACCTGCTGGTGCTGGACGAGCCCACCAACGGCCTGGATCCGCCGCAGATCGCCGAGATGCGCCGGGTGCTGATCCGGTACGCCGCCCGCGGGCGCACGGTGATCGTGTCCAGCCACCTGCTCGCCGAGGTCGAGCAGACCTGCGGCCACGTCGTCGTGATGAACCGGGGGCGCCTGGTGGCGGCCGGCCCGGTCGGCGACCTGCTCGGCCGGGCGACGCGGGGCAACGGATCGTCGGGGCGTCTGGAGGACGTCTTCCTGGAACTGATCGGAGACAAGGCGTGACGGCCGCGACCCAGTCCTACTCCCCCGGGCGCACGCTGCCGCTGCGGGTGGAGTTCGCGCGCCAGCTCCGCCGGCGCCGCACCATGGTGATGTTCGGCGTGCTGCTGGCGCTGCCGTGGGTGCTGGTGGTGGCCTTCCTGGTCGGCCGGTCGCCCTCGCAGGCCGGCTCGCTGCGCATCTCCGACCTGGCGACCCAGGGCGGGCTGAACTTCGCGGCGTTCACGCTGTCGGTGTCGGCGACGCTGCTCATGGTGGTGGCCGTGGCGTTGTTCTGCGGGGACACCGTCGCCGGCGAGGCGAACTGGTCGTCGCTGCGCTACCTGCTGGCCGCGCCGGTGCCGCGCGCCCGGCTGCTGCGGCAGAAGCTGATCGTGGCGCTGGCCTGCTCGGCGGCCTCGGTGATCATGGTGCCGGTGATGGCGTTGCTGGCCGGCACCCTGGCGTTCGGGTGGAACGACATCCGGCTGCCGGGCACCGGCGAGGGCGTGGACGCGGCCACCGTGCTGCCCCGGTTCGCCATCGTGATCGGATACGTGATGATCAGCCAGCTGGTGGTGGCGGCGCTGGCCTTCCTGCTGTCGGTGAGCACCGATTCGCCGCTCGGCGCGGTCGGCGGCGCCGTCGGGCTGGTCATCGTGAGCAACATCGTGCAGGCGGTGGAGGCGCTCGGCGCGGCGCGCGAGTTCCTGCCGACGTTCTGGAGCACCGCCTGGCTGGACGCACTGGCCCCGGAGCTCGACTGGAGCGGCATGATCAAGGGGGCGTCGCTGTCGGTGACCTACGCGGTGATCCTGGTGGCGGTGGCGTTCCGCCGCTTCCGCGGCAAGGACGTCGTGTCCTGAACGGCGCCCACCCTCTGAAATGCCGACAAATGCCATAAATAACGCATCAGTTGATTTACTGCTGGGATCAGCGAGCAAGGTGACGTTCCGGGAGATGAATGTCCGTTTCCCCGAACATGTTCGCTCATATTCTGGAATGATCCTCTCGGTAATACCTGTCGGACATCGAGAATGACGGACAGTGACTGATGCCCCCCATCGACAACTTGACCACGTTCGCCGCGGAGAATCCGGGCGGAGCAGCCATCATCTGCGTGTCCGCCCTGGTCGTCCTGGTCCTCGCCTTCTTCCTGCTGCGCGCCGTCCAGCGGGCCGCCGCCCGCGGCTTCCGCCGGTTCGCCGAGAACCGCCCGGCGGAGGATCTGCTCACCATCGTCGCCGCCTGCATCGCCACCGGGGTGTCCGCCCAGGGCATGTGGCGCTTCTCCGGTGACGTCCTCGGCTTCGACGGCCCGCTGCGGCTGCTGCTGTTCGCGTTCATCGAGGTCGCGGTGATCACCAGCGCGGTGCGCGCCCGCCGCAACATGCGGGAGAACTTCTCGGCCGGCATCGACGGCATCGCCGTGTGGGTGCTGACCGGCCTGTCGGCGGTGCTGTCCAGCCTGGACGCCCGCAGCATGGCCGAGGCGATCTTCCGGCTGGCCGCCCCGCTGGTGGCGGCCTGGCTGTGGGAGCGCGGCATGGCGATCGAGCGGCACCGCATCACCGGCCGCTCCCGCATCAAGTGGCGGTTCACCCCCGAGCGGGCGATGGTCCGGCTCGGTCTGGCCGAGGTCAGCGACCGCACGGCGAGCGAGGTGGACGCGCACCGCCGGCTCACCCGGGTGGCGCTGGCCGCCAAGCGGGCCCGCGCGCTGCGCGAGGCCGGCGCCTCCGACCGCAAGATGCGGGCCGCGCTCGCCAGGCTGGACCGGGTGATGGACCAGGCGGTGGAGCACACCGGCCTGGCCGTCGACCAGGCCCGGCAGGAGGCCCTGCTGTCGCAGATCGGCGCGCTGTACAACACCAGCGCGCTGATCGACCTGCGGCCGCCGGTGCCCTGGGAGCCGGAGGAGCCGCCCGCCCCGCAGGCCCTGCCGGTCGCCGACGCCAAGGGCCGCGCCGCCGCCCACCTGGACGACGACGAGGACGAGGAGGCGGAGATGGTGGAACCGGTGCCGCCGGTCGTCGACACCGCCCAGCGCGCCGCGCTGATGCGCGCCGCCCGGCAGTACTGGGACAAGCAGATCGAGCGCCGGTTCGTGCCGCGCGCGGCCGACATCGCCCGGGAGACCGGCGTCTCGCTGGCCGCGGCTCGGGAGTACCGCGCGCTGTGGAAGCTGGAGCCCCGGGCGCACGCCCTGATCGAGGCCGCCTACAACGAGCACGGCATCGTGGACACCGGCACCTTCCCGGCGATCGTCGTGCCGGACGGCGCCGAGCCGGAGCCGGAACAGGAGAAGGCGCCGCGGGCCGGGCGGGCGGAGCCGGCGCTGAGCGTGAACGGCGTCCGGCCGGGCACGCCGGCGGGCGTCTGAGGCGCGGCGGCCGGACCGGGGGGCCGGCCCGGCGCGCGGACGGCCCGGAGGCGATCCTCCGGGCCGTGCCGGCGGCCGGGGCGCCCGCCCCGGCCGGCGCCGGTCAGTCCCAGTGCGGGGGGCGTTCCTCCAGCAGGTGCGACACGTCGTCGGGCGCGCGCCACTCGCCCCAACCGGAGTCGGTGTCGTCGCTGGTCTGATCGGGCAGCACCGGCAGTCCCTCGTCGAAGAGGTCCACCGGACGCAGGTCATCCGGCTCGTGCACAGTCACGGCTCAATGTTACGCGGTCCGCCGGAGGCCCGGCCGCCGGCCCGGCCAAGACTCTCCCGTTTTCCTCCCAGATGTAATGCAGGCTGCGGTCTACCATCATCTTCGACACATTCCGCATTCCCCACATATTCCGCATATGACGCAGAGCGGACAAGCGGCCGGACAGGCATCGGTGAGATGGGTACGATGCGGGAGCAGGCAGCACGCCGGACCGACCCCCCGTGAGGCGGCTTATGGCAACGCCGGCGAAATGGCGGCGCGAGGGAAACCTGCCCGCGGAGCTGACCAGCTTCGTCGGGCGCACGCGGCTGCTGGCCGCGATCGGGCAGCGGCTCAAAGAGGCCCGGCACGTCACGCTGACCGGCATCGGCGGCGTCGGCAAGTCGCGCACCGCGCTGCGCATCGCGCACCAGATCGCCGGCCAGTTCCCCGACGGCGTCTGGTACGCCGACCTGTCCCGGTTGCAGGACCCCACCATGGTGGCGCACACCGTCAACGGGGCGCTCGGCATCGCCGACCAGTCGGCGCGCTCGGAGATCGAGACGCTCACCGACTGGCTCGCCCCGCGCCGCATCCTGCTGGTCCTCGACTCCTGCGAGCATGTGCTGGCCGCCGCGGCGGAGCTGGCCGAGCGGCTGCTGAGCAACGCGCCGCAGGTGCGCGTGCTGGCCACCAGCAGGCAGTCGCTGTCGGTGCCCGGCGAGCGCACCGTACCGGTGCCGCCGCTGCTGCTGCCCGGCGAGGACGACGCGGGCAGCCCGTTCCTCAACGAGTCGGTGCAGCTGTTCGCCGAGCGCGCCTCGGCCGTCGTGCCCGGCTTCGTGGTGGACGAGGACAACATCACGGCCGTCTCGGAGCTGTGCCGGCGGCTCGACGGCATCCCGCTGGCCATCGAGCTCGCCTCGGTCCGGCTGCGCGCCCTGTCGGTGGAGCAGATCCTCGCGCTGCTCACCGACCGGTTCAGCCTGCTGGCCGGGGCCAGCCGCACCGCGCTGCCACGCCACCAGACGCTGCGCGCGGCGATCGGCTGGAGCCACGAGCTGTGCGAGCCGGCCGAGCGGCTGCTGTGGGCCCGGCTGTCGATCTTCTCCGGCGACTTCGAGCTGGAGGCCGCCCGGTACGTGTGCGCCGGGGAGAACCTGCCCGCCGAGAGCGTCATGGACCTGGTGGCCGGCCTGGTGGAGAAGTCGATCCTGCTGCGCGGTGACGACCGCTCCGGCGTCCGCTACCGGCTCATCGACACGCTGCGCCACTACGGCAAGGAATGGCTGGACAAGCTGGGCGAGACCGACTGGGTGCGCCGGCGGCACCGCGACTACTACCTCCAGCTGGCCGAGCGCGGCGAGCACTCGTGGTCCGGGCCGCGCCAGGTGTACTGGTTCGGGCGGATGCGCCAGGAGCACGACAACATCCGGGCCGCGCTCGACTACTGCCTGCACGACCCGGCCGAGGCGCGCACCGGCCTGGAACTGCTCTCCTCGCTCTGGTACATGTGGGTGGCCTGCGGCTTCGCCCGCGAGGGCCGGCTCTACCTGGAGCGCACCCTGCACGCCTCGCCGCAGCCCAGCAAGGAACGCTGCAAGGCGCTGTGGGTGCTGTCCTACGTGCGCAGCGCGCAGGGCGACACCGCCGGCGCGCTGGACGCGGCCGAGCAGTGCGCCACCGACGCGGTGCGGGTCGGCGACTCCATCGCGGTCATCCTGGCCACCAAGATGCAGGGCACCGCCGCGTTCCTGCAGGGCGACCTGCAGAAGGCGGTCGCGCTGCTCGGCGTGGCCATCGAGTTCCACCGCAGCGGGCGCGAGCTCAACCCGGGGCTGCTGCCGGCGATCGTCGAGCTGGCGGTGGCGCTCACCCAGCAGAACGAGCTCACCGAGGCCGAGTCGCTGCTGCGCGACTGCCGGCAGCTGTGCACCGAGCGCGGCGAGCTGTGGCTGCGCTCGTACGCGGTGTGGGCCACCTCGGTCATCGAGCGGATGACCGGCCGCACGGACGCCGCGGTGCTCAGCGCGCAGGAGTCGCTGCGGATCAAGCGGCACTTCCACGACGTGCTCGGCGCGGTGCTGGCGATGGAGACGCTGTCGAACCTGGCGCTGGACCTCGGCGACCCCGGGCGCGCCGCGCGCATCCTCGGCGGGGCGCAGGCCAACTGGCAGCTGTTCGGCCTGCCGCAGCTCGGCTCGCCGTTCTTCGGCACCGAGCACGAGAACTGCGTCAAGGAGTGCAAGCGGCTGCTCGGCGAAGAGGCGTACCTGTCCGCCTACCAGCAGGGCTCGATGATGGACTTCGAGGAGGCGGTCAGCTACGCCATGGGCGAGCTGGACACCGGCGGCGATCCCCCCGAGGGGACCGAGCCGGTGTCCTAGCCGCTGCCGGTGTCGTGAACGGTGTCGTGCCCGCCGCCGTGCCAGCTGCCGTGCCCGCTGCCGTGCCCGCTGCCGTGCCCGCTGCCGTGAACGGTGTCCCGGCGGCCGGTCAGCGCCCGGCGACCGGCACCCGCACCTCGTGCCAGGCCTGGGTGTAGCGGCTGCTGGTCAGCGAGTAGGCGACGCTGCCGCTGACCCAGTGCTCCAGCCCCCGCACGTAGGCGTCGACCGCCGGCGAGCCCAGCTCCTTCAGCCCGGCGCCCAGTTCCACCATCCGGGCGATGGCCTCGTCGCGCATCCGGCCGATCTGGTTCATCGCGTGCTGGATGGACCGGTGCCGGTGCCGGGCCAGCACGCTGACCAGGTTGTTGCGGTGGTTCACCCCGCCGCGTTCCTTGGCGTAGGACAGCAGGTCGTTGTCCCAGACGACCACGTCGTTGGCGTGCTCGGTGATCGCCCGCACCGCCGGATCGCGCCACTGGTCACCGGTCAGCGGCCGGCCGGTGGCCACATCGATGAGGGCGAACACCGTCAGCATCGCGCCGGTCCGGCGGCGCATGAAGATGTAGTCGCCGTAGGTGGGCACCACCGCGTCCTCCCGGTTGGCCGCCTCCCAGACCTGGGCGAACAGGTAGTCCTTGGTGACGGCGCGCCAGCGGTCGAGCTGGTCGGCGTCACCGGCGGCGGCCACCCGCCCCTTGATGTCGAGCAGGGCGACGGCGAACGGGTCCCCGGCCGCGGCGCCGGGTTCCAGGTCGTCCAGCACGGTGAGCAGCTGCGGGAGGGCGCGGGCGATCTCGGCGGCCCGGCGGTCGGATTCGCAGAAGGCGTCGTCGAAGGCGAAGAGCCAGACGCACCAGTCGGTCACCAGCCGCAGCGGGCCGGGCCCGGCGTAGGGGTAGGTGCGCGCGCCCAGCATGCCGTAGTGGGCCTCGCGGTAGCGCTCCAGCTCGGCCGCTTCCGTGATCATTCCGGTGGCGGACAGCCAGGCGAAGGTCTCCGTGTCGATCTGGTCGGCGTACGGGCTGATCAAGGAGGGAAACGGAGACGACAGGGGCGGGAGGAGTAATTTCGGCGCCGCTAAATCAGCCATCTGCCCATCATTGCAACAAACGTCCATAACAACTACCGCGACCGCCGGCGGCCGCCCGGTCGCTTCCCGCGTGATGTTCACGCCCGTCCGATGTGCCCGGTGAGGTGCACCGCGGCCGGCCGCGGGTAGACGACCCGCCCAGCGGAATCCCCGGCGCATCCCGTAGGTTCACTCATGAGAGACGACTAGAAAGGCGGACTCGAGGTGTTCGACCCGACGGATCTCTACCGGCTCGGCGGCGATGTGCCCGAGCTGTCCGATCCGGTGCTGCTCTACCATTTCGACGGCTTCGTGGACGCCGGTGGCGCGGGCAGGCTCGCCCTGGCCCACCTCCTCGCGGAGCTGGAGCACCGGGTCGTGGCGACGTTCGACGTGGACCGCCTGCTGGACTACCGCTCGCGGCGCCCCGTGATGACCTTCGACACCGACCACTGGGTCGAGTGCGCGGCACCCGAGCTGGCCGTGCATCTGGTCCACGACCTGGCCGGAACCCCGTTCCTGCTGATGAGCGGGCCGGAACCGGACCGGGAGTGGGAGTTGTTCACCGAGGCCGTCGGCTCGCTGGTCACCCGGCTGGGGGTGACCCGGCTGGTCACCACGCACGGCATCCCCATGGCGGCGCCGCACACCCGGCCGCTCGGCGTGACGGCGCACGGCACCCGCCCGGAGCTGCTGCCCGGCGACCGCGGCCCGTTCGGCCGGATCCAGGTGCCCGGCAGCGCCGCCGCGCTGGTCGAGCTGCGGCTCGGCGCGCGCGGGCACGACGCGCGCGGCTACGCGGTGCACGTGCCGCACTACCTGGCGCAGGCGGAGTACCCGCGGGCCGCGGTGACCGCGCTGGAGGCGATCGCGCTCAGCACCGGCCTGCTGTTCCCGCTGGACGGGCTGCGCGAGGCCGCGGAGAAGACCACGGCCGAGATCGAGGAGCAGATCGTCGCCTCGGCCGAGCTGTCCACCGCGATCAAGGGCCTGGAGCAGCAGTACGACGCGTTCACCGCGGGAGCCGAGCGGGAGAACCTGATGGCCGAGAACGCGCCGATGCCGACCGGCGACGAGCTGGCCGCGCAGTTCGAGCGGTTCCTGGCCGAGCGGGACGAGCGCGAGTCGTGATCGGCGTCGGCCTGGTCGGGTACGGCACGGCGGGCGAGTTCTTCCACGCGCCGCTGATCGCCGCCACGCCCGGGCTGCGGCTGGCCGCGGTGGTGACCCGGGACGCCGGGCGCGCCGCGCGGATCAGGCGGGACCACCCCGGCGCCGAGGTGGTGGCGTCGGCGGCCGAGCTGCTCGCCCGCCGGCCGGACCTGGTGGTGGTGGCCACGCCCAACCGCACCCACGTGCCGCTGGCCACCGAGGCGCTCGCGGCCGGGCTTCCGGTGGTGGTGGACAAGCCGGCCGCCGCCACCGCCGCGGAGGTGCTGGAGCTCGCCCGGCTGGCCGGCGAGCGCGGCGTGATGTTCACCGTCTACCAGAACCGCCGCTGGGACGGCGACTTCCGCACGCTGCGCGGGCTGGATCTCGGCGAGGTGCACCGCTTCGAGTCGCGCTTCGAGCGGTATCGCCCGGTGCCCAAGGGCGGCTGGCGGGAGAACGGCGGGCCGGAGGAGATGGGCGGGCTGCTGTACGACCTGGGCAGCCATCTGGTCGACCAGGCGCTGCGCTATCTCGGCCCGGTGACCGGCGTCTACGCCGAATGCGACGTGCGCCGGGACGGGGTGGGCGCCGACGACGACACCTTCGTGGCGCTCACCCACGCCGGCGGCGCCCGGTCCCATCTGTGGATGAGCGCGGTCACCGGCCGGCTCGGGCCGCGGTTCCGGGTGCTCGGCTCGCGGGCGGCGTACGTCAAGTGGGGCCTGGACCCGCAGGAGGAGCGGCTGCGGGCCGGTGAGCGGCCGGGCGGGCCCGGCTGGGGCGCCGAGTCGCCGGAGCACTGGGGCTCGCTCGGTGTGGACGGCGGCACCCGTCCGGTGCCGACCGAGCCGGGCGCCTACCCGGAGTTCTGGTCCGGCGTGGTGGCGTGCCTCACCACGGGCGCGCCGCCGCCGGTGGATCCGGCCGAGGCGGCCGAGACGGCGGCCGTGCTGCACGCCGCCCGCACCTCGGCCGCCGAGCGGCGGGTGGTCTCCCTGGAGCCGCCGGCGACGTGAGCCACTCGCGGCCGGGTCAGCCGAGCAGGCGGCAGCGCAGCGCGGTGGTGTCCTCGCCGGTCCAGCCGTGCTCGCCGAGCCAGCCGAGCGGGCCCTGGTGCCGCTCGTCCAGCACACCCAGGAAGTTCTCCATGTACTCCGCGCGGGGCAGGTGGCTGTCGGCGGGCCGCGAGTCGAGGTCGTCGCGGTAGGTGTCGCTCGCGCGCAGCCGGCTCAGCAGCGGCTCCATCCGCTCGCCGGTGGCGGTGTAGTCGGCCACGATCGCCTCGCGGGTCACCCCGGCGACCGACAGGGCGAGCGCGCAGACCACGCCGGTGCGGTCCTTGCCGGCCGCGCAGTGCACCAGCGCGGCGCCCTCGCCGTGCGCGAGCACCCGCAGCGCGGCGAGCACCGAGTCGGGCCGGTCGCGAAGGTAGGCGTAGTAGAAGCCGAGCACCCGGATCTCGGCCTCGTCCTCCTCACGCCGTCCCTGCCAGGGCAGGACCCGGGCGGCGTCGATGCGCACGTCGCGGGCCCCGGCGGTGTCGGCCTCCACGTCGGTGTGCCGCCCGCCCTCGGCGAACAGGGTGAGGTGATGGACGCTCACCTCCGGCACCCGGGTGAGCGGGCCGGGGCCCTCCAGGTGCACCTCGGCGTTCGAGCGCAGGTCCACCACGTCGCGCAGCTTCAGCTCGTCCACCAGCCGCCGCACGTCGGTCTCGCTCAGCCCCTGCAGGTTGTCCGAGCGCATGATCTGCCCGAACCTCGTCGTCCCGCCGCCGGCCGTGGGCAGGCCCCCGAGGTCCCGCACGTTCACGGCGCCGTCCAGCGCTATCCACCTCGTCAGCTCGTTCATCACATCCCAGCCTATATGGGCCAAATGTCCAATCGAAGAATGGGGTACGACCGGCGCGGCAAATGTGGCCGTCCGGCCACCCGCGCGGCGCGGCACCGGCCCGCCGGCCGCCCGGCCCGGGCGGCCCCGGCGGCCTTGGCGGCCGAGTCCCGCCGAGGGTGCGGCCAGCCGTTACCCCGGTAGCGGCTAGCCGGAAATCGACTATGCCATACCTTTTGGGGGTTTAATCAGCAAGATGTCCGAATAAAACGGCGTAACACAAAGTTCATCGCCGCGTAGCACCGGGTGGGTTGATGCCCGAAAGATTTGCTTATCGGGTGGCCGGTAAAAAGTTGAACGTTAATCAGGAATTGCGCTGTGTGCACGATCTACTCTTTAATCTCCTCTGGACGTAGACCAGGTGTGAAGGGCCGCAACGCTCGCGGCACGTCGAGAGTCGAGAGAGGGTAGGCACTCCGTCATGACCGCGCTGATCGAGGTCCGTGACGCGAGCGTCCGCTACCTCTCCACCGGGCGGACCGCCCTCGGCCCGGTGGACCTGACCGTCGACCCCGGCCGCCTGCTGCTGGTCGCCGGGCCCTCCGGCTGCGGCAAGAGCACGCTGCTGCGCCTGCTGAACGGCCTGGTCCCGCACGCCTACCGCGCCGAGATCACCGGCGAGGTGAACGTCGACGGCCGGCCGGTCGCCGGGCGCACGCTGCGCGACCTGTCCACCGTGGTCGGCACGATGCTCCAGGACCCGCGCCGGCAGGTCGTCGGCACCACCGTGGCCGCCGAGATCGCCTTCGGCCCGGAGAACCTCGGGCTGCCGCGCGAGGAGATCCGCCGCCGCATCACCGAGGTCGCCGGGCGGCTCGGCCTGACACACCTGTTGGACCGCGCCACCGCCGGGCTCAGCGGCGGCGAGCTGCAGATGGTCGCCTTCGCCGGGGTACTGGCGATGCGCCCGCGGGTCGTGGTGGTGGACGAGCCGCTGGCCAACCTCGACCCGGCCGCCGGCCTGCGGCTGCTCGGCGAGCTGCGCCGGTTCGTCGACGAGGGCGGCGCCGCCGTGGTGGTCGAGCACCGCGTCGACGACATCCTGGAGTTCGCCCCGGACGAGGTGCTCTACCTGGAGGCCGGCCGCACCGCCTACCGCGGCCCGGTGGCGGGGTTCCTGCGCGCCGCGCCGGTCGCCCACGTCAGGCTGCCGTTCGCCGCGCTGCTGGACCGGGCCGCCGAGCTGCCCGCCATGCCCGCTCCGCCGGTGTCCGGCGTGCCGCCCGAACCGGCCCCGGCCCCGCGGCTGGCCTACCGGCAGGCCGCCCTGGGGTATCCGGGCCGCACCGTGCTCGCCGGCGTCGACCTCGCGCTCGGCCCGCACGAGCGGGTCGCGGTCCTCGGCCCGAACGGCGCCGGCAAGTCGACCCTGCTGCGCGCCGCCATGGCACTGGTCACCGCCACCCGCGGCGAAGTGCTCGCCGACGGCGTCCCGGTCGCCGGCCAGACGGTGGCCGCGCTCGCCACCACCTTCGGCTACGTCTTCCAGAACCCCGGCCAGGCGCTGTTCAGCGCCACCGTCCGCCAGGAACTGGCCTTCGGCCCGCACAACCTCGGCCGCGAGCCGGCCAAGATCGCCGAGGACTCGGCGGCGGCGCTGCGCGCGACGCTGCTGGACCAGGAGCCGGAGATCATGGACCGCCTGCCGCGCACCCTGTCGTTCGGCCAGCAGCGGCGGCTGACCGTGGCCCTCGCGCTGGCCATGCGCCCGCGCACCCTGATCCTCGACGAACCGACCGCCGGGCAGGACCTGGGCACCACCACCGAGCTGATCGGGCACGCCCTGGCCGCCGACGGAGTGGAGAGCGTCTACTTCATCACCCACGACGTCGACCTCGCGCTGACCCGCGCCGACCGGGTCATCGTGATCGACGGCGGGCGGGTCGTCGCCGACGCCACCCCCGCCGCGCTCGCCCGCGACGCCGCGGTGTGGTCGCGCCCCGGCATGCGCGCCACCGGGCTGGTGCGGGCGGCCCGCGACCACCTGCCGCCGTCCGGGCCGGTGCCGCACGCCTTCGAGCTGGCCCGGCGGATCGCCCTCAGCGCACGTTCCAGCCCATCCCCCCAGGAAGGAACCACCTCGCAATGACAGCAGACGCTCCGGTCTCCCGCGAGCCGGTCTTCGCCATCTCCACCCGCACCGTCGTGTTCGGCGCCGTGGGCGCGGCGCTGTACGCCGTGCTCGGCCTGTTCAGCTTCCTCATCCCCGGCACCCAGAGTGTGGCCGTGCGGCCCGCGTTCGCGCTGGTGCCGTTCTTCGGCAAGCAGTTCGGCGTGATCGCCGGCTTCTTCACCGGCCTGGTCGGCAACATGGTCATCGACCTGCTGCAGGGCAGCGGCCTGACCTACTGGAACTGGAGCGTCGCCAACGGGCTGGTCGGCGCGCTGGCCGGACTGATCTTCGCCTACCTGCCGCCGATCGCCAACGAGGCGGTGCGCCTGGTCGCCGTCGCGATCGGCTCGCTGGTCGCCACCGCCCTCGGCATGCTGTTCGTCATCACCGACATCTGGGTGCAGGGCATCGACTTCAACACCTTCCTGACCATCAACTACCTGCCCGCGCTGGTCGCCAACGGCATCGCGGTCGTCATCCTCACCCCGGCCCTGGAGGCCATCTGGGAGCCCCTGGCCAAGCGGACCGGGCGGTAACCAGGTGGACGTCACGCCGCGCTACCTGGGGGCCGGGTCCGCGCTGAGCCGCCGCGATCCGCGGGTGCTCCTGCTCGTTCCCGTGCTCTACCTCGTGGCGGTGGCGGGGGTGGAGGACCTGCGCGCGATGCTCGCCTGCGCCGTCCTCGCCGTCGCCTACTACCGCGCCGCGGGGATCCCCTGGCGCGACGTCCGGGCCAACTGGGCCTTCATGCTCGCCTTCACCACGATCCTGGTGGTGGTGAACAGCATCATCACCTCGGCGGACAGCCGCTCCGACCCGTCCGCCGAGGTGCTGTTCACCGTCCCGGTCACCGCTTCGCCGATCACCTGGGCCACGCTCTCCTACTCGGCGACGCTCTTCGTCCGGTACGTCACCCTGGCGATGATCGGCTTTCCGGTGGCCTTCAACATCGCGCCCTCCGACCTCGGGGTGGCGTTCGCCCGGCTCGGACTGTCCCAGCGGCTCGCCTACGGGGTGGACCTCACCTTCCGGTTCCTGCCCTCCACCTGGGCGAGCCTGCACGAGACGCTGGACGCCCAGCGGGTGCGCGGCTACGAGCACGGCCGCAGCCGCAACCCGGTCAAGCGCCTGCTGCGCCTGCGACCGGTCGTCGTCCCGCTCACGGTGAACGCGCTCATCGACGCCGAGGACACCGTCAACGCGATGGACCTGCGCGGGTTCGGCGGCCGCCACCGGACCTGGATGCGAGAACTCTCCTTCGACCGCACCGATCTTCTGACACTTGGAGGTTTCGCCGTAGTGGCCGCAGCGATGGTCGTCGCGAAGTTCCTCGGACTCACGGGGGCGGTATGGGTCCCGTGATCCACTCCGCGCCGCTGGTCCTCCCGGTCACCCGCCCGCCGATACCGGACGGCGCGATCGCGGTCCGCCACGGCCGGGTGGTCGCGGCCGGGCCCCGGCGGGAGGTGCTCGCCCGGTTCCCGGGCGGCGAGGAACTGCGCTGGCCCGGCGTCATGACGCCCGGTCTGGTCAACGCGCACACCCACCTGCAGTTCACCCGGATGGCCGAGGTGGGCCGCCAGTACTACGACTCCTTCGAGGACTGGTCGACGACCTTCGACTCGGTGTACTTCTCCTCGGCCGGCGCCGACTGGGCGGGCAGCGCCCGGGAGGGCGCGCTGCTGGCGCTACGCCACGGCACCACCGCGATCGCCGACGTGGTCACCGACATCGAGGCCATGCCCGCACGCCAGCAGGCGGGGCTGGCCGGGGTCTCCTACCTGGAGGTGCTCGGCGACACCGACGCCAGCTGGGCGAAGACCGGGCGCGACCACCTGACCTCCACCGTCCGCCAGTTCGCCGGCGTGCGCGCCGGCGGCACCGGCGCCATCGGCATCTCGCCGCACGCCCCCTACACGCTGGACACCGGCGTGCTCGCCGACCTCGCCGTGCTGGCCCGCGGCTTCGGGCTGCGCCAGCACATCCACCTGCTGGAGTCGGTGCACGAGCGCGAGTACACCGTCTCGGGCACCGGCCCGATCGCCCGGCTGGTCCGCGAGCTGGGTTTCGACTTCGAGATCCTGCGGGCCGGCGGCACCGGGCAGGGCCCGGTCGCCTTCCTGGACACCCTCGGGCTGCTCAGCCCTGACCTGCACGTCGCGCACGGCGTCCACCTGGACGGCGACGAGCGCGCGCTGCTGCGCGCGCGGGGGGTGAGCGTGGCGCTGTGCCCGCGCTCCAACCGCACCCTGGGCCTGGACGGCCCGCCGGTCGCCGCCCTGCTGGAGGAGGGCAGCGCGATCGCGGTCGGCACCGACTCGCTGGCCTCCTCCCCCAGCCTCGACGTGCTGGAGGACGTACGGGTGCTGCTCGCGCTGGCCCGCGAGCAGGGCTACCGCCGCCCCGACCTGGCCCGCCGGCTGTTCGAGGCGGCGACCGACGGCGGGGCACGCGCCCTGGGCCTGGCCACCGGCCCCGGCCGGGTCGGCAGCCTGGAGCCGGGCGCGCGGTGCGACTTCGCCGTCTTCGCCGTGGACCCCGGCGAGCGCGATCCCTACCGCACGCTGATCGAGGACGGTCCGGGGCGGTGCGTCGCCACGGTCACCGGCGCCCACGACTCCGGGCGCGTGCACCTGACCACTTCCGATCCGGAGGCGCACCGTGGCTACTGACCAGGCATCCGATCCCGCCGGCGCCGCGCCCGGCCCGGCCGGCGATGCCCGCGCCTTATGGAACCGCCTGCCCGCCCGCCCGGGCGCCGGGCAGGCACCGGCCGGCCGCACGCTGCGCTTCAAGCTCTACTCGCTGCTCGGCCTGCTGATCGTGGCGCTGATCGCGCTGTGGACCTTCATGACCGGGAACATCGTCGGTGAGCTGTTCGAGCTGCGCCGGGCCACCACCCTGGCCGAGCAGGTGGCCGCGCCCGCCGCCGACCTCGCCGGGCACGTCCAGGAGGAGCGCCGGCTGTCGGCCGTGCTGGTCGCCACCGGCTCCGCCGCCGAGGGGACCACCCTGTCGGGCGCCCGCGAGCGCACCGACGCCGCCGTCCGGCTCTTCCACCAGCGGGCCACCTCGCTGGAAGGGCTGTCGGCCACCGGACCCGAGGTCGTGGCGAGCCGCGAGGCGCTGGAGACCGCGCTCGGCCGGCTCGACGCCGTCCGCGAGGAGGTGGACGCCCGCGCCACCACCCGGATGCGGGTGATCCAGGACTACAGCGCCGTGCAGGACGCGCTGTTCCGGATGTACGACGACCTGGTCACCGTGCCGGACATCGACCTGTACCGCCGGGCGGCCGGCCTGCAGCGGGTGGTCCGCGCCCGGGAGCTGCTGTCCCGCGAGGAGGCGGTGATGGCCGCGGCCGCCGGGCAGCGGGCGGTGACGAGCGAGGAGCAGCGCCTGATGGCCCAGACGGTGGCCGGCCGCCGGCTGCTGCTCGGCAGCGGCCTGCAGGCCCTGGACGCCGAGCTGCGGGCGCCGTTCGACGACCTGATGGAGTCCACCGACTACCAGCGGCTGACCGCCATGGAGAACCAGGTCATCGCCGGCAGCGGCCCGGTCGAGGACGCGCGCGGCTGGCCGACGCTCGTCCGGTCGCTGGGCGGCCGCGTGGACCGGCTCGTCGCCGACCGGGCCGCGGAGATCGGTGAACGCACCGAGGGGGCGGCCGGCGCCATCATCGCGCAGATCGTCATCGCCGGCGGGCTCGGCCTGGTGGCCATCCTGCTCGCCGTGGTGCTGTCGGTGCGGCTCGGCCGCCGGCTGGCCGAGGACCTGGCCGGGCTGCGCAGCGCGGCGCTGGACCTCGCCGACGTCCGGCTGCCCCGGGTGGTGGCCCGGCTGCGCGCGAGCGAGGACGTGGACGTGGAGAGCGAGGCGCCGCCCATCCCGGTGACCAGCACCACCCTGGAGGTCAAGGACGTCGCCCAGGCCTTCTCCACCGTCCGGCGCACCGCGATCGAGGCCGCCGTCGGCCAGGCCGAGCTGCGTAAGGGCATCAACCTGGTCTTCCGCAACCTGGCCCGCCGCAACCAGTCGCTGCTGCACCGCCAGCTCACCCAGCTGGACGCGATGCAGCGCAAGACCGGCGCGCCCGACGCCCTGGAGGACCTGTTCCGGCTCGACCACCTGACCACCCGCATGCGCCGCCAGGCCGAAGGCCTGATCATCCTGTCCGGCGCGCCCGCCGGTCGCGCCTGGCGCAAGCCGGTGCCGGTGCACGACGTGGTGCGCGGCGCCGTCGCCGAGGTGGAGGACTTCACCCGGGTGACCGTGCTCCCCATGACGGGCGCCTCGCTGCTCGGCACCGCGGTCGCCGACGTGATCCACCTGCTCGCCGAGCTGATCGAGAACGCCACCGTCTTCTCCCCGCCGAGCACCCGGGTGAACGTCCGCGGCGAGCAGGTCGGCCGCGGCTTCGTCATCGAGGTGGAGGACCGCGGGCTCGGCATGTCGGCCGAGGACCGCGAGGACCTCAACCGCCGGCTGGCCAACCCGCCGGAGTTCGACCTGACCGACAGCGACCGGCTCGGCCTGTTCGTGGTCAGCCGGCTGGCCACCCGGCACGGCATCTCCGTCTCGCTGCGCCGCTCCCCCTACGGCGGGATCACCGCGGTCGTCCTGCTCCCGCACGGCCTCGTCGCGCCCGGCCCGGACGAGCCCGCCGCGCCCCCGTCCCCGGCCCGCTCCGATCCCCGGCCCGCCGACCCCGCCCGGCGTCCCTGACCACGCCCGGCACGCCGCCCGCCCGCGCCCCGCGACCGGCCGCACGGCCGGCGTCCCGGCCGGGCGGCCGGTGTCCTTCACCGGACCCTGCGGTCAGCGCGGTCAGCGCGACAGCAGCGCGGCCAGCTCCGGGAGGTCGTTGACGACCATGTCGGCCAGGGCCGCCTCGGGCCGCCCGGCGTGCAGGTGGCCCCACGGGCCGCGCCGGA
Organism: Sphaerisporangium rufum; assembly: GCF_016863395.1. Classification (GTDB taxonomy): domain Bacteria; phylum Actinomycetota; class Actinomycetes; order Streptosporangiales; family Streptosporangiaceae; genus Sphaerisporangium; species Sphaerisporangium rufum. The sequence continues at coordinate 16,286 of NZ_BOOU01000017.1, read as the reverse complement.
TCAGCGCGGTGCGCATCCCGGCGGCCCGGGCCGGCAGCACGTCGTTGTCCAGCCGGTCGCCCACGTAGAGGATCTCGCCGGGCGGCCGGCCGGTCACCGCGGCCACCTTGGCGAAGAACTCGGCCCGCGGCTTGCTGACCCCCCACCCGGCCGAGGTGTGCACCGCGTCCACCGGAAGGTCCATCGCCACCAGCGCGTCGTACGCCTGCGGCGGCTGGTTGCCGGCCACCACGATCTGGTACCCCGCCGCCCGCAGCGCGGCCAGCCCGTCCCGCACGTCCGGGTAGAGGTCGGCGGCGTCGAAGTTCTCCCGCAGCCCGGCGGGGTCGTCCCGCCGCCATGCCTCGATCTCGGCGGCCACGTCCAGCCCTGGGCGCACCACCTGGAACGCCTCCCGGTGCGAGCGGTCCAGCGCCGCCATCCCGCCGAGCACGCCGAGCAGGGTGAAGCGCGGCACTCCCAGCCGGTCCGCCCACCGCGACCAGATCCGCGTCTCGTCGATCAACGTCTCCCCGACGTCGAACACCACCGCCCGTACCGCCACCGCGCCCTCCAGAAGACTCCGCGTCCGCCCTCGCCGACCCTACCCATCGCCCGCCGTCGCTCCCGACCCCTCCCCCGCCGTTCCGGCCCGGGCGGGTTCACGCCTCGGCCAGCCCGTGCCGGTAGACGTAGCGGGTCGCGTCGCTGCGGCCGCGCGCCCCGATCTTGGCGAAGGCGTGGTTGATGTGCGTCTTGACCGTCGACTCGCCGATGAACAGCGCCCCGGCGATCTGCTGGTTGCTCATGCCGCCCGCGATGAGCTTCAGGATCTCGGCCTCCCGGGGGGTGAGCCCGTCGGGGTTGCCCCAGCGCTCCGGCGGGACCGGGTGGCGCGGGTCCGGCCTCAGCATGGCCGCCACCAGGCGCCGGGAGACGGCGCCGGAGAAGGTGGACTGGCCGGAGGCGGTGGCGCGCAGCGCGGCCGCGATCTCGGCCCGGCCGGCGTCCTTGGTCAGATAGCCGCGGGCACCGGACCGCAGGGCGTCCGCGATCGAGTCGTCGTCGGCGTAGGTGGTCAGGACCAGCACCGCCACCTTCGGGTGCCGCCGGGCGATGTGCCGGGTGGCCGCCACCCCGTCCATCACCGGCATCCGCAGGTCCATGAGCACGACGTCGGCGGAGGTCTCCGCCAGCAGCCGGAGTGCCCCCTCGCCGTCGCCGGCCGCGCCGGCGACCTCGACGCCGTCCATCAGCCCGAGCAGGGCCACCAGGCCCTCCCGGACGATCTGCTGGTCGTCCACGACCAGCACGCGGATCGCCGCGGCGCCGGTCACGCCGGCACCTCCGCGACCACCTGCCAGCCGCCCTGGACCTCCGTCGCGGTCAGCACGCCACCCACCAGGGCGAGCCGCTCGCGCATGCCCGTCAGCCCGTGCCCGGCCGGGCGCTTGCCGGCGCCGTCCCCGGCCGGGCGGGTCACCGATTCGTTGCGGATCACGAGGCTCACGGTAGCGGCGCGGTACTCCAGCCGGACCGTGATCGCGGCGTTCGGGGCGTGCCGGGCGGCGTTGGTGAGGGCTTCGCGCGCGGCGCGCACCAGGCACACGGTGACGGCCGGCGCCGGCGAGCGCGGCGTCCCGCGGACCTCGAAGTCGACCACCGCCGAATGGTCGGCGCGGTGGGCCTCCACCAGCCGGGCCAGGGCTTCGGCCGGCGGCGGGGTGTCCTCGCGCAGCGCGGTCACCGCCTGCCGGGCCTCCGACAGTCCTTCGGCGGCCAGCCGGCGGGCCCGCCGCACCTGGGCCAGCCCGCCGTCCAGGTCGTGCTTCTCGCTCAGCAGCGCGTCGGCCAGTTCCAATTGAACCCCCAGCGCGCCGAGGGACTGGGCGAGGACGTCGTGGATCTCGCGGGCGATCCTGGCCCGCTCGTCCAGCGCGGCCGCCCGCGCGTGCTCGGCCTGGGCACGCCGGGTCTGCTCCAGCAGCAGGTGGGCGTGCTCGGCCTGCACGCGGTACTGCCGCCGGCTCAGTCCCAGCACGACGACGACCAGCATCACCGCGGCGTTGCCGAACGCGTCCCCGGCCGGTCGCGCCGACCACACGCACGACGAGACGACCACGGTGACCGCCGCGCCGGTGACCGCGATGATCACCAGCGGGCTCGGCCGGGTGTGCATGGAGAAGGCCACCAGCCCGACACATGACATGATCATCGCCGTGCCGTCGGCGGTCGGACCGGCCGCCGCCGCCGCGGCCAGCGCCGAGGCGCCCAGCACGACGAGGGCCCCCGCCGGCGCCCGCCGTTCCAGCAGGACGAAGGCCGCCCAGCCGGCCAGGCTCAGGCCCAGCAGCGTCCAGGTGAGGGCGGTGAGCATGCCCGGGGGCGCCGTCAGCGGCGCGGCCACCATCATGATCGTGCCGATCGACCGCTCGACCCGCCAGCCAGGTGACAGGTAGGTCCGCCAGGACCGCCGTTCTACCTGGCGCGCTCGGTCGATCATGTGGTGGCCCTCCCCGGACCGGATGCTCGTCAGTGCCGGAGGTTGGTGATGAGTTCCAGGGCGACCAGCCGGTAGGCGATGAAGCCTCCCAGGATGACCAGCCCGCCGATCACCACGGCGACCATCGATTTTCCGTTCATTCTTCCCCCATTCGTACTGAGAACCCAGCCCGCGACCGCCCTGCCGAGGTCGAACCGGTCCTTGTCCCGTCCGTTCATGCACGGAACCGTACGGACCGGCCGGGGCCGCGGCGCACCCCCGCCGGGTGGAGATCGGGATGGAGACGGGGTGGAGGCCCGGCCGCGTCCATACACCTGGGGCTCCACGCGAGCGAATTTCACTCACGTCTTTGCCGGATCTTGAATACTGTGCGTGTTCGCGCGGACACAAGGAAGCAGAATGATGGTCATGACCTCACGGAAGCCGCATCCCACCTCGGCAACGCCCCCCTCGCCCCCGGCCGCCCCCGGCCCCGAGGCCCGGCGGCCGGCCCACCCGGCCGGCCATGACGTCCCCGTCCCGGCCGCCCCGGACCACCCCGGCCCGGACACCGCGGGGTCGGACCTCGCGGGCCCGGCGGTCCGGCCGGCGGCGGCCGCTCCGGCCACGGAGGCCCGCGCGACGCGCCAGCGGCTGGTGCCGTCCGCCGAGACGGCACATCTGCCACCCCCCGGCTCGCCGAGAGAGCTCCTCGACGCGCTACCGGAGCTGTCCCTCCGTATCGAGCTCATCAACGGGAGAATGATCGTGAGCCCAATGGGCACCCCCGAACACGCCGACGCCGCGATGGCCCTCTACGACGCCTTGGCGCCGGTCGCCAAGCTCCACGGCTGGCGGGCCTACACCGGCAACGTGGACGTCTGCATCGACGGGCCTCGTGACGCCGCCACACCCGATTTCGTGATCGCCCCTGTCGACTGCCCGCGCTGGGGCACCCGGGAGCTGCTGTCGACCGGGCTGCTGCTGGTCGCCGAGGTGGTCTCGCCGGGCAGCGTGCGGGAGGACCGCGAGGACAAGCCGGACCTCTACGCCCGCGGCGGGGTGCCGGTGCTGCTGGTGATCGACCCGCTGGACTCGCCGCCCTCGGTCACCGTGCTCAGCAGCCCTAAGGACGGCCGCTACCAGACGGCCACCTGCGTCGTCATGGGCAAGCCGCTGCGCATCCCGGGACCGATCAACTTCGACCTGGACACCGCGATCTTCCTGGTGGAGCCGCCCGCGGCGCGCGCGGCGGTCAGGGGTCGGTGAGGGCGGCGATGGCCTTGAGCAGGCGCTTGTCGGAGACCGGGTAGGGCGTGCCGAGGGTCTGCGCGAAGTAGCTGACCCGCAGTTCCTCCAGCATCCAGCGGATGGCGACGACGGCGGGCTCGGCGTGCCGCTCCGGCGGCAGCCGGTCCAGCAGCTCCTCGTAGGCCAGGCGCATCTCGTCCAGCCGTAGCATCCGCTCGTGGTCGCGGTAGGGGTCGTCGGGCAGCTTCTCCAGGCGCCGCTCGACGGCCCGCAGATACCGCTGCAGGTCGGGGAGGCGGTCGAACCCGGTGTCGGTGACGAACCCCGGATACACCAGGGTGCCGAGGTGCTCGTCGATCTCCTCCAGCGCGTCGGCGGGGCTCTTCATCGCGGCCAGGGTGGTCCGCACGCCCTGCCAGACGGTGAGCACGCGCTCGATCCGGCCCACCACCTCGGCCGTGGTGTCGTACAGCTCGGCCCGGACGTGGTCGTGGATCCGGGTGAAGTGCTCGGCGGTCCACGCCGGGCCGCCGGCCTGCGCGATGAGCTTGTCGGCCGCGCAGGCGACGCAGTCCTCGAACAACTCGGCGGCGTCCCGGTGCGGGCTGTGGCTGAGCGTGAGCTTCTGCCGGGTGCTCAGCGTCCGCAGGATGCCCTTGGCGGGCGAGTTGACGTTCAGCAGGACCAGGCGCCGCAGGCCGGGTCCGAGGGCGGCGCGCTGCTCGGCGGCGGTCTCGAAGACCCGCAGGCCCACCGTGGCCCCCTCGTCGACCAGCGCCGGGTAGCCGCGCATCCGGCCCTGCTCGAACACCTGGGGGACGGTGCCGAAGGTCCAAGTGCGCTGCCCGGTGCGCTCCAGGTGCTCGCCGGCGCGGGACAGCGTGGCGCGCATCTTCGGGGCCAGCCGCCGTTTCAGCGCGTCCAGGTCCTTGTCCTCGGCGACCGTGCGCCGCCGCTCGTCCACCACCCGGTAGGTCACCCTCAGGTGCTCCGGCAGCCGGTCGAGGTCGAACGCGTCCGCGGGCACGCCCACTCCGGTCAGGGCGAGCAGTTCCCGGGCCACCGCGTCGGTCAGCGAGCCGGTGCCCGGCGCGACCCGGGCCAGCACCTTGCGGGCGTAGTCCGGCGCGGGGACGAAGTTGCGGCGGATCGGCTTGGGCAGCGAGCGGATCAGCTCGGTGACCAGCTCCTCGCGCAGGCCGGGCACCTGCCAGTCGAAGCCGTCCCCGGTCATCTGGTTGAGCACCTGCAGCGGGACGTGCACGGTGACGCCGTCGGCGTCCGCGCCCGGCTCGAACTGGTAGGTGAGCCGCATCCGCTGGCCGCCGGTGCGCCAGGCGTCCGGATAGGCGCGCTGCAGGTCGCCGGCGTCGGCGCCCTCGTTGATGAGCATGTCGGCGGAGAAGGTGAGCAGCTCGGGCTGATCCTGCCGGGCGCGCTTCCACCAGCTGTCGAAGTGCCGGGCGGACACCACCGTCTCGGGGACCCGCCGGTCGTAGAAGTCGAACAGGGTCTCGTCGTCCACCAGGATGTCGCGCCGCCGGGCGCGGTTCTCCAGCTCCTCGACCTCCGACAGCAGCCTGCGGTTCTCCTTCAGGAAGCCGTGGTGGGTGTCCCAGTCGCCGTCCACCAGGGCGTGCCTGATGAACAGGTCGCGGCACAGCTCCGGATCCACCGAGCCGTAATTGACCTTGCGGTCCACCACGATCGGCACCCCGTACAGGGTGACCTTCTCGTAGGCCACCACCGCGCCCTGGTTCTTCTCCCAGTGCGGCTCGCTGTAGGTGCGCTTGACCAGGTGGCCGGCCAGCGGCTCGATCCAGTCCGGCTCGATCTTGGCGACCACCCGGGCCCACAGCCGGGAGGTCTCCACCAGTTCCCCGGCCATGACCCACCGCGGCTGCCGGCGGAACAGCGCCGACCCGGGGAAGATCGCGAATCGGGCGTTCCGCGCGCCGATGTACTCGCGCATGCCGCGCCGGCGGGGCTGCGTCCCGCCGCCGCCGCCGGCGGCGGCGTCCGCCTTCTCGACGTCCAGCACGCCGACGTGCGACAGCATGCCGGCCAGCAGCGCCAGATGGATCTTCTGCGGGTCGGCGCGGACGGTGTTGAAGGTGACGCCCATCCCCTTGGCCACCTGGCGGAGCTGGCCGTGCACGTCCTGCCACTCGCGGACCCGCAGGTAGTTGAGGAAGTCGGCCTTGCACATGCGGCGGAACTGGCCGGAGGACAGCTCCCGCTGCTGCTCGCGCAGGTGGTCCCACAGGTTGAGGTAGGCCAGGAAGTCCGACTCCTTGTCGGTGAACCGGGCGTGCTTCTGGTCGGCCTGCGCCTGCTTGTCGGCCGGCCGCTCCCGCGGGTCCTGGATGGACAGCGCCGCGGCGATCACCATGACCTCGGTGGCGCAGCCGCCCTCGTCGGCGGCCAACACCATGCGGGCCAGCCGCGGGTCGACGGGCAGCTGGGCGAGCCGGGTGCCGATCGGGGTGAGCTTGCGGGCCTCGTCGAAGGCGCCGAGCTCGTGCAGCAGGTTGACGCCGTCCTTCACCTGCCGCTGGTCGGGCGGCTCGACGAACGGGAAGGCGGCGATGTCGCCGAGCCCGAGGGTGGTCATCTGCAGGATGACCGAGGCCAGGTTGGTGCGCAGGATCTCCGGGTCGGTGAACTCCGGCCGGGTGAGGAAGTCGTCCTCGGAGTACAGCCGGACGCACACGCCGTCGGAGGTGCGCCCGCAGCGGCCCTTCCGCTGGTCGGCCGAGGCGCGGGACACCGGCTCGATGGGCAGGCGCTGCACCTTCAGCCGATGGCTGTAGCGGGAGATCCGGGCGAAGCCCGGGTCGACGACGTACTTGATGCCCGGGACGGTGAGCGAGGTCTCGGCGACGTTGGTGGCGAGCACGATGCGGCGCCCGCGGTGGGCCTGGAAGACCCGGTGCTGCTCCCCCGACGACAGCCGCGCGTAGAGCGGCAGCACCTCCTCGTCGCGTCCCTTGAGCGCCTCGGCGGTGTCCCTGATCTCCCGCTCGCCGCTGAGGAAGACCAGGATGTCCCCCGGCCCTTCGGCGCACAGCTCGTCCACCGCCTCCACGATGGCCTGGGCCTGGTCCTCCTGCTCGTCGGTGATCGGCCGGTAGCGGACCTCGACCGGGTAGGTGCGGCCGGACACCTCGACGATCGGCGCATCACCGAAGTGGCGGGAGAACCGCTCGGGGTCGATGGTCGCCGAGGTGATGATCACCTTCAGGTCGGGCCGCCTGGGCAGCAGCTGCTTGAGGTAGCCGAGGATGAAGTCGATGTTGAGGCTGCGTTCGTGCGCCTCGTCGATGATCAGGGTGTCGTACCGGGAGAGCAGCCGGTCGCGCTGCATCTCGGCGAGCAGGATGCCGTCGGTCATCAGCTTGACCAGCGTGTCGTCGCCCGAGTGGTCGGTGAAGCGCACCTTGTAGCCGACGGCCGCGCCGAGCGGGGTGCCGAGCTCCTCGGCGACCCGCTCGGCCACCGTGCGGGCGGCGATCCGGCGCGGCTGGGTGTGCCCGATCTGCCCGAGGACGCCCCGGCCGAGCTCCAGGCAGATCTTGGGGATCTGGGTGGTCTTGCCGGAACCGGTCTCCCCGGCGACGATGACGACCTGGTGGTCGCGCAGCGCCGCGAGGATGTCGTCCTTGCGCCCGCTGACCGGCAGGTTCTCCGGGTAGGTGATGGGCGGGACGATCGCGCGCCGGGCCTCGACCCGGGCCCGGGCCGCCTCGATGTCGGCGGCCACCTGCTCGGCGATGCCCCGCAGCGCCTTCCCGTCCCGGATCCGGCGGGCGCCGTCGATGCGGCGGCGCAGCCGGACCTGGTCGCGGAGCATCAGCTCGGGCAGGCGGTCGCGGAGCTCGGCCAGCGGCGATTTCACGAAAGAGGTTCCCATGGTCGCTTTCCCGGCCGCCCCGTCCGGCGGCCGCCACCGGCAAGGATAAGCAACCCGGCCCCGCCCTACGCCAGCGGTTTAACGCCGGCGCAGCGCGGGACGCGCGTCACGGCGCGATGAGCAGCTCTCCCGGGGAGTCGTGCTGGAACTTGAGCGCCTTCTCCAGGCAGACGATCGCGCCCTTGCGCTTGCGGTTGATGAACCGCACGTCGTCGGCGAGCGCGCGCATGATCTGCAGCCCCCGGCCGGACTCGGCCATCGGGGAGTCGGCGCCGGCGCCGGCGGTCTCCGGGTCGAACCCGTTGCCGGTGTCGACCACGGTGATCACGAACTTGTCCCGCACCAGTTCCGCGCTCACGGTGTACTCATCCACGTCCTGCGCGTGCCGGATGACGTTGGAACACGCCTCGCTGAGCATGAGCTGGATGTCCTCGGTGATCGACTTCTCGACGCCGAGCACCTCCAGCTCGGCACCGAGGATCTGCCGGGTGATCGCCACGCTCGCGGCATCGCGCGGCAGGCGCAGTGCGATGGTCACCTTCACGTCGTTCTCCTTCCGCCCGTCCCTGCAAATTGCCCCCGGTGGCGCTCACAAACCCCGCAACGTCCGGTGATCGCCATCTGGCGCTCCAGGCGGCTCCCTGAGGTGGTTCAGCCGGCCGGCGCGCCGGCGGCCTGGGCGGCGGCCAGCGCGGCGCCGATGATGCCCGCCTCGTTGCGCAGCGCCGCCGGGACGACGGTGGTGCCGGGCAGCTCGATGTGGTGCAGGAACTTGTCGGCCTTCTTGCTGACGCCGCCGCCGATGATGATCAGCGACGGGGACAGCAGCATCTGGACGTGCTCCAGGTACTCCTGGACGCGGCCGGCCCACTTCTCCCAGTCCAGGTCGTGCTTCTCCCGGGCGCGGTCGGAGGCGCGCCGCTCGGCCTCGTGGCCGTCGATCTCCAGGTGACCGAACTCGGTGTTCGGCACGAGCAGGCCGTCCATGATCAGCGCGCTGCCGATGCCGGTGCCGAAGGTGAGCATCAGCACCAGCCCGCGGTGGCCGCGCCCGGCGCCGAAGGCGGCCTCGGCCAGGCCGGCTGCGTCGGCGTCGTTCAGCACGGTCACCGGCCCGCCGGTCGCCTCGGCGAACAGCGCCCGGGCGTCGGTGCCGATCCAGTGCCGGTCGACGTTGGCCGCGGTGCGCGTCACCCCGTCCACCACCACGCCGGGGAAGGTGACCCCGACCGGCCCGGACCAGGAGAAGTGCGCCGCTATCTCGCCCACCACCCCGGCCACCGCCTCGGGGGCGGAGGGGTCGGGGGTCGGCACCCGCAGCCGCTCGTCGAGCAGCTTCCCGGCGGTGGTGTCCACCGGAGCGCCCTTGATGCCGGATCCGCCGATGTCGATGCCCAGTACGTTCATGCCGCTCCTCGTGCTCCTTCGCTCGCCAGGAACTACCCGTTCCCCGGATCGCCGGATTCAGCCCTGGCAAGGCGGTTCAGGAACTGCCGGCGCGGTAGCCGCGGATGGCGTCGGAGACCGCGCTGAACGGGCCGGTGTTGTTGTCGAAGATGATCGTCGAGGTGTCCAGCGGGTCCAGCCGGCCGTGCCGCGGGTCGTCGCCGCCGACCACGAACGGGTCCTCGTGCCGGTCGGCCGCCGGCGGCGCCTCGGCCCGCTCGTACGACGGCCGCCGGCCGCTCGACCGGCCGGAGGCCTCGCCGAGATACGCCGCCGAGGCGACCGTCGCGGAGCCCTCCGCCCGCCGGCCATCGGACCGGATCTGGGCCCGGCCCGCCGACCGGCCGCCGGCGCCGGACCGGTTCTCCGCCGGGCGGGCGCTCGCCGTGGACGCCGTGGACGCCGCGGGTGCTGCGGATGCTGCGGATGCGGCACGGTGACCGGCGGAGCCGGCGCTCCCCGTCCGGTGCGCGGCGGGCTCGCCGCGGCGGGCCGGAGGCGAGGCGCCGACCCGCTGCCCGGCGGGATGGGCTTGCGGGGCGTCCAGGTGGTCGACCGGCTCCCGGTCGCGGGTGGCCGGCATGATGTACGACTCCTCCTGGTAGGGGGATGTCCGGTAGGACGGCGCCGCCACGGTCGCCGGCATCTCGTAGCCGGCCGGCGCGGCCGGCGGCGGGGAGTAGGCGGCCGGAGCGGCAGGCTGGTAGGCGGCGGGGGCGGCCGGCGGCGAGTAGGCGGCCGGCGCCGCGGGCGGCGGATAGGCGGCCGGAGCGGCAGGCGGCGGAGAATACGCGGCCGGAGCGGCAGGCTGGTAGGGGGCGGCCGGCGGCGAGTAGGCGGCCGGGGCCGGGCCGGCGGGCGCCTGGTAGGCGCTCACCGCGCGGCGCGCGGGCACGCCGGCGTCCGGACCGCCGGCGAGCAGGAAGGCCTGCATGCCGTCGACCAGCCGCTGCACGTCCTGCTGCGGGCGGACCACCAGCCGCAGGAACGCGCTGGTGGACCCCAGCTTGTTGCCGCACTCGCGCACGAAGACGTTGTGCTCGCTGAACAGGTAGTCGCGCAGCGCCCGGCCGTCCTTGCCGTCCGGCAGCCGGACCATGATGAAGTTGCCCTGGGAGGGGAAGACGGTGAGCCCCGGCAGCGCGGACAGCTGCTGGAACATCGACCGGCGGTCGGCGGCCAGCAGCCGCAGGCTGCGCTGGTAGTCGTGCATGTGCTCGCCCAGCATGAAGATCACCGACTCGGCGAAGGAGTTGAGGTTCCACTTGGGCAACATGCGGCGGACGGTGCCGGCCAGTGCGGGATTGGCGACCAGGTAGCCGAAGCGGATGCCGTGCAGGCCGAAGTTCTTGCCGAGGCTCTTGAGCACGATCACGTTGTGCCGGATGGCGGCCTCGTCGGCGACGCTCGGCTCCGGCTCGCAGTCCACGAAGTCGATGAACGACTCGTCCACGATCACCAGGTCCAGGCCGGCCAGCTCGTCCAGCAGCTGGATCACCTGCCGGCGGGGCAGGTAGCCCCCGTCGGGGTTGTTGGGGTTGCAGATGACCGCGACCCGGCTGCCGCGGGCCCGGACGAACCGCACGTACGACTCCACGTCCAGCGCGAAGCCCTGTGCCTCGGGCAACCGGAACATGTCCACCCGCTTGCCGGTCTCCAGCGGCTGGTCGGTCCAGCGGCCGAAGGTCGGGATGGGGATGGCGAGGCTCTCCTTGACCAGCAGGTGGTCGATCCAGGTGATCAGCTCGGTGGATCCGTTGCCCATGACGACGGTCTGCGATTTCAGCCCGAGGATCGAGCAGAGCTGGGAGGTGATCGGCCCGGTGTCGCTGGGGTAGTACTTGAGGATCGTGGTGATGTTCCGCTGCAGCACGTCGAACATCTCCGGCGTGGGGAAGTACGGGTTGCAGGGGATGCAGAAGTCCACCGGAGCGCCCTGGAGGCCCGACGCCCCCCGCAGCAGCGAGAAGTACGACGGGCTGTGCGCCTCTGCGCGAAGCAGGCTGAGATCGGCGGAACCGGCCAACGGTGGGCCCTCCTCCATGACGGTGACGTCCGCGTGGTCGAGCGATGACGCCCGGAGGTACGTACGGCGGGCGGGCCGGGTTCACCGCCACGGCGGATTTGTGATCATGGCGTCGCGCGCGGGCTCGTCACGGGAGGCCGCCGCCGGGCCGACCCGATGGGGCCGGCCAGGCGGGCGGCGTCAGGAGGACACCGCGGCTTCGGCGCGATCGGGCCGGTCGGGCCGGTCGGCCGGCGGGGTGCCGCCGTGGGCGTCGGCCACGAACGTGGCCTCGTCGAACGGCAGCCGGCCGGCCAGGACCTCCGTGGCGCGCCCGCGGTCGAAGTCGCGCACCCAGGTGCCGATCAGCACGGTGGCCACCGCGTTGCCGGCGAAGTTGGTGAGCGCGCGGGCCTCGGACATGAACCGGTCGATGCCGACGATCAAGCCGACCCCGTCCACCAGGGCGGGCCGGTGGGACTGCAGGCCGGCGGCCAGCGTGGCGAGCCCGGCGCCGGTCACCCCGGCGGCCCCCTTGGATGCGATGATCATGAAGACCAGCAGCGAGATCTGCTCGCCGATCGACAGCGGGGCACCGGTCGCGGTCGCCACGAACAGGGTGCCCATCGTGAGGTAGATGGCCGTGCCGTCCAGGTTGAAGGAGTATCCGGTCGGCACGGTGATGCCGGTCACCGTGCGGCTCACCCCGAGATGCTCCATCTTGGCGATCAGCCGCGGCAGCGCCGACTCCGAGGAGGAGGTGGACAGGATGAGCAGGAACTCCCGCCCGAGGTACCGCAGCAGCGACCACAGGTTGATCCGGGCGATCAGCCACAGCAGCGCCCCCAGCACGACGCCGACGAAGAGCGCGCAGGTGAGGTAGAAGGCGATCATCAGGACGGCCAGGCTGCGCAGGGCCTCGAAGCCGCCGGCACCGACCACCGCGGCCATCGCGCCGAAGGCGCCCACCGGCGCGGCCCACATGATCATCGCGAGTACCCGGAAGACGAGCCGCTGGATGTGCCCGATGCCGTTCAGGATCGGCCGGGCCCGCTCGCCCATCCCCTGGAGGGCGAAGCCGGTGAGCAGCGCCACCAGCAGCGTCTGCAGCACCTGCCCTTCGGTGAACGCCGAGACGAACGTGGTGGGGATGATGCCGAGCAGGAACGAGGTGGTGTCGCCCTCGCCGCCCTTGGCCGCCTCGTCCTGGGCCGCCTTGCGCAGTTCCTCGGTGAGCTGCAGCCCTTCGCCCGGGTGCACGGCGTTGCCGACGACCAGACCGATGACCAGCGCCACGGTCGACATGGCCAGGAAGTAGCCGATCGCCAGCCCGCCCACCTTGCCGACCTTGGCGGCCTGGGCGACCGAGCCGACGCCGAGCACGATGGTGCAGAAGATGATCGGGCTGATCATCATCTTGATCAGGTCGATGAACGCGGTGCCGAGCGGTTTGAGCGCCACGCCCACGTCCGGCGCGATCAGCCCGACCGCGATGCCGGCCAGCACGGCGGCGATCACCGCGAGGTAGAGGTACCGGGTGGGATCGCGATGCCGGGGGGCCGGGGACGCCTCCGGCGCGCGGTCCGGTGCCGGTGGATCGGACGGGGACGATGGCGGGTTGGGGGGCATGGTCACTCGTTCCTCCAGGTCCGCCCCGGGCGCGTACCCGCGGTGCGGGCCCGGGAAGGTGCTGCCGATCGAGGACCTATGCCCGCAGCGAGTGATCTACGTCACCGTTGACCGAATCTTTACCGAATGTCGGGCGCCCCGCGCCCTTCCCGGCCCGGCGATGGGGCCCGGCCACGCCGCGGCCGTCAGGTCCCGGCGACGTCCCGTTCCGCCCGGTGGGCCGTCGTGCCCAGGAGAGCCCACGGGACCCGGCGTCGCCGGCTCGTTCGCGCCGGATTCCTCGGCGGGCGGTTCCAGGACGTCCGTTCCGACAGGATAGTCGATTCCTGACAAATAGCGCCGGACATTGCCGAAGGCATGCCGAACCTTCGTTGCGCCTTATAGGGAGAATGACGGCATGCCGCGAGCCGGCGCATGAAAGCCAGCCATTCCCCGCCGCCCGGAGATCATGCACGCCCTTTTGTGACGATCTTGATGATCCCGGCTACACCAGGGGCGTTGGAATAAAATTCGGCGCTGCGGCGCCGCGCGCTCCGTCGCCACCTGTACGGCACGCGCCGGCCGGGCCCGGCCGGCCGGCCACGGCCGCGCAGGTGGGAGCCATCTGGACCCGTCCACCAGGGCGATCCTCGGAGATGCCGACGAAGTCGGAGATTCCTAATGGCGTCCGACATAGTCCGATGAAAACAACATCACTGGTCAAGCAGGGCGACTGTGACAGTCATCACGAAAGCATTAATGACATCGGCATATCGCACCAATGGAGGGGGTCACTAGGCATGCCGGGGGTTATCCGCAATTCTCCTCATAGCGACGGCGGCCGAGAGGGGAGCGCAAGTGATCGACAGGTACGAGATCTACTGCCTAGCCGATCCGGCGTTTTACGACTCCCTTGACAACCAGCGCGCCAAGCATCCGGATTTTGCTACTGCGGAGCAGAAAGTTCCCCCCGGGTGGGAACATCGTGCCACCGACACCTGGCTGCACTACGGGCCGGCGGACCGCTCGCTGCCCACCCAGGGCTGGAAGATCCACATCTCGGCCTGCCTGGACGACGCCGAGCGCACCCTGCGCATCGTGTGGGACTACTGCACCGCCAACCGGATCAGCTTCAAGTTCCTGCGCGGGCCGCGCGTGGTCACCATGCTCAACTCCAAGTACGCCGACCGGGGCAGCAGCGGCAAGCTCGTCACCGTCTACCCCGCCGACGAGGACCAGTTCGAGCTGGTGGTCAAGGAGCTCGACGCGCTGCTGCACGGCGTGCGCGGTCCGTACATCCTCAGCGATCTGCGGATCGGCGAGGGCCCGCTCTTCGTGCGGTACGGCGGGTTCGCCGAGCGCTACTGCCTGACCACCGGCCGCGAGCGGGTGCTCGCCATCGAGGACCCCGCCGGCACCCTGGTGCCCGACCGGCGCGGCCCGTCCTTCTCGCCTCCGCCGTGGGTCACCCTGCCCGCGTTCCTGGAGCCGCACCTGGCGGCCCGCAACGCGGTGACGATGGCCGGCCTGCCGTACGAGATCGAGCGGGTGCTGCACTTCTCCAACGGCGGCGGCGTCTACCAGGCGCGCGACACCCGGACCGGGCGCTCGGTGGTGCTGAAGGAAGCCCGCCCGCACGCCGGGCTGGACGCGGTGGGCCGCGACGCGGTGTCCCGGCTGGCGCACGAGGCCGACATCCTGCGCCGGCTGTCCGGCCTGCCCGCGGTGCCGGCGCTGCACGACTACTTCACGCTCGGCGACCACCACTTCATGGTGCAGGAGTTCATCGACGGGCGGACGCTCAGCGCGGAGTCCATCCACCGCCACCCGCTCACCCGGGCGGTCATCACCCCCGAGGACGCCGCCGAGTACACCGAGTGGGCGCTCGACATGCTGGAGCGCGTCGATCGGGCCGTCACCTCGCTGCACGAGCGGGGGGTGGTCTTCGGCGACCTGCACCCGTTCAACGTGCTGGTGGACGGGGACCGGGTGGTGCTGATCGACTTCGAGGTGGCCACCCTGGCCGACGCCAACGCCCGGCCGGCGCTGGCCCATCCGGGGTTCGGCCCGCCGCCGGACCGCACCGGCGTGGCGGCCGACCGGTACGCCCTGGCCTGCCTGCACCTGGCGCTGTTCGCACCCATGTCGACGGTGCTGATCCCGCTGCACCGGGCCAAGGTGACGCACCTGGCCGAGCTGGTCCGGGAGACCTTCCCGGTGCCGCGCGAGGTCGTCGACGCCGCGGTGCGCACGATCCTCGGCACTGGCGAGGGCACCGGTCCGGGCGCCGCGACCGGGGACGGCGGTTCCGCGGCGCCCGCGGCCGGCACCGGGCCGTCGGTGCGCGGCCCGGCAGCGGCCCGGCCGCGCACCGACGGGCCGGACGGGCTGCGGCTGATGCGGGAGCTGCCGGTGCCCGGCCGGGCATCGTGGCCCGAGGTCCGGGACGCCGCACGGCGGGCGATCCTGGCCTCGGCCACCCTCGAACGCGACGACCGGCTCTTCCCCGGTGACGTCCAGCAGTTCCAGCCGGGCGGCGGGCTCAACCTGGCCAACGGCGCCGCCGGGGTGCTGTACACGCTGGCCGCCACCGGTGCCGGGCGGTTCCCCGAGCACGAGGAATGGCTGCGCGAGCGGGCCTTCGCCCCCAAGCCCGGAACCGGGCTCGGCCTGTACGACGGCCTGCACGGCGTCGCCTACGCCCTCGCGGCGCTCGGGCGCGACGAGGACGCCCTGGACCTGCTCGCGTTGTGCCTGCGGGAGAAGTGGCAGGACCTCGGGCAGAGCCTGCACGGCGGGCTGGCCGGCATCGGGCTGAACCTGCTGCACTTCTGGCGGCTGACCGGCGACGGCTCGCTGCGCGACGCCGCGCTGGAGGTGAGCGGCATCGTCGCCGACCGGCTCGGCAGCGTCGACAGCGTCCCGGAGATCAGCGGCGGGCGGAACCCGCACGCCGGGCTGATGCGCGGGTCGTCCGGACCCGCCCTGCTGTTCCTGTCGGCCTACGAGGCCACCGGCGACCGCTCGCTGCTGGACCACGCGGGCGTGGCGCTGCGGCAGGACCTGCGCCGCTGCACCCGTCGCGGCGACGGCCAGCTCCAGGTTCAGCAGGGCTGGCGGACCAACCCCTACTTGGACGAGGGCTCGGCGGGCATCGGGCTGGCGCTGCGCCGGCACATCGAGCACCGCGACGACGAGGGCTTCGCCGAGGCGCTGGCCGGCATCGGCCCGGTGGCCACCCTGGACTACTACGTGCAGTCGGGACTGTTCGCCGGGCGGAGCGGCATGATCGCCGCCCTGGCCGCCGGGCTGCGCCCCGGGATCGGCCGCTCCTCCCCCGAGGTGACCGCCCAGGTGTCCCGGCTGGCCTGGCACGCCATGCCGTACGGCGGCGGGCTGGCCTTCCCCGGCAACCAGCTGCTCCGGCTCTCGATGGACCTGGCGACCGGCACCGCCGGCGTGCTCCTCGCGCTCGGCACCGTGCTGCACGACGAGCCGGTACGGCTCCCCATGATCTCCCCGCCCGGCATTCCCGCCGGGCCGGCGGACCCGTCGAGCCAAGGAAGGAGGTGACACCCATGGCGCTTCTCGACCTGCAGGAG
>NZ_BOOU01000016.1 GCF_016863395.1 Sphaerisporangium rufum | reverse complement strand
CGGCCCGCACGGTCTGACGGCCCGCGCGGACGCTGAGAGCTCGCGCGGACCGGCGATCGGACATCTGCCTGGGGCGGCCCTGACCCGGCCGCTCCAGGCCTGTTCATTCCCGGACCCGCCGGAGGGGAAACCTTTGCCATGCCCGCCTCCCCGACGACCCCGCCGGGCCCGGACGCGGCCGGTGACCGGCTGCTGCTGGGGACCCTGCGCCGCAGCGGGCGATGGCCGGCGGTGTACGCCGGGGCCGCGCTGGCCGGCGCGGTCATGGAGCTTCTGTTGCCCGGGGCGCTCGGCCACGCGGTCGACGCGCTGGTGGTCCCGGGCGGCCCCGGTGACGCCGGTCAGGCGGCGCTGGTCACCTGCGCGGCGCTGGTCGCCGCGGTGGTGGCCTGCGACGCGCTGACCGTGCTGGCCGGCGGCGGCGGCCGCGCCCAGGCCGGCCGGTGGCTGCGTACCCGGATGGTCGGCCACCTGCTCGGCGCCGGCCCCGGCGTCACCCGGCGCTTCCCGCCCGGCGATCTGGTCGCCCGGGCCGGGGCCGGCGCCGAGGAGGCCGCGGCCGCGCCCGAATCGCTGATCATGCCGGTGGCACTGCTGGTGCCGGCGGCCGGGTCGCTGGTGGCGCTGGCCCTGATCGATCCGTGGCCCGCGGCGGCCTTCGCCGCCGGCCTGGTGGCGATCGGCGTCGTGCTGCGCGCGTTCCTCCGCGAGACGACGGCCGTGGCGGCCGGCTACCAGGAGGCGCAGGGGGACATCGCCGCCCGGCTGGTGGACGCCCTGGCCGGCGCGCGGACCATCGCCGCCGCCGGCACCGAGGAGCAGGAGGTCGGCCGGGTGCTGGCCCCGCTGCCCCGGCTGCGCGCCCACGGAATGGCGCTGTGGCGGGTCAACGCCCGGGCGGGCGTGCAGGCGGCCATCGTGGTCCCGCTGCTGGAGACCGCGGTCATCGCGGCGGGCGGGCTGCGGCTGGCCCAGGGCGCGATGAGCGTCGGCGAGCTGTTCGCCGCCGCCCGGTACGCGGTGCTCGGCGCGGGCGTCGGCGCCGCGCTCGGCCACCTGAACCGGCTGGGCCGGGCCCGCTCGGCGGCCCGCCGGGTCGCCGCGGTGCTGGCCGCGCCGGTGCGCGCCCACGGCACCGCCGAGGCGCCGCCCGGCGGCCGCGGCCGGCTGGAGTTCCGCGGCGTGACCGTGTGCGTGGACGGGCGGCCCGCCCTGCGCGACCTCGACCTGGCCGTGCCCGGTGGCACGGTGCTGGCGGTGGTGGGCCGGTCGGGCAGCGGCAAGTCGCTGCTGGCCGCCGCCGCCGGACGGCTCGCCGATCCCGACCGCGGCGAGGTGCTGCTGGACGGCGTCCCGCTGCGCCGGCTCGGCCGGTCCGCGCTGCGCGGCGCGGTGGGGTACGCGTTCGAGCGGCCGGTGCTGTTCGGCGCGACGGTGGGCGAGGCGATCACCGTGGACCGGCCGGCCGGCACGGCCGGCCCGGCGGCCCGGGCGGCGGCGGCCGACGCCTTCATCCGCCGGCTGCCCCGCGGGTACGACACCCCGCTCGACGCGGCGCCGATGTCCGGCGGCGAGCGGCAACGGATCGGCCTGGCCCGGGCGTTCGCGCACGGCGACCGGCTGCTCGTCCTGGACGACGCCACCTCCAGCCTGGACACGGTGACCGAGTACCAGGTGGCGCGGGCGCTCACCGAGGAGCTGCGCGACCGCACCCGGCTGATCGTCGCGCACCGCGCCGGTACCGCCGCGCGCGCCGACCTGGTCGTCTGGCTGGAGGACGGGCGGATGCGCGGCCTGGGCCGTCACGAGGAGCTCTGGCGGGATCCGGACTACCGGGCGGTCTTCCGGCTCGACGAGCCGGCCCCGGCGGGCCCGCCGCCCGCGGGGGCCGGCCGGGACGCCGCGGTCCCGGCGGTGCCGCGGCACGCGGGCGGCGCCGGCCCGGAGGCGGGGTGACCGGCCGCGCCGGGCCCGCCCCGGCCGCCGCGCCGCGGCCGCCCGTCCGCGCGCTGCTGTACGGGGCGCTGCGGGGACGGCCGCGCGATCTCGCCCGGCTGCTGGGCTGGTCGGTGGCCGAGACGGCACCGTCGTTCGCCGCCGGCCTGGCGGTGGCGCGCGCGCTGGACGACGGGTTCGCCGCCGGGCGCCCGCTGACCGGGCTGGCCTGGCTGGGCGCGCTCGCCGTCACCTGGGTGGTCGCCGCGTTCGGCGCCCGGCAGGTACTGGTGGCGATCGCCGGCATCGTCGAGCCCTTCCGCGACACGCTGCTGCTGCGGGTGGTGGACGGCACCCTGCACCGCGCGGCCGTCGCGGGGACCGGGCCGGACAGCGCGGCGGTGGCCCGGCTCGGCCGTCAGGTGGAGCTGGCCCGGGACTCGTTCGGCGCGGTGATCGCCGTGCTGCGGTCGTTCGTGTTCTCGGTGGCGGGCGTGGTGCTGGGCCTGCTCACCCTGACCGGCGCGGTGCTGCCCCTGGTGCTGCCCCCGTTGCTGGCCGGACTCGCCCTGTTCGCCGCCTCGCTGCCGGCCATGGCGCGGCTGCAGCGCAGGCAGATCCTGGCCGAGGAGCGCACCGCGTCCGCGCTGGCCGGCCTGGTGGACGGCCTGCGCGACATCGGCGCGTGCGGCGCCGAGGACCGGGTCGCCGCCACGGTCGGCGGCCAGGTGGACGAGCAGGCGCGGGTCACCCGGGCGCTGGCCCGGCTGACGGCGCTGCGCACCCTGTCGCTGGGCGTGGGCGGCTGGCTGCCGGTGCTGGCCGTGCTGGTCGCCACCCCGTCGCTGGTGCGCGGCGGCGCGACCGCCGGCGTCGTGCTCGGCACGCTCACCTACCTGGTCCAGTCGCTGGCGCCCGCGCTGGGCGGCCTGGTGCAGGGGGTCGGCGTGAACGGGGTGCGGCTGGTGGTGGCGCTGGAGCGGATCCTCGCCACCGGCACCCGGCCCCCGTCCCGGACCGGTACCCGGCCCGCGCCGCCGGGCGCGCTGCTGCGGCTGCGCGGGGTGACCTTCGCCTACGGGCCGGGCGCCGAGCCGGTGCTGCGCGAGGTGGACCTCTCAGTGCCCGACGGCGACCATCTGGCCGTGGTCGGGCCGAGCGGCATCGGCAAGTCCACCATGGCGGCGCTGGCGGCCGGCCTGCTGCGGCCGGACGCCGGGCGGGTGTCGCTCGGCGGGGTTCCGGTCACCGAGCTGTCGGCGGACGCGCTGGCCCGGACCAGGGTGCTCATCCCGCAGGAGGCCTACGTCTTCCGCGGCACGCTGGCCGAGAACCTGGCCTACCTGGCCGGGGACGTCACCGAGGCGGAGATGGAGAAGGCGGCGGAGGCGGTGGGGCTGGCGGCGCTGGCCGGCCGGCTCGGCGGCCTGGCCGCGCCGGTGGACCCGGCCGCGCTGTCCGCCGGGGAGCGCCAGCTGATCGCGCTCACCCGGGCCTACCTGTCCCCCGCGCCGCTGGTGATCCTGGACGAGGCCACCTGCCACCTGGATCCGGCGGCCGAGGCGCGGGCCGAGGAGGCGTTCGCCGCCCGGGGCGGGACGCTCGTCGTCATCGCGCACCGGCTGACCTCGGCACTGCGCGCCCGGCGGGTGCTGGTGATGGACGGTGCCCGGGCGCTGGCCGGCACGCATGACGAGCTGCTCGCCGCCTCGCCGCTCTACCGGGACCTGCTGGGCCGCTGGGCGGCCCCGGACAGCACTCCAGCGCCCCGATAATCAGACATTAGGCATCAGATGGCCTTATATCTCCCTGCCTCGGGTAGGGCAACCGGTACGCCGGCGTATCCCTCGACCGCCGGTCCCGAGCCGAGGAGGTCCCCGAGTGAGCACACAGCGCAGCGAGACGGCGAGCCCGCGGGCCGGCGCCCAGCACACCACGGTGGAGGGCGGGCAGCGAGGCAGGACGACGATCGCCGACACCGTGGTCGCCAAGATCGCGGCAATGGCGACCCGGGAGGTCACCGGGGTGTACGCGCTCGGTGCCGGGATGTCCCGGGCGCTCGGCGCGGTACGCGAGCGCCTCACCGGGGGCGGCGGCGCCGGCAGCACGCAGGGGGTGGCGGTGGAGGTCGGCGAACGCCAGGCGGCCGTGGATCTCAACGTGATCACCGAGTACGGCGTCTCCATCCCCGACCTGGCCGCCGGCATCCGGCGCAACGTCATCGACGCGGTGGAGAACATGTGCGGCCTGGAGGTCACCGAGGTCAACATCAGCGTGGACGACCTGCACCTGCCCGGCGAGGAGCCGGAGGAGCCGCAGCAGGAGGCGCGGGTCCGGTGAGCGGGCCCGCCGAGGAGCCGCCGCGCCGCCGGCCCGCCCGCACCGGGCCGGGCCGGCCGGCCCGCGGCGAGCCCGGCCGGCCCGCCGAACCCGCCGAACGCCTGCCGGACGCCACCGGCCCCGGCCGGCCGGTGGACCCGGCACGGGATCGCGGACCTTCCGGGGGTGCACCCGCGGATCCGGCGCGGCCCGGAACTCCACGAGCGGGCGGGTCGCCGCACGACCGGGCCACCGGCTCTGGACCGGGATCGGTGCGCGGCACGGGACCGGCGACCGGCGCCGGAGCGGGAGCGGCGACCGGAAGCGGAACAGCACGCGGCGCCACCACCCGGCACGCGGAGGCGGAGCACCAGAAGGCAGGGCGGGCCGAGGACGCCCGAGCCGCCGGGAACGTCCGAGCGGCGGGAAACGCCGGAGCCGCCGGGAACACCTTGGTGGCCGGGAACGCCGGAGCCGCGGGTGGGACGGTGGCGGAGCCGGTCACGGCGGCCGGCGACACCGGCGAGCCGGCGGATCGCATCGCGGCGGCCGTGACCGGCTGCCCGGACGTGGCCGGGCTCGCGCGCGGGCCGCTGGCCACCTACCTGGCCGGGCGTACCGTGCCCGGGGTCGCCGTCCGGGACGACGCGATCGAGGTCGCCGTCGTCGCCCGGTACGGCCGCCCGCTGGCGGAGATCGCCGAGCAGGTGCGCGCCGCGGTGGCCCCGCTGGCCGGCGGGCGCCCGGTCGACGTGCGCGTCGACGACATCAGCATGCCCGGAGACGGCGGAACCGCCGCGGACCGGGCGGTTCGGACAGGGGAAGGGTGATCGACATGGACGACGGCCGCTGGTGGCCGCTGGTCGGCCTGCTGTTCGGGATCGCGCTGGGCTTCGCCGTGGTGGTCGGCGGGCTCACCGCCTTCCTGGTGGTACTGGTGCTCGGGGTCATCGGGTTCCTGGTCGGCCGCGCGCTGGCCGGTGACCTGGACGTGGGCGGCATGCTGGGCGGCCGGAGGCGGCAGTGAGCCCTCCGGACGACCCGCTGCCGGGCGTCCCGGACACCGTCGAGCGGCTGGCGCGGGCCACCCCGCACGGCGAGCGCGGACGTACCGAGATCTCCGGCCAGGTGCTGACCCGGATCGCCGAGCGGGCGGCCGCCGAGGTGCCCGGTACCGCCGGCGCCGGGCGGCGGGCGGCCGCCGCCGGGACGCCGCGGGTACGCGCCCGGGTGGACGGCCACCTGGCGATGGTGCACATCACCATGGGAGTGGTCTATCCCGAGCCCGTCCGGCAGGTGGCCGAGCGGGTCCGGCGCGCGGTGACCGACCGCGTCGGCGCGCTGACCGGCCTGGACGCCCGCCAGGTGGACATCGACGTGGTCCGTCTGGTGCCGCCGGCACCCGAGACCAGGCGGGTCCGGTGACCCGCCCGCCGCCCGGCCCGGACGGCCCGGACCGCGGAGAGCCGGATCGGCCGGACACCGGCGCCCCGCACGGCCACGACCCACACCACCCGCACGGCCACGACCCGCGGGACCGGGGGCCGGACGACCGCGACCCGCCGGATGGGGAGCCGTACGGCGCGCGGGACCCGGAGGGGTACGGCGGGCCGGACCAGGCGAGGTACGGCCCGGCCGATCGGGGCGCCCCCGGCGAACCGGAGGCGGCCACCGGGCCGCTCCCGTGGACCGCGGGCGGCACCGACGACCGGCCGGACGGCGGCACGGATGGAGTCACGGATCGCGGCACGGGTGGTGGCGCGGACGGCGGCACGGATGGAGTCACGGATCGCGGCACGGGTGGTGGTGGGGACGGCGGCGCGCCGCCGGCGGACCGGGGGGCGCGGCGGGCCGCCGCACGCGCGTTCCGGCCGCGGCGCCGGGTACCGGCCACGATCGCCGCGCTGCTGCTGGCCGCGCTCGCCCTGGCGACGTTCTTCGTCGCGCTCGCGGCGGCGCTGCGCGGCCGGATCCGCCCGCCCGAGGCGCCCTGGGTGGCCCGGCTGGCCCAGGCCCGCTGGGACGACCCGGCCACCCTGATCACCGCCGGGGTTCTCGTGCTGCTCGGCCTGCTGCTGCTGGTGCTGGCCCTCACTCCGGGAAGGCCGCGCGCGGTCGGACTGGCGCCGGACGACCCGCGAACGGTCATCGGCATCACCCGTACCGGGCTGGCCCGCCAGCTGGCCGCCGTGGCCGAGTCGGTCGCCGGGGTGTCCCGCGCGCGGGTCCGGGTCGGCCGCCGCCGGGTGCGGGTCACCACGACCACCCCGCTACGCGAGTCACCCGAGCTGGCCGGCCAGGTCACCGCGGCCGTCCGGGCCAGGCTCGCCGAACTGCGCCCGCTGCGGCCGCTGCGCGTCCGGGCCGGCGTCCGGCACCGGGAGGGCTGAGCGATGAGCGATCGGACCGGGCGGGCCAATCGGGTCTGGCTCGCGGTGCTAGGGCTGATCCTGCTGGCCGCCGGCGCCGTCGCGCTCGCCCGCGGCCTCGGCCTGTGCCCTCCGCTCGGCCCGCGCTACGAACGGGTGCTGTCCGCCCGGCTCGGCGCCTGGGTCGCCGCGCACGGCTGGTTCTGGCCGGCGCTGGCCGCGGCGGCGGTGCTCGTCGAGCTGCTGGCCCTGCGGTGGCTGCTGCTGCAGGCCCGCACCGACGCGATCCGGCGGATCACGCTGCCATGGACCGCCGGCCACGGCACGGCCCGGCTGTCGGCCCGCGCCGCCGCCGACGCGGTCAGCGATGACGTGGAGGCGGCGCTGCCGGCCGGCCGGGCCCGGGCGGTGCTGGGCGGCACGCCGGCGGCCCCGCGGGTCGCGGTCGGCGTGGTGCTGCCGGACGACGCCGACCCGGCCGCCGCCCGGCACGGCGTCCACCGGGCACTGGCCCGGTTGCGGTACGCCCTGGAGGACGACCGGGTGCCCGCCGTCGTCCGGCTGCACGCCGCCCGCCGCCCGTGACCGCCCGGTCCGGGCCGGGTGCCCGTCGTGCCGGCCGGATCGGGGCACCAGGGGCGCCGGCACCCGATGGAAAGGGGTGATTGACGGGTGATGAAACGCTTGGGGGCTGATGGGAGATAATCAGAGAAGGTAGGGGCTCTGACAGGTTTCACCGGCCATGTGCTCTTTGCCGGGAATCAGTGATCTTCCGGCCGGAGAGCCACTACGCTGGGCGGACCCGTCCCGCCGCCCGCCGCACAGACCGGAGTAACGCCGTGACACAGGGCCCGACCCACGCCCAGGGGCAGCCGCCGAAGCTCGACACCAGCAACCCGCACTCGGCGCGCGTCTGGAACTACCTGCTCGGCGGTAAGGACAACTACGCCGCCGACCGCGAGATCGGCGACGTGATCCTGCGCATGTTCCCCGACATCGCGCGGATCGCCCGGCTGCAGCGGCGCTTCCTGGTCCGGGCGGTCACCTACCTGGCCGGCGAGGCCGGGGTACGGCAGTTCCTCGACATCGGCACCGGCCTGCCGACCGCGGACAACACCCACGAGGTCGCCCAGCGCGTCGCCCCGGAGTCGCGCGTGGTGTACGTGGACAACGACCCGCTGGTGCTGGTGCACGCCAACGCGCTGCTGACCAGCACGCCGCCCGGCGTCACCGACTACATCGAGGCCGACGTCCGCGAGCCGGACCTGATCCTCGCCAGGGCCGCCGAGACCCTCGACTTCGACAAGCCCATCGCGCTCATGCTGCTCGGCGTGATGGGGCAGCTCCCGGACGCGGAGTCTCCCGGCGCCATCGTGGAACGCCTGGTCGGCGCGCTGCCGCCGGGCAGCTACCTGGCGCTGAGCGACGGCACCGACACCAGCGAGTCGCTGAACCAGGCGATCAGCACCTACAACGCCAACTCCGCCAGCTCCTACCACCTGCGCTCGCCGGAGGCGATCGCCCGGTTCTTCACCGGCCTGGAGCAGGTGGAACCCGGCGTGGTGCCCACCTCCCAGTGGCGCCCGGAGGTCACCGACATCGGCGGCGACCCCAAGGCCGTCGACGCCATCTGCGGTGTCGCCCGCAAGTCCTGACCTCCGGCGGACGGTCGTATCAGGGTCAATGTCGCGTCATGACGGGTGTGGCCTGCTTGCCGGGCATGGCCGCCTCTGGTGGGGTCGTCCCAGGGGGTTGCCATGCTACGGACGATCGGCGTCGGCCTCGGCCGCACCGGGACGATGACGCTCAAGACGGCGCTGTGCCGGCTCGGCCTCGGGCCGTGCTACCACTTCACCGAGGTGTTCGCCCATCCGGACCACCTGCGCGACTGGCTGGCGGCGGCGCGCGGCGAGCCGCAGGCCTGGCGCCGCCCGCTCGCGGGGTATGCCGCCACCACCGATTGGCCCGGGGTGGCGTTCTGGCGGGAGATGGTGGACGCCCGCCCGGACGCCAAGATCATCCTGACCACGCGCGACGCCGGGAAGTGGTACGAGTCGGTGACGGGAACGGTGTTCGCGGCGATGGCCGGGAAGATCCCGGAGACCTCGGCGCGGCTGGCCGCCTTCCCGGCGGCGAAGGAACTGGCCGAGTTCGGCCGCGAGGCGGTGGTCGGCCGCACCTTCGGTGGGGACATCTCCGACCGCGAGCACGTCATCGCCTGCTACGAGCGGCACAACCAGGAGGTCCGGGACACCGTCCCGGCCGGGCGGCTGCTGGACTACCGGGTGGCCCAGGGGTGGGAGCCGCTGTGCGACTTCCTCGGCGTCCCGGTGCCGGCCGAGCCGTTCCCGCACACCAACGAGCAGTCGTCCTTCGCCGGCACCGTCCTGCGTCCCCCCGCGGACGCCCCGCGCCCCGGCGCCCCCGCCCCCGGCTGACGCCCCACCCCGCGCGAAGCAAGCCGTTCACCCGATGCGGGCCCCTCCCAGGCCGGTTC
>NZ_BOOU01000015.1 GCF_016863395.1 Sphaerisporangium rufum | reverse complement strand
GCGCCAAACAACACAGCTAAATAGCGCCCGAACCCGCGCGCGCAGCGCGCAAAGCAAACACAGCCCACACCCGGTGACCGGTGGCCGGGCTGCCGTGGTAGCCGGTGCGGGCGGCGAGCGCGGCGACGGTCGCCAGCCCCCGGCCGCTCTCGGCGAACGCTTCGACCGGTGACCGGCCGGTGAACGACGGCACCCCGCCACCTCCGCAGTCGTCCACTGTGATCACCACGGTGGCCGGGTCGTCCGGGCCGGACCCGGGGGTCAGCGTCACCTCCACGGCGAACCAGCCGCCTTCGGCCGCGCTGCGGGTGTGCCGCAGCGCGTTGCCGGCGAGTTCGGAGACGATCAGTTCGGCCTCGTCGGCGCAGGGCAGGCCGCTGAGCAGGAAGCGGACGAAGGCGCGGGCCCGCGCCGCCTGGTCGGGGGTGCCGGGGAACGCTCGGTGCCACACCAGGTGGCCGGCGGTCCGCGGCTCGATATGGGCGCCCGGCGAAGCCGGGCCGGGATGCTCGCCGTCCGGGCAGTCCGGCGGAGCGCACGGTTCGGCGGCCACCCGGGCCACCTCCTTCGCAAGGTGTGGAGATCGCTGTGCCGGACTGTCGCCGGTATGACCTTCCCCGATGGTCACTTACCCAGTCCGAAGGCCCATCCCACCCTCCGGTCCGCCACGCCGGCACTTGATATCAGATGGCAATATTTCATTGCATTTCTGGGTGAACCGGCGGGGGACCCGGTCAGCCCGTCACCATGGACGGGACCGGACGGGAGATCGGGGGACGGCCGATGGCGGGCTCTTCGGAGGGTGGCCCGCGCTTCCGCGTGCTCGGACCGCTGACCGTACGCGCCGGCGCGCCGGAGGAACGCGAGGTGCCGGTCGCCGGCAACAAGCTGCGCGTGGTGCTGGCCGGGCTGCTGCTGCGCTGCGGCGAGACCGTACCGGTGACCCGGCTGGCCGGCTGGCTGTGGGACGGCGGCCCGGAGGACCCCGAGCGGGCCCGGGCCACCGTGCAGACCTACGTCAACCGGTTGCGCCGCCACCCGGAGATCCGCGCCGTGCTGCGGACCGTCCCGGAGGGCTACCGCGCGGAGGTGGAGGCCGGTGATCTGGACCTGCTGACGTTCCGGGAACTGGCCGCGGCCGCCCGGGCCGCCGCCGCCCGCGGCGACCTGGCCGCCGCCGCCCGGTCCTACGCCGCGGCCGCGGAGCTGTGGCGCCAGCCGGTGCTGGCCAACGCCGAGTCGCCCGCGCTGCACGCCGACGAGGTGGCGCCGCTCGCCGAGGAATGGCTGCACGTTCAGGAGGAGTGGCTGGACGTGGGCCTGCGGACCGGCGGGCACGCCGGGCTGGTGCCCCGGCTGCGCGAGCTCACCCGCGCCCACCCGCTGCGCGAGCCGTTCTGGGAACGGCTGATCACCGCCCTGTACCGCAGCGGGCGGCCGGCCGAGGCGCTGCGGGCCTACCACGAGCTGAGCGATCTGCTGGCCGAGGAACTCGGCGTCGACCCCGGCCCGGCGCTGCGTGCGTTGCACCAGGCCATCCTCACCGACGATCCCGCGCTCGCCCCGCCGCCGGAGCCGCCGGCGGCCCCCGGATCGCCCACCGCGCCGTCGACCGCGCCGTCGACCGCGCCGTCGACCGTGTCGCCCGCGGGGCCGCCCGCGCACGTGCCCCGGCAACTGCGGCCGGACATCGCCGGATTCGCCGGCCGGCGGGCCGAGCTTGCCGTACTGGACCGGCTGCTGGAGGGGGCGCCCCGCGAACCGGGCGGCGCACCGCTGATCGTCTCGCTGCAGGGCATGGCCGGGTCGGGGAAGACCGCGCTGGCGGTGCACTGGGCGCACCGGATGCGCGCCCGCTTCCCCGACGGGCAGCTCTACCTGGACCTGCACGGCTACGGGCGTGGCCGGCCGGTGGAGCCCGCCGCGGCGCTGGAGACCCTGCTGCGCGCGCTGGGCACCCCCGCCGACCGGGTCCCGGCCGGGACCGAGGAGCGTTCGGCGCTGCTGCGCACGCTGCTGGCCGGCCGCCGCACGCTGATCCTGCTGGACAACGCCGGCGGCAGCGAGCAGGTCCGCCCGCTGATGCCCGGCGGGGACGGCGTGGTGCTCGTGACCAGCCGGAACCAGCTGCGCGGCCTGATCGTGCAGTACGGCGCGCGGCGGGTGATCCTTGATCAGATGCCGGCGCCGGAGGCGGCCGAGCTGCTGGCCGGCGTGCTCGGCCCGGAGCGGACGGCGGCCGAGCCGGACGCGGCCGCCGAGATCGTCGAGCGGTGCGCGCGGCTGCCGCTGGCGCTGCGCATCTTCGCCGAGCGCGCGGCGCGCTTCCCCGGCACGCCGCTGCGGCGGCTGCTCGGCGACCTGCGCGACGAGCGCACCCGCCTCGCCGTGCTGGACACCGGGGACGGCGACGACACCGACCTGCGGACGGTCTTCTCCTGGACCTACCACGCCCTCGACCAGGACTCGGCACGGATGTTCCGGCTGCTCGGCCTGCACCCGGGCCCGGAGATCGGCGCGCCCGCGGCGGCGGCGCTGCTCGGCGCGGACGTGGCCGTCGCCACCCGGCTGCTGGACCGGCTGACCGCCGACCACCTGCTGCGCTCGCGCTCCCCCGGCCGGTACGACTTCCACGACCTGCTGCGCGACTATGCCGCCGAGCGGGCACGCGAGGCCGAGGCGGCCAAGGACCGGGACGCCGCGCTGCTGCGCGTGCTCGACTGGTACGCCGCCACCGCCACCGCCGCGGCCCGCCACCTGCCGCCCGGCGGGCGGGACATCCCGCACGACCCGGTGCCCGCCGGTGTCACCCCGCTCAGCTTCGGCGGCGCCGAGCGGGCGGTCGGCTGGTTCGAGGAGGAGCTGGCCAACCTGATGGCCGCCGTCCGGCTGGCCGGTGCCCGGGAATGGCCCGGGCCGGCGTGGCGGATCGCCCGGGCGCTGGCGCCGTTCGCCGAGTTCCACGTCCCCGGGCCGATGTGGGCGGGCCTGTTCCGCACGGCGGCCAAGGCGGCCCGCCGGGCCGGCGAGCCGGCGGAGGAGGGATGGGCGCTGGACCACCTCGGCTGCGCCCACCTGCGCACCGACCGGGTCGAGGAGGCGGTCGCCCGCTACCGGGAGGCGCTCGCCATGGCCCGGCGGACCGGGGACCGCGACCTGGAGGGTGAGGTGCTGGCCCGGCTGGGCACCGCCCACCTGCGGCTCGGCGATCCGGAGGCGGCCGCCGGCCATTACGCGCAGGCGCTGGAGGTCGCCCGGGCCGCCGGTGACCGGCAGCTGGAGGCCGAGACGCTGAATCACATCGCCGAGGGCGACGTCCAGGCCCGGCGGTACGCCGAGGCGCTGGCCGGCGCGCGGGCGGCGCTGGAGCTGTACACCGCGCTGGGCGACCGCTACCACCAGGGCGAGGCGCTGCGGACGATCGGCGGCGCGCTGTCCGGCCTCGGCCGGCCGCGGGAGGCGGCCGGCGCCTTCGAGCGAGCGCTCGGCCTGATGCGCGAGTTCGAGGACCGCCGCGGCGAGGCCGACGTGCTCGCCCTGCTCGGCGCGGCCCTGCACGCCTGCGGCGATACCGAGGCCGCGCGCGACCTCAGCCGCCGCGCCGCCGCGATCGTCGCCGCCCTGCCCTGAGCACTCGGCCGGACCCGCGGACCCGGTGCCCGCGGCCCGCGGCGGCCGCGTCCGGGTCCGCGGGCGTGTGACCGGCGAGGATCGGCCCCCGTTCGACCGACCCCCGCCGGGACCCAGGCCCCCCGCGCCCCTGCCCCTCCGTCAGGAGCCGCCCGGTTCCGGCCCGGAGACGGGGTGCCGGCCCCCCGGCCGGCCCTCTCGATCCCCATCCCCGTACCGGCTCCGCGCGAGCGCCGGCCCCCGGCCGGTCACTCTCGCGATCCCGACCTCCGGTGGTGGGCGGAGACCGGGTCCCCCACCCGGCCTCCGCCGTTCATCCCGCCGCCGGGCGTGGCCCCTGGCCGGTCCCCCGACCGGTGGTGCCGTCCCCCGTGCCCGCCCGGCGGCGTCTCGCACCGGCTCCCCAGGCCGGTGCATCATCTCCGCCCCGGTCCGGCGAGGCGGGGTCCGATACGGCGACCCGGGCCACGCCACCGCCGGCCGGTACCGGCCGTTCCCTCGGCCGGCCCTCCGCCGGCCGGCACGTTGGTGACGGCCGGTTCCCGGATCGCCGTTCGCATGGTCGCCCCCGCTTCCTGGTGCCGCGCTCCCCTTGCGCTGATGGAGAAGTTAGGACGGGCGGCTGACAGTTCACTCACATCCCGCTCACAGCGCCCCGGACCTCCGCATTTTCCGGCTAGGTTTTGCCCATGTCCGATGGCCGTGGCGCGACTGGAGTGATGTGCGAACGACCCTGAGCGTGCAATGCCCGCAGCGCGTGCCGGTGGCGGTGAGCCTGGCGCCCGGGCTCTCGATGCTGGCCCTGATCACCGACGCGCTCGGCGGCCGGTCCCGGGGCGCACCCGAGTCCTGGCGGCGGCTGGTCCGCTCGGTCGCGGTGCCCCGGGACACGCTGGTCCTGCGGTCGCTGACCGCCCCGGGTTTCACCGTGGCACCGGACCTGGTCTTCCCCGGCGTGCCCACCGGTGACATCACCATCGAGTCGCAGATCGAGCTGCTGCGCGACCTGTCCGGCGACGTGCTGCTGGCCGATCTGGCCCAGTCGTTCGACGGCCGCACGCCCCCGGCGCACTGGCAGGAGGCCGTCGACCATCCCGAGCGTTGGATGCGCGCCTACGCCGACCTGCTGGACCGCGTCTGGGGGGCGATGAGCGAGGTGTGGCGGCGGGCCCGGCCGCTGATCGACCGGGAGATCGAGCGGGTCGCGGTGGCCGCGGCCCGCGGCGCCACCGACGCGGTGCTGAACGACCTCCACTCGGGATGCATGTTCCGCGACGGCGCGTTCAGCTTCCCCGACGCCGAGCCGGGCAGCTTCTCCATCGGCTCGCGGCGCCTGGTGCTGATGCCGATGCTCTCCGGCCGGTCCGCGCTGGTGAGCAGCCTGGACGGTCCGGAGATCGTGTGGATCGGCTACCCGCTGCCGGTCGTCGGCGCGCTCACCTCGGCGCCGGCCCGCGGCCGGGCGAAGGCGGCGCCGCTGGTGCTGCTGCTCGGCGAGGCCCGCGCCACCGTCCTCACCGCGCTCGACCGGCCGCGCACGATGGGCCGGCTGGCCGAGATCACCGGTAACGCGCCCAACGCGGTCACCTATCACTGCGACCGGCTGGAGACGGCCGGCCTGATCGAGCGGCGGCGGTCCGGCCGCGAGGTCCACGTGCACCGCACCGACCGGGGAGACGCGCTGGTCGGCCTGCTCGCCACCTGAACCGGCACGGCCGGGCCGCCGGCGAGCTACCGTTCTGCCATAGCCACTATTGCTCATATTTCCGGATCGACATTCCGATGGGATGGTCACCATGGAAAACCGCACGCTCGGCGCCACCGGCCCCACCGTCTCGGTCCTCGGTCTCGGCCTGATGTCCATGTCCGGCATGTACGGGCCGGCGGACCGCGCCGAGTCCATCGCCACCGTGCACGCCGCGCTGGAGGCGGGCGTCACCCTGCTGGACACCGGCGACTTCTACGGCATGGGCCACAACGAGCTGCTGCTGCACGAGGCGCTGACCGGCCGGCGCCGTGACGAGGTCGTCATCAGCGTCAAGTTCGGCGCGTTGCGCGACCCCGCCGGCGAATGGCTTGGCAACGACACCCGGCCGGTCGCGGTGAAGAACTTCCTGACCCACACCCTGACCCGGCTCGGCACCGACCACGTGGACATCTACCGGCCGGCCCGGCTGGACCCGCAGGTGCCGATCGAGGACACCGTCGGTGCCATCGCCGAGCTGATCCAGGCCGGGTATGTCCGGCATGTCGGCCTGTCGGAGGTCGGCGTCGCCACGCTGCGGCGGGCGCACGCCGTCCACCCGATCTCCGACCTGCAGATCGAGTACTCGCTGCTGTCCCGCGGCATCGAACGTGAGATCCTGCCGACTGCCCGTGAGCTCGGCGTGGGCGTCACCGCCTACGGCGTGCTGTCCCGCGGCCTGCTCAGCGGGCACTGGTCCCGGGACCGCGCGACGGCGGCGGACGACTTCCGCACGCACAGCCCTCGCTACGCGGCGGAGAACCTGGAGCACAACCTCGCCTTGGTCGAGCGGCTGCGCGACGTCGCCGCGGCCCGGGGCGCCACCGTGGCCCAGGTGGCGACGGCCTGGGTGGCGGCGCAGGGCAAGGACATCGTCCCGCTGGTCGGCGCCCGGACCCGCGAACGGCTGGCCGAGAGCCTGGGCGCCGCCGCCCTGGTGCTCGGCGCGGCCGACCTGGCCGCCATCGAGGAAGCCGTGCCGCCCGGCGCCGCCGCGGGCGACCGCTACGCCCCCGCCCAGATGGCCATGCTCGACAGCGAATCCTGAGACCGGCCGGCGCCGTACGCGGCCAGGCGCCGGCGCGAGTCCGCGCAGGTCAGTGGTGGTGGGTGGCGTCCGGGTGGCGGGGGTCGGCGGGATGCTCGTAGCCGGGGGCCAGGCGTACCCGCTCGGCGTGCCGCCGGTCCAGCCAGGCGGCGAAGGCGCGGTCGGCGGCCACCGCGCCGAGCTCCGCGGCGATCTCCGCGCGCACCGCGCGGTAGGGGCGGATGCCGCCGGGCACCACCCGGTCCACCCGCAGGGTCCACGGCCCGCCGGAGCCGGGCAGCGGGCCGGCCACCTCGCCCGGCCGGGCCCGGAAGACCGCGTCCTCGAGGGCGGACGGCAGCTCGCCGCGCCGGACCGGGCCCAGCGGGTCGCCGCCGGGCCAGGTCACGTACCGGACCTCCGGCCGGGTGAACCGGTCGAGGTTGCGGTCGTAGTAGGCGCGGATCTCCTCCTCCGGCACGCGCAGGCCGGCGGTCAGCGCTGTGCGCACCGCCCGGGCAAGCGGCATCGCGACCAGCAGCGCCGCCGCGACGCCGCCGCTGCGCAGCGCCGCCGGCAGCGTCAGGCCGCCGGCCGCCGGCCCGTTCACGGCAGGCGGCGAGCCGGAGACCGCGGCCGGCAGGCCGAGGGCGGCGGCCTCCTGCTCGACCAGTGCCTCGGCGACCAGCATCTGGACCAGCCAGCGGCGCAGGTTGCGGCCCTCGGCCCCGCCGGGCGGCGGCAGCCGGGCGGCGAGCGGCCCGGACCGCAGCTCCCGCTCCCGGGCGTCCACCAGGGCCACCGGGATCGGCCGCTCCCCCACCTCGGCGGCGATCGGCCCCGCAGGATGATCGGCGACCGGCCCCGCGAGGTGACCGCCGGTCGGTGCCCCCGGTGGGCGACCGGTGGCCGGCGACCCCGCCGGCCGACCGGCGGCCGACGACCTCACGGGGTGCTCAGCGGCCGGGGATGCCGCAGGGTGACCGGTCGCAGGCGGCGCCCCGGGGTGAGCGATGGCCGGCGATACCCCGGGCTGCCCGGCGGTCGAAGGTGCCGCCGGGTGAGCGGCGTCCGGCGGTGCGGCGGTCAACCGAGGACCTCGATCTCGACGGCCGCGGTGTAGTGCAGCCAGCCGGCGGCGGCCAGCTTGACGACGGCCCACCACCGGCCCGGCCGGGTGCCGGGCGGTGCCTGCAGTTCGAAGCGCACCGGCGCCGCGCCGCCTGGGGGCACCACGACGCCGGTGTCCCACTCGGGCACCAGGTCGTAGGTGTGCCATGGGCTGATCAGCTGCGCCTGCACGTGGACCTCGGTGCGCGCCGCGGAGCGCAGCAGCACCTCGATCGTGCCGGTCGCCGCCGACGGGTCGCCCGGGTCGAGCCGGACGGGGGCCGTGCGCGATTCGACCGCCAGGCCGACATCGTGCGTGCCGCCCACGTGCAGCCGGGTGACGTCCTGGTAGGCCTGCCCGTCGTGCGACAGCCGGGCGCACAGCCAGTGGACGCCCGGCGCGGCGCCGGCCGGCGGCGTCACCCGGACCGGGAACGACGCGTGGCCGCCGGGCGCGAGCGCGTACGGCCGCACGGCCGGCTCGCAGCTCCACCCGGGCGGCGCCACCATCTCGACCACCCCCGCGGTCTCGTCCGCGGTCAGCGCGGAGGCGACCGACACGGTCAGCTCCACCGGCCCGTCGGCGGCGGCGTCGGCCGCCGACAGGTGGACGGCGACCGGCAGGTTGCCCATCGGCGCCGGCCCGGTGTTGTGCAGCCAGTACCGGGTGTGCACCGGCTGGAAGGGCTCACCGGCCGGGCCGAGCGCCGCACCCGGCCCGGCCAGGGCCCCGGACACGGTCTCGGCCCCGGCCCCGGCCCCGGAGGCGGAGGCGGCCACGGAGGCGGACGTGGACGTGGACGTGGCACCGGACACGGTCCCGCCACCGGACGTGGACCCGAAACCGGTCCCGGACGTGGAACCGGACCCGGAGGTGGACGTCGTCGCGGCATCGGGCACGCTCGCGGTCACCATGCGGGACACGGGGCGGGACACCGACGCCGTCACGGTGGCGATCTCCATGGCGCCGAGCGGGACCTGGCCGGGCGGCAGCGGGTGCAGCGGCCGGTCCAGCAGGTCGGCGCGGTGCGCGTCGTCCAGCCGCAGCGGGGTGGCGATCCGGGCGGTCACCGGGTCGCCGGCCGCCTCGTACAGGCGCAGCGTCACCGCCTCCACCTCGCCGGCGGTCCGCCCGGCGGCGAGCGGGTCGCCGGCCGGCTTCAGCGCGGCGAGCACCACAGTGCCGGCCGGCTCCACCGCGAGCAGCGAGGTGACCGGCGCCAGCTCGCCGTCGTGGCCGGGCGCGGGAACGGCGGTCAGCGGGTGCCCGGCGTCGTGGCCGTGCCGGACCAGCCCGGCCTGCCGCCAGTCGCCCGGCGCGGTGACCAGCGAGTACGGGAACGAGTGGGTCCAGTGCTGGAGTTGGAAGCCCGACCCGTCGGGCGTGGTGCGCCGTGGCGGGTCGATCCACACCCCTGACGGCCACCCGGTGCACGAGCGCATCAGCGACAGGTGCAGCGCGCCACCGGCGTCGACGGCGAACCCTGGGACGCCGTGATTGATCAGCCCGACCGTGTAGCCGTCGTGACCGCCACCAACACCGTCATCGCCGTGGCCACCCCCACCGTCATCGCCCCCACCGTCATCGCCGCCACCGTCATCGCCGCCGCGGTACCCGCCGCCATCGCCGCGGTCGGCGTGACCGTCAAGTGGTTCGGCCAGGGCGGGGGCGCCGTCGGGCTGGACGGCCTCCACCACCGCATCGTCCAGGTCGGCCACCAGGCCGGCGACCGCGGCGGCCCCCGCCACGATGAGCACCGGCAGCGTCCGGGTCCCGGTGAGGTCGGCGCCGGGCACCCAGACCTCGGCCAGCGGCCGGCGCGCCGGCACCCAGATCCGCGCCTGGCCGTCCTCGGCCAGCAGCCGGCTCAGCAGCCCGGCGTACTCCGGTCCGGCCTCGGCGAGCACCAGCGCCACGAACGGGTTCTCCTGCGGGGTGCCGAGCGCGATCCGCACGTCGGGCAGGTTGGAGTCGACCGCCAGGTCGCCGTAGCGGGGGCCGTCGCCGCGCGAGCAGGTCGAGGTGACCCCCTTGCGCACCAGCGCGACCGCCAGCTCCCGTACCCCGCTCGCATCGGTGCGGGCGGCGCCGGTGTCGCCGGGGCCGGGGGTGACGGTCGGAATGTCGGCGACGGCGGAGGTGCCGGTGTCGCCGTGGCCGGCGGTGACGGCCGGAATGTCGGCGACGGCGGAGGCGCCGGCCGTGACGGAGACGGTGGAGGTGCCGGACACATCGGTGGCGGGATCGGGGTCGGTGCCGGCCGTGTCGGCCCGGGTCACGGTGCCGGTCATATCGGGGTCGGTGCCGGTGGGAGTGCCGGCAGCGGCCGTTTCGGTGCCGGCCGCTACGCCGGTCATGTCGGTGGCGGTGGCGGGGAGGACGATCTCGGCTATGCCGATGGCCCGGTCGCCGGCCGGGGCGCCGCCGGCGGTCCGCACCCGGACCCGGGCGGTGGACGACAGCGCGAACCAGGAGCCGGCCGGGTTGTCCAGCGTCCACGGGTACGGCCCGGCGTCCGCGTCGACCATGCCGAAGCCGCGGCCGACCACCGCGTCGCCGACCTCGCTGACCGGCAGCGCGCCCGGGACGTTCACCGGCCAGCGCAACCGGACCAGCTGGTCGCCGCCGTCGAACCGGTCCACGTGGGTGACGCAGTCGATCCGGTCCAGGCCGTACCAGAGCGTGATCGTCTGGGTGTAGGCGACCGGCCCGACCTGGCCGGTGACGGTGATCCGCTCGCCCAGCGGGCAGGTCTCGGCCACCGCCGAGGCCGCCGGGGCGGCGGCCGAGCCGGTGGCGGTGCCCTTGGGCACCAGGTGCCAAGGTCCCTCGTGGAAGTCGGGGTGCGCGGAGTACTCGTCGTAGACCACGATCTCGTTGCCGACCCGGCCCGGCTGGAGCAGCTCGCGGCCGCGGGCCAGGTCACGCAGCCGGGAGACGCAGCCGCCGCGCGCCGGGTCCACCTCGACCAGGTGCGACCGGTTGGCGATGGCCAGGCCGTCCTTGACCGCCCAGCCGACCGGCACATCCCCGGCGGCCCGCGCGCGCCCGGTGACCGGTTCGTCCCCGGTGACGGGCAGGTCCCCGACGACCGGCGCGCCCCCGGCGAGCGACACGCTTCCGGTGACCGGCACGTCCCCGCTGACCGGCATGTCCCCGGTGAGCGGCATGTCCCCGGTGAGCGGCTCGGCGCGTAGCGTGCGGCAGCCGAGCGGCGGCACGTCGGGGACGAGCACCACCACGTCCACCGCGGCCGGTTCGCCGGCCTCGTCGTACTCGGGGTTCTCCAGCAGCACGGGCAGCTCGCCGTGCCGCGGGTCGGTGACCCGCACGCCGGCCGCTCCGGGACCGGGCAGCGCCAGCCGGAACCGCACCAGGTCGGTGCGCGGCCACGACGACGGGTTCCACACCACGACCGCGCCGCCCGCGCCGCGGGTGTCGACCCGGGCGGTCAGCTCGCCGAGCGCGGCGTCCAGCACGCCGCGGCCGATGTCGTTCGCCTGCCGCCAGCCGGTGAGCAGGTCCAGGTACACCTGGTCGGACTCCGAGCCGGTGATCGCGTCGTGGTGCGCGCCGTAGACGAGCTGCCGCCAGGCCTTGTCCAGCGCGGCGTGCGGGTAGCGCGCGCCGGTGGTGAGGGCGGCCAGGGTGGCGAACTTCTCCGCGTCCACCACCAGCGACTCCGCGGCGCGCTGCGCCTGCTTGGTGTCGATGTAGGAGACGTCCTTGCCGGTGTAGATCGGGTTCATGTCGCGGGTCTGCGGTACCGGTGCCGGCAGCTCGGCGCGCACCGCGGCGAAGAACTCGCGGGGCAGCGCGCAGACGAAGCGCGGCCACCGGTAGCGGGCGTTCCAGTCCCGGTGGATCTCGGTGACCCACTTGTTGGGCGGCGAGTAGTCGGTGCCCATCGGCAGCAGTACGTTGCGGGTGGCCGCGACCTTCTTCAGGTGCAGGAACAGCTCGTACACCGCCACCTCGGCGGCGGCCAGGTCGGGTGAGGAGTCCAGCCACCAGCCGGCGCTGTAATGCGCGGGCATGTAGTGGGTGAGCACGCCCCGGCCGGACGGGGACACCCACTCGAACTCGGCGGGGAACTGCATGGCCGACGGGTCGCCCCAGCCGTCCCGCACCGGGTCGCTGCCGGTGAGCATCGGCCCCCACTGGTGATAGGGCCCGCGCGCCCACGAGCTCGCGGTGAGCCCGGCCTCGGCCGCCAGGCCGGGGAACTGCGGGTCGTGGCCGAACACGTCGAGCTGCCAGGCGGTGGCCGGGTCGCCGCCGACCACGTCCCGCTGGAAGCCGATGCCGTGCACGAAGTTGCGGATCGTCGACTCGGCGGAGGTGAGGTTGGTGTTCGGCTCGTTGTAGGTGCCGCCCATCAGCTCCAGCCGGCCCTCGGCGAGCAGCCGGCGGATGTACTCCCGGTCTCGCGGGCAGGAGTCCCAGTACGGCTTGAAGTAGTCGACCTCGGCGAGCACGAACTTGTAGTCGGGGTCGCGCCGCGCGGTCTCCAGGTGCTCGCGCACCAGGTCGAACCCGGCGTTCTGCCGGTCGCCGCGGTAAGCCTGCGCCACCTCGCCCGCGGCGTCCCAGGTGGTGGTGTAGGCGGCCTGGGTGTTCCACCACACCGGGTCGTAGTGGAAGTGCGGCACCATCCACACCGTCCAGCCCGGCTCGGCGACGACGAGCTCGGCGGTGGCGCGGGCCGGGCCGGCGGTCACCTCGACCGGCAGCCGGGTGCCGGGCGGCGCGGCCACGGTGACGCCCACCTCGGCGGGGCGGGCGGCGGTGCGGACGCGGCCGGCGACGCCGGGCCCGGTGACGCCGATCTCCACCTCGCCGGGCGGCCCGGCCAGATGAACCCGCAGGACCTGGCCGGCCTCGACGAAGAGCTCGGTGGATTCGACGCTGGTGATCTGCACGGGTCCGCCCCTCCCGGCCGTCTTGCTCGCGTCCGGCGAACCTAAGTCTTTTTGATTTACTAAGTCAACAGTGGTGTGCCATATTGCGGTGGACATCACGGGAACGGCGAAGGCGGCGGGAGCATGCACACGGGCACGAACCTGCCGAAGGTCGGCAGCTTCAACCGGTCGGTGGTGCTGTCGGCGATCCAGGTCTCCGACGGCATCAGCCGGGTGCAGATCGCCGCGCGCACCGGCCTGACCCCGCAGACCGTGTCGGTCATCGTCCGCCGGCTGATGGCCGAGGGCCTGGTGGTGGCGGACGGGTCGGCCCCCTCCGGCGGCGGCAAGCCGCGCACCATCCTGCGGGTCGACCCGGCGGCGGGGTACGCGATCGGCGTGCACTTCGACCCCGGCGAGATCGCCTACGTGCTGGCCGACCTGGCCGGGCGGCCGGTGGCCCGGCATCGCGCGGCCGTGCCGGCCGGCCGCGCGCCCGGGGACGTCATCGACGAGATGGCCGGCACCGTCCGGCGGCTGGCGGCGGACGCGGGCGTGCCGCCGGGCCGGGTGCTCGGCGCCGGGCTGGCCTGCCCGGGCCCGCTGGACGCCGACGGGGTGATGAGCGCGCCGCCCCGGCTGCCCGGGTGGGACGGGGTGCCGGTGCGGCGCCTGCTCCAGGAGCGGACCGGAGTGCCGGTGACCTGCGACAACGACGCCACGGCGGCGGCCGTCGGCGAGCGCTGGGCCGGCCGGGCCCGCGGGGTGCCGGCCTTCGCCTACCTGTACCTGGGCACCGGCATCGGCGGCGGCCTGTTCCTGGCCGACCAGGTCTACCGGGGCCGGTCGGGCAACGCCGGCGAGTTCGGCCACATCACCGTGCTGCCGGACGGGCCGGAGTGCTACTGCGGCAACCGCGGCTGCGTCGAGGCGGTGTGCCGCCCGGAGGCGATCGAGGCCGCGGTCCGCGACCGGCTGGCCGCCGCCCCGGCGCCGGACGCGCCGCAGGCCGTCCCGCCGGCCACGCCGCAGACCGGGCGGCACACCGCGTCACGGACCGAGTCACGGGCCAAGTCGCGGACCGGGTCGCGGAACGCGCCGGCGACGACGTTGCGCGGCGCGCCCGGTCACGCGGAGATCTGCGCCGCCGCGGCGGCCGGCGATCCGCTCGCCCGCGCGGTCGTCGGCGAGGCCGCCGCCCGGGTGGCCGACGCGGCGGTCGGCATCGTCAACCTGCTGGACATCGACCTGCTGATCCTCGGCGGTCCCGCGCTGCGGGAGGTCGCCGGCGTCTACCACGAGGCGGTCTCCCGGGCGGTGGCGACCCGCCCGCTGGCCCGCCGGCTGCACCAGGTGCGGGTCGAGCTCTCCCAGGTCGAGGACGCCGCCGCGATCGGCGCCGCGTCCCTGGTGTTCCACGCCGCCTACGCGCCCCGCCTCGGCACCCTGCTCAGCCCCTGAGGAGCCTGATGATCGACCATGGCCGCCCCGTTCTCGCCGTCGACATCGGCGGCACCAAGCTGGCCGCCGCGCTCGTCGGCCCGGACGGTACCGTGCTGCGCCGGCAGGAGACCCCCACCCCGGCGGCGCCGCCCGGCGCGCCGGAGGTGGTCGGCG
The DNA here is from genome assembly GCF_016863395.1 of Sphaerisporangium rufum. Classification (GTDB taxonomy): domain Bacteria; phylum Actinomycetota; class Actinomycetes; order Streptosporangiales; family Streptosporangiaceae; genus Sphaerisporangium; species Sphaerisporangium rufum. Next base: position 16,489 of record NZ_BOOU01000015.1, on the reverse strand, counting down.
CGGCGCTGGCCGGGCTGCTGCGCGCGGTGGTGGCCGGGGACGGCCGGGACGGCGAGGACGGCGAGGACGTCGGGAATGGCGGGAACGGCGGGAACGCGGCGCCGGCCGCGGTCGGCGTCGCCTCCGCCGGGCCGCTGGACGTGGCCGCCGGCACGGTGAGCCCGGTCAACATCCCGGCCTGGCGCGGCTTCCCGGTGCTGGACCTGGTGGCCGAGGCGGTGCCGGGGGCGCCGGCGCTGCTGCTCGGCGACGCGGTGGCCGCCGCCGCCGGCGAGCAGTGGCGCGGCGCGGGCCGGGACAGCGCGGCGATGATCGGCATCGTGGTGTCCACCGGGATCGGCGGCGGCCTGGTGCTCGGCGGCACGCCGTACCCCGGGCCCACCGGCAACGCCGGGCACATCGGCCACATCGTGGCGGACCCGGCGGGCGAGCCCTGCCCGTGCGGCGCCACCGGTTGCGTGGAGACCATGGCCAGCGGCCCGGCGATGGTCCGCTGGGCCCGCGGCCAGGGGTGGCCGGGGGCGGACGCGCGCGAGCTGACCGCCGCCGCCCGCGCCGGGGACCCGGTGGCGCTCGCCGCGGTGGACCGGGCGGCCGGCGCGCTGGCCTGCGGGATCGTCACGGTGGCCGTGCTGTGCGACCTGGACCTGGCGGTGATCGGCGGCGGGGTGGCCGCGGCCGGCGAGGTGCTGTTCGCCCCGCTGCGCCGGGCGGTCGCCACCCGGGCCCACCTGGGTTACGTCCGCCGGCTGCGCGTGGTGCCGGCCGCGCTGGGCCGGGACGCGGGGCTGGTCGGCGCCGCCCGCGCCGCGCTGGGCGCACCGGCCGGGTCAGCCGGGTGACGGCGGCAGCACGATGTCGTAGTCGAGCACCGTGCGGTCACCGGGGATCACGATGGGATCGGCGACCTCGACGACGCGGCCGGCGGCCAGCATGCGGCGGGTGACGGCGAAGACCGGCACCCCCGTGCCCAGGTTCAGCGTGCGGGCCTCCTCCGGGGTGGGCATCCGGGTCGCCACCGACTCGGCGATCTCGTCCACCTCGATGCCCAGCGAGCGGAGCTGGCCGATGGTGCCGCCCGGCCAGGGCTCGTTGCCGGGATCGGCCACCGGCGTCCCCTCGACGTCCGCGGCGAGCAGGCAGGGCCGGGACATCTGCGCGGGCCGGCCGGCGGCGTAGAAGACGAAGTGCCGCTCCAGTATCCGGGTGCCGGGCGGGACCTCGAACAGCCCGGCCAGCCGCTCGTCGGCCTCGATCCACCGGTAGGCGGTGTCCAGCCGGTACTGCGACCAGGTGATGGCGTGGTCGTCGGTGAACGACGTGCGCGGCGTGGCCTGCGAGCCGAGATCGGCCAGGTAGCGGCGGGAGGAGACCCGCCGGACCGGCGGCCGGTCGCGCACCCGGGTGCCGCCGCGGCCCCGAGTCTCCACCAGGCCGGCGTTCTTCAGCGCGTCGATCGCCTGCCGCACCACGATCTCCGAGACGCCGTAGCGGGCCGCGAGGTCGGCGTGCCGGGGCAGCCGGGTGCCCGGTGCCAGCTCGCCGTCGAGGATCGCGCCGCGCAGCTCGGCCGCTATGTGCTCGTAGGCGTGACCGGACATGGGGGGTCCGTTTCTGCTTTGGGTTCCAACCCAGGCGACCTGGTTGACACGCACCTTACCGCCTCGCCATTGTCGTATATGTCAATCGATTGGCGTAGGCGGCAACGGGGGGTGTGAGACGGGCGTGACCGCGCTGACGTCCAGTTCCGGCCATGCCGATCATGGCCCGCATCCGCCCCGGCCGCGGCCCGGCCACCAGGTGGTCGCCTGGCATCCGCCGATGCGGCTGGAGGCCCGGCCGCGCATCCTGCGCTGGACGTGCGAGTGCCGGGCCCGGGTCTACTACCTGGTGGTCGGCGGCGGCCGGGCGCACGTCCGGCGGACCGACCGGCAGACCGGCGCGGCGCACGAGACGGCCCGGATGCGCTACGCCGAGGCCGAGCGCCTCTGGCACGAGATCCTGCTCGGCCAGGCGGCCTGACCTGCGCGATCTCGCCCGCCCGGCCGGTCCTGGCCCGCGCGCCCGGTCGCGGGCCGATGGCCCGGCAGGGCGGGACCTTCGGCCCTGACCGGCCGCGGCGGCGCTCGGGCAGTCTTGACGCATGACAGTGGATTCGGCCGGGTTGCAGGTGCTCTCACGGGAGGAGTGCCTGGAACTGCTGGCGTCGGTGCCGGTCGGGCGGATCGTGTTCACCGACCGGGCCCTGCCGGCCGTCCAGCCGGTCAACTTCGTGCTCGACCGCGGCCTGGTGGTGATCCGGACGACCAGCGGTTCCCGGCTGGCGGCCGCCGCCGGCGACACGGTGGTGGCGTTCGAGGCCGACGAGTTCGACGCCGTGCTGCGGACGGGCTGGTCGGTGACCATGGTGGGGCACGCCCGCGGCGTCCGGGACGCCGCCGAGGCCGACCGGCTGCGCCGGCTGCCGCTGGCCCCGTGGGCGCCGGGCACCCGGGAGCACTTCATCGTGCTGCGGCCCGAGCAGGTCTCCGGGCGCCGGATGCACGACGGGCTCTGACGCCGGGCCTCAGCACAGCGCGAGCAGCTCGTCCAGCGCCTCCCCCAGGTACTCGGTGACGCTCCACACGTCCGGGACCATCGTGCGGCAGGCGACCACGCCGACCGCGAGCCGCCCGTCGTAGGACAGCGCGGTGATGTTGAGCCCCCCGCTGGCGTCGGTCACCACCGAGACCGGGTACTGCGACAGGATGCGCCGGCCGCACAGGTACAGCGGGATCTGCGGGCCGGGCACGTTGGACACCAGCAGGTTCACCGCCGGCGAGGTCTGCGCGACCAGCCCGAAGGCCGCGCGGTCGGCCAGGCCCATGAGCGCCGCCGGCATCCCCTGGCTCAGGTGGCGCAGCCAGCGGGCCGGGGCCAGCGCGAAGCGGTCCTTGACCCGGCCCATCGACTCGTGCACCGCCAGTAGCCGCTCGACCGGATCGGCGACCTGGGTGTCCAGCGAGGTGATCATCAACGTCACCTGGTTGCGGCCGTCGTCGCCCGCCTCGTGCAGCGAGAACGGGATGCCGGCCACCAGCGGCTCGCCGGGCAGCGCGTGGTGCGCGATCAGCCAGCGGCGCACCGCGGTGGCCGCCATCGTCATCACGACGTCGTTCACCGTCACGCCGAAGGCGTTCTTGACCCGCTTCACGTCCGCCAGCGCGAACTCGGCGAAGGCGAACCGGCGGTGCGCGGAGACCGGCCCGTTGAACGGCGTGCGCGGCACCGCCAGCCGCGGCAGCTCCGGCACCTCCTCGCGACCGGTGAGGCCGCGGCTCAGCCGGCGGGTCACCCGCGAGACGGTGACCGCGCCCGGCAGCCGGGACACCAGCGGGATCTCGTCCAGGTGCGGCACCGCCTCGACCAGGAACCGCAGCACGTACGCCGGGTTGGCGGCCAGCCGGACGGCGGTCCGGCCCAGCATCTCGGCGACCTCCGGAGCCCGGTCGGGCGGCGCCGGCGGGCCGGGGGCCGGCGGCTCGGCCGGGTGCGGGGACAGGTCCATGAAGGCGGCCAGCACCGACGCACCGCCCACGCCGTCGATGGCCGCGTGGTGAAGCTTGGTGTAGACGGCGGTCCGGCCGCCGGCCAGCCCGTGCACCACGTACATCTCCCACAGCGGGTGCCGCCGGTCCAGCCGCCGGGCGTGCAGCCGGGCGACCTGGGCGGCGAGCTGCCGGTCGCTGCCCGGCGGGGGCAGCGCCAGCTCGCGCACGTGGTAGTCGAGGTCCAGCGTCTCGTCCTGCACCCAGTACGGGTGGTCCAGGCCGAGCGGCACCGGGAAGATCCGCTGCCGCAGCGGCGGGATGAGGGCCGCCCGCCGCTCCACCAGGCCGGCCAGCTCGTCGCGGTCCAGCTCGCCGTCGACGATGGACAGCAGCGCGATGTTGGCGACGTTGGTGTCGGTCTCGAAGTTGAGGAACTGCGCGTCGAGCGCGCTCAGCTGCCGCATCACGCAGCCTCCCCTCGGTGTCGGCCCGGCGTCGGCCCGGTGTCGGCCCGGCCTCTCCGGTATCCATGCCCGCACTTCGATGATCTCACCGCGCCACCGGGTCACCGCCCCGGCCCTCCGCCATCGTGCGGCGTGCCCTGGCCAGCGAATTCATCCCCCGAACCAGGGTAGTTGCGGTGGTCCGCAGCCAAGCGGCGCGTGGGGAGGCCGGCGGCGGCGGCGCGCCGGCCCGCCGGCCGCCGCCCGCTCCGGCGGGCGCCGCCGACCGGCTGGCAGGAAGCTGCCGGAGGCGTGCAACTTGCTGACGGGGAATCGTCTGTCCCGCGGATGGGAAATCCCGGAGAGTTGTTCGTGAGAGCACCGAGCAGAGCCAGAAGGAAGAGGAAAAGAAATGCAGCCGCAGATTTCGTCCGCCGCCTTTCTCGCCACCGTTTCCCCCCGCGCCGCGCGGGCCACCGCGTCCATCGTTCCCGGCACCACCTGGGACTGAGCCGAAGGCGGCCGAGAAATGCTCGTCGAATTGACGATCCGCCGTGTCGCCGGAGAAGTGGTACCGAATTCCCCGGTGGACGGGATCCGAATTCTCGCCATGCTGCCCCGGCAGTGGCGGAAGGACCTGAAGAACGTCACCGGCGACATCGCCATCCGCGTCAACGCCGGCGCGGGGGTCACCAGCGCGCAGATCCGTGACCAGGTGACCGCGATCCTCGCCGGCCCGGAAGTCAGTGACTGGGAGCTCGTCACCTGCCGGACCCTGGCCGGTGGCCCCGCGGACAAGGAGGACCTGTCGTGAACTCTCCCACCCTCTTCGCCGTCCCCACCGAGCACGTCGCGCCGGCCCCCGCGCTGGCGCCCGGCGAGTGCCGCGTCTGGTGGGCCGACCCGGCGGACGAACCGGTCGAGAACCTGGTGGGCGCGCTCAGCGCGACCGAGCTCAAGCGTGCCGCCACCTACCGCCGCGAGCAGGACCGGCGCCGCTTCCTGACCGCCTGCTGGCTGCTGCGGGCCGCCGCGGCCGAGCAGCTCGGCGTCTCCCCCGCGGCGGTGCCCGTCGTCCGGCGCTGCCCGGACTGCGACAAGCCGCACGGCCGCCCGTACATCCTGGGCGACGCCGGGCTGCACGCGTCCATCTCGCACTCCGGATCCCGGGTCGCGGTCGCGCTGACCACCGCCGGGCCGGTCGGGGTGGACGTCGAGGAGGTGCCGGACGCGCCGGTGAGCGAGCTGGTGCGCTGCGCGCTGACCCGGTCGGAGAAGATCGCGCTGGCCATGCTCCCCGAGCGCGAGCAGCACGCCGCGTTCGCCCGGATGTGGACGCGCAAGGAGGCCGTGCTGAAGGCCACCGGGCATGGACTGCGGATCCCGCCGGACCAGGTGGAGGTCAGCGACCCGTGGGACGAGCCGGAGCTGCTGAGCTGGCCGCTGGACGTCGCCCCGGAGACCCTGCGGATGAGCGACGTGCACCCCGGCGCCGGCTACGCCGCCGTGGTGGCCGTCATCACCGAGGACACGCCGATCTTCGTGACCGAGTACACCGCCGCCGACCTGCGCGGCTCCACCAGCGCCGCGGCGCTGCCCGTCGCCGCCTGACCGCCATTGACGCCGTCCGGCACGAGACTGTTCAATTACTACGGAAAATGCGCCATCGGGGGCCGGCCTTACGCGTTCCCGATGGCGAGCGATCCCGCCGTATCCGATTTCCGGGACATTCCGTGACAGTCCGGCTGGGCAGGAGAGGAAGCCTCCCCGCCATGAAGAACGATTTCATTCTGATTCCCGGCCTCTGGATGGGCGCCTGGGCGTGGGAACCGGTGACCCGCGGGCTGCGGGCGCTCGGGCATGAGGTATACCCCCTCACATTGCCGGGCCTGGCCCACCCGAATTCGGATGTGTCGGCCATCGGACTGGCCACCCACGTCCAGGACGTACTCGCGCTCATCGAGCGGAACGACCTGCGAGACGTGATCCTGGTCGGGCACAGTTACGCGGGCATGGTGGCCGGCCAGGTCGCCGACCGGGTGCCCGGCCGGGTGGCCCGCACCGTGTTCCTGGAGGGGTTCCTGCCGCACCACGGGCGATCGCTCCTGCACGCCTTCCCCGAGCGGCAGCGGACCGGCGAGCTACGGCTCATCGCGGAGAACCGCGGCCGCTGGCCGGTCCCGGACGCCACCGTCGTGGCCGACGGCCAGGACCTGACCGCCCGGCAGGCGCGCTGGCTGGTGGAGCGCTTCGTCGCCCACCCGGGCCGCACCCTGTCCGAGCCGGCCGTGCTCACCCGCCCGCTGGCCGCCCAGCGGGCCAGCTACATCGTCTGCGACAAGGAGCACTTCGGCGGCCGGGTCTCGGCCGACGTCGCGGCGATGCGCGAGGCGCCCGGCTGGACCTTCCACTCGCTGGACACCGGCCACTGGCCCATGGTGTCGGCCCCGCGCGACCTCACCACGGTGCTGTCCACCATCGCCGCCCACCACTTCGCCCTCTCCTGAGCGCCCCCGCCCCCGGGGCCCGCGAGGTCAGCGCGCCGGGGCGGCGAGGACGGGCACCGGACCGCGCGGCCGGACGTCCCGGCGCACGGCGCCCGTCCGGTGGACGGATCGCGACCGGCCGGGGCCGGGTGCGGCGGTGTAGGCGGCGGCGAAGGCGGCGGCTATCTTCAGCTCGCCGGAGGCGTTGGGGTGCACCCCGTCGTAGGAGTCACGGAACGGGTCGTAGCGGGCGGCCAGGTCGACCAGCGTCAGCGGGGAACGCGGGGTGGACAGCCCGGCCAGCACGGCCGGCAGCCGGCGGTTGTAGGCGGCGATGTCCCGGGCGATCTGCGGCCGGCCGGCCAGCGGGGTGCGGTGCACCACGTTGGCGACCAGCAGGCGCATCCCGGGCTCGGCGGCGCGGGCGGCGTCCAGGAAGCCGGCCAGGTCCGCGAGCAGCGCGCCGGGGCCGGAGACGCCCCAGGCCAGGTCGTTGAAGCCGAGCGCGACCATCAGGCAGGCCGGCCGGTGGGCGGCGACCGCGCCGCCGATGTTGTCCCGGGCCTCGCGCAGCAGCCGCCCCCAGCTGGCGTAGTGCCGGCGCTCGGGGAAGTCGGCGCCCGGGCGGTAGCGGCCGGCGTGCCGCGGGTCGTCCGGCGCGGCGGGCGTGTCCCCCGGATGCCCGGCGGGCGGGAACCAGGTGCCCTGCCAGGGGCCGACCAGGGTGGCCGTGACACCGCGCCAGCGGAACTCCTGCCACAGCCGGTACCGCCAGGTGCGGTCCCCGTCCCGGCCCTGGCTGATGGAATCCCCGACGATCATGATGCGCGGCACCGCCCCGGCGGCGACCCGCCGGGGCGGCGCGGCGGTGGCGGTCACGGCGAGGGGGCGTCCGGCGGCGCGGTGCGCCGGACCGGGCGGAACGCCAGCACGATGACGGCCAGGCCGGCCAGGATCAGCAGCGAGGTGAAGACCCACTCGTTCGAGCCGCCGGGCCCGTAGACGGTGCCGCGCCGGCCGACGTCGACCGCCGGGGTCGTCCTTCCGGCGGTCAGCGTGCCGCGGTCGCTGCCGTACAGCGCGACGCCGGTGCGCCGCACCCGGCCGTCGGCGGAGGCGAAGTCCCCGGTCCACGAGCAGCTCTCGTGCCCGGGATGCTGGACGCAGTACAGCCGGCGGGCGGTGAACTCGCCGGCCGTCCCGTCGGCCCGGGCGGCGCGCAGCACCGGCCCGACGTTCGGCACGGTGAGCAGCAGCAGGAACGCCCCGACCAGCGCCAGCGCCGCGGTGAACGCGGGCGACCGGCGCCGGCGGGGCGTCGTGGTTGCGGTCATACCAACGCGGGCTGGGCGCAGGTGCAGGTCATGCTCGCCCGCTCGGCCGGGCTCGGGCGCAGGTGCCGGACCATGGCGACCACCATCGGGATGAAGACGATCGTGTTGTAGAACAGGTGCAGCTCCACCCGGGGCACGATCAGCTGGATGATGCTGGTCGGCACCGGACGGCCGGCCAGGTGCCAGCCGGTCATCGCCTGGGTCAGCAGCAGCAGGTGCTCGAAGTGGTGCCACACCTGGATGAGCAGCGACGCCGTCCACCAGGTCTTGGCGGTGCCGTGGAACCCGGGACGCAGCATGATCAGGCCGATCAGCATGAGCAGCGCGTACCCGTAGTGCATCCACTCGGATTTGATCAGCCAGGGGAACGGCAGCCCGAGCACGCCGCGCGCCTCGGGCAGCGGCCAGCCGAGCACGTAGATCTGGATCGCCTGGGCGATGTGCTCGGCCCAGTGGCCCAGCACGATCAGCCCGAAGATCGTCAGCCCGGCCTTGTGGTACCGGCTGTTCAAGGTCGCCAGCCGCCCCACCGGCGCGGATGCCCTCTCGGTCACCATACGCAAACCTCGTTCCAGAGCGTGGTCCGTCCCACCGCCCCGCACCGGACGGCGGGCACCCCCTGGACACCGCGGCGGGCGACAGGGGGACAGCTCGATTTTCCCTACGAACGCCTGGCCCGTCCTTCTTCACAAATGCCTTTTTCTCCCCACGGGCTGTCCAATATGGGACATCACGCATATCCGATCGGCCGCCGCCGCCTCCTGCCGCGCCCGGGACCCGGCCTGGCGAATTACGGCAGGCAATAAACCATTTTATGGACGTCAATCCGGTCCATCTCTTCCGGAACGGCGCCCCGCCGGTTTCCGGGAACCGGGAGACCGGGCGGACGACCGGCGGCGCACCACGACTTTCGTCAGACGCGTGAGGTGACGATCGCCGGACGCCGCGCCGGACACCGGCCCCTAGGTTCGGCCCATGCGGAGAATCCTGCTGACAGTCCTCGCCTTTTCCCTGTTCCTCGCCTCTCCCGACACCGCCTTGGGTGCGGCACCGGCCGTGGAGCCCACGCCGGCGGCCATCGACCGGTACCTGCGAGAGGCCAGGGACTCGACCGGACTGCCGGGACTGTCGGCGGTGGTGACCCGCGGCGACCGGATCGTGCACGCGACCGGGACCGGGCACGACGCGTCCGGCCGGCCGGTCACCGCGGACACCCCGATGCGGGTGGCGTCGGTGAGCAAGTCGTTCACCGCGGCCGCGGTCATGACCATGGTGGACGAGGGCCGGGTGGCGCTGGACCGGCCGGTCGCCGCGTACCTGCCGGAGTTCCGGATGGCCGACCCGCGCGCCGGGCGGATCACCGTACGGCAGCTGCTGAACCAGACCTCCGGCCTGTCGGACCGCACGGTCGACATCGCCGCGACCCAGCGCGCGACGAGCCTCGCCGGCTACCTGCGCGCCCTGCGTGCCGGCACGCTGGCCGCCGAACCCGGAGCCCGGTACGAGTACTGCAACGTCAACTACGACGTCGCCGCCCGGCTGGTCGAGGCCGTCGACGGCCGCGACTTCGCCGGCGCCATGAGCGCCCGGGTCTTCGGCCGGCTCGGCATGAAGGCCAGCGCCGTCGGAGACCGGGTGGTACGGCCGGCGGACGGGTTCATCTCCCTGTACGGCGCCTGGGTGTCCCGGGCCGAGCTTCCGGGATTCCGCGGTGGCGCCGGCGGGATCGTCACCACGGCGGGCGACATGGGCCGCTGGCTGATCGGCCAGACCGGCCACGGCCCCCGGATGGTGACGCCGAAGTCCCTGGCGGCGATGCACGAGCATGCGCCGGGCACCGGCTACGCGATGGGCTGGGGCGAGCAGGTGGTGGCGGGCCACCGGCTGCTGGTGCACTCGGGCAACCTGTTCACCTACACGGCCGTCCAGGCGATCGACCCGGCCACCGGCTCCGGCTTCGCGGTCCTGACCAACAGCGCCTCGCTGTACGACGACACCTACGACATCCTGCTCGGCCTGGTCGCCCTGGCCGACGGCCGCCGGCCGGCCGCACCGGGCGGAACACGGCAGCTGACGGAGCTGGCCCTCGGCCTCATAGCCCTGACCGCGTTCGGGCTCGGGGTCCTCGGGGTGCGCCGGTCCGGACGCTGGGCGCGCCGGCGCGCCGGGCGGGCCTGGTGGCGGACCGCGTTCCGGCTGGCCGGCGGGCTGGTGCCGGCCGCGGTGCTGGCCACCTGCCCGCAATGGGTGTCGCTGCTGATGAACGGCCGGGCGGTGACCTGGGCCCAGCTGACCTACTTCCCCGCCCCGCTGGCCATCACGCTCGCCGTCGCCGCCACGGCGGGACTCGCGACCGCCGCCGCCCGGCTGGCCCGGCTGCGTCCGGTCTCCATCGCGGACACCCGGCCGGCCGTCCCCGAGGTCAGCGGGCGGGCTGGGCGAACCTGAGCACGTTCCCGTACGGGTCGATGACCTCCAGCGTCGGCCCGCCGGGCGCATCGGGGTCGACGCCGGGACGCAGCGGCGCAGCCGCCCGGCCCAGCAGCTCGTCGCGCAGGGCGTACACGTCGGAGACCGGGAGCCACACGACGCCGTGCGGGCTGCCGTCGCCGTGGTGTTCCGACAGATGCAGCAGCGCCGCCGACCGGGACACCTGTGCGTACACCGGCAGCCCAGGCTCGAACCGGTGCGCCCAGTCCACGGTGAACCCCAGATAGCCGACATAGAACGGCAACGCCACCTCGACCGACATCACCCGCAGCACCGGGACACCCGGTCCGACCCGGCCCCTCTTTGGCGCGGCACCGGATACCGCGGTGCCGGCCCGCGCCACCAGCACGTTCCAGTCCTTGACGCCGTGCTGGTGCGCGACCAACTCCAAGGCGAAGGAGTGGGAGATGTCCACGCCGGCCTCGGCGAGGTCCCGGCGGAGCGTCCTGGCGAGTCTCTTGGCGCGCTCGATGTCGATGGCGGTGTCGATTACGGTGTCGTCGCTGGCGGTCATGCCCGGCCTTCCGCGCGGCGCGTCATCTGCCGATGCTCGCATTGTCGGCGGAGCGCCGCGATCGGCAGCCATGCCGGAGATGATCCCGCGATGCGTTCACCAGACCCTGATCGGGCGCGAGCGGCCGGCCGCACCAAGCCATCGCCAGCATAACCCGTCAGGCCTCACGAACCGCCCGGCCGGTCGAAACGGCCGACATCGTGATCCCCGTCGACCGGCACCAGATCGTTTATGGCACGTCCGTCTGGGACGCCCGCCCGTGAGCCGGCGGTGGCCCCGGAGCACCTGACCCCGGAGCCTGTCATCGCCGGCGGGGCGGCCGCCACCGGCCCAGGACGTGCTGAGACCGAGCCGCACGGCGCCGGCGCAGGCGGGATCGCCGTGCTCGGCCTGGCGTGAATCTTTCATCCGTTGCCCGCCGGCGCCGGCGGGGAGTGCCGGGCGGCGGGGGTGATGGGCGGTACCGGATCGGACCCGATCGGCCGGTCGTGCAGGTGGAACGACGCGCGACGGCGACCGGCGGCCGCCGGGCCGCGCACGCCGACGATATGAATATCTATTCATTACTGAATGAAGCTTGCCGTCCGGGTACGGCCATGCAATCATCACAGCAATTTCCGGGCGTGCGGCCGGACGGCTCGGATCACCCGGCGCCGGGGCCGATGGTCGTCAGGGGCGCCGGCCGGTCGTCATACCTATTTCACGGATCGGCAGTGCGATATGCCGTTTCTCCTTTTCCGGAGAATCGCGCGCCATGGTCTTGTGCGAAAGGAGTGCGAAACGGCGGCCGTCGCCCTGTCCTGCGACAACCGCCCTGGTCGGCGGATGCGTGGCCGGACACGGCGACTCTCCCGCGCCGTTCACGCGGCGGTGCGCGACCCGCCGCGCGCATCGGCAGGTACGCCCCCGACGCCGACCACATGGTCCAGACGACGGAACCGTGGATCAATTCCCTGCATCTACTCCACAAGAGGGTCGAATGTTCTTGGCTAAACGTAGAAATCCTGCTCTTTCCTACACCGCCGTCATTGCGGCACTGCTCATGTTGCTGGCCGGCCTGCGGGTGGCCACGGCGAACGTCGCCTCGGCCGCCGCCGCCCGCGACGGCTGGTCTCGGATCGAGGCGGAGAGTTACAACGCGTCGGGCGGCTCGCTGCAGGTCTGTAACGGCGTGCTGTGTTACGTCGGGGCGAACGCCTGGACGCAGTACACCGGGGTGGACCTGCACACCGGGACGAACAAGGTCGAGCTGAGCGTCGCCAACGGCGGCGGCAACACCGGGATCCAGGTCTGGGCCGGTTCGACGAACCTCGGCACCCTGACCGTCGGCGGTACCGGCGGCTGGGACACCTACCAGACCAAGTCCCTCACCCTGCCGGCGCAGAGCGGCGTGCAGGACGTGAAGCTCGTCTTCGTCAACGGCAACGTGAACGTGGACTGGCTGACGTTCTCCGGCACCGCGACGCCGAGCCCCACCCCCACGCCGACCCCCACGCCGACGCCGACGCCGGGGCCCGGTGGCTCGACGGTCTTCGCGGTGAACGCGGGCGGCGGCGCGTTCAAGGCCGCCGACGGCACGGACTTCGCGGCGGACACCGGATTCTCCGGCGGATCGACGTACTCCAACCCGGTGCCCATCAACGGGACCACCGACGACACCCTGTTCCAGTCCGAGCGGTACGGGACATTCTCCTACGCGGCCCCGGTCCCGAACGGGTCCTACGTGGTGACGCTCTACTTCGCCGAGACCTACTTCACCCAGGCGGGGAAGCGCAGCTTCGACGTGCAGATGGAGGGGACCGAGCGGGTCAGCGACCTGGACATCTACGCCGTGGCAGCCGCCAATACCGCCCACACGACGCAGACCGCCGTCACGGTGAACGACGGGACGCTGAACCTGCAGTTCGTGCCGAACGTGGAGAACGCCAAGGTCAACGCCATCAAGGTGACCCAGGCCGGCCCCGGTGCGGCCTTCACCTACGCGCCGGCCAAGCCGGTCGCCGGCCAGGCCGTCGGCTTCGACGCCTCCGCGTCGAGCGACCCCACCGGCCCGATCACGAGCTACGCGTGGAACTTCGGTGACGGCGCGACCGGCACCGGCAAGACGGCGACCCACACGTACGCGTCCGCCGGTGACCGCCAGGTGACCCTCACCGTCACCGGCGGCGGTGGCAAGACCGGCAGCACCACCCGAACGGTCACGGTCTACAGCGGCGACCCGGTCGCCGACTTCACGGTGACCCCGGCCAACCCCCGCCCCGGGGAGAACGTCACCGTGAACGCCTCCGCCTCCTTCGACCCCAATGGGACGATCAGCGGCTACCAGGTGGACTACGGCGACGGCTCCACCGGCTCCGGCGCGGTGACCACCCACCGGTACACCGGCGAGGGCAACTACACCGTCAAGGTCACCGTGACCGACAACGACGGCCGGACGGCGTCCGCGTCCAAGCCGGTCACCGTGCGCAAGGGCTCGGCCAAGCCGCGCCTGGTCGTGCTGACGGACATCTCGACGTGGGAGCCCGATGACCACGAGTCGCTGACCCGGCTGCTGGCCCACGCCGACATGTTCGAGATCGAAGGGCTGGTGCTGTCCACCGGCTGGAGCATCGACACCCTGAACGATGCCACCAAGAGCGGTTTCATCAGCATCATCCGCGACACGATCGGCGCCTACGAGAAGGACCTGCCCAACCTGATGAAGCGCTCCGGGCAGACCGGGTTCGCGCAGGATGCCGGCCGGCAGGACATCGGGTACTGGCCGAGCGCCCAGTATCTGCGCGACCGGACGATGACCGGCAGCCGGAACCGGGGCGCGCAGTTCCTCGGCGCCTCGAACGACTCCCCCGGCAGCGACCTGATCATCCGGCTGGCCGACGAGAACGACGACCGTCCCCTCTACGTGACGTTCTGGGGCGGCGGCAACACCTTGGCCCAGTCGATCTGGCGGGTGCAGCACGACCGGACCCAGGACCAGCTGAACACCTTCCTGCGCAAGGTCCGCGCGTACGCCATCACCGACCAGGACCGGGCGAGCAACCAGCCGATCAGCTACAGCTCCCACCAGTGGATGCGCAACGTCTCGGGCGGCAACCTCCAGTTCATCTGGGACGAGTGCGCCTGGGGCTACCAGAACGGGACCGGCAAGGCCAACTGGAGCCAGTACCAGACGCACATCCAGGGCCACGGCAACCTCGGCCGCCAGTATCCGAAGTACGTGTACGGCGTCGAGGGTGACACCCCCTCGTTCCTGTTCTCGATGCCCACCGGCCTCAACGACCCGGACGCGCCGAACCAGGCGAGCTGGGGCGGCACCTACACCTCCGACGGGCACAACAACTGGTCGGGGGCCGGTTCGTGCGGGACGTACAACAGCCGGTTCTACCCGGCGTCCTTCAACAACTTCGCGGCCCGGATGGACTGGGCGCAGTCGGGCAGCGGAAACCGGAACCCGGTCATCGTCCTGGACGGCGATGACGGCGTGAGCGTGCTGACGAAGACGCCGCGGCAGGGGACCGCGGTCACCCTGGACGCGTCGCGGACCACCGACCCGGACGGCAACGCGCTGACCTACAAGTGGTGGGTCCAGACCGACGCCGGGACCTACCCGGGCTCGGTGAACATCTCCGGCAGCGGCTCGAACATCGCCACGGTCAACGTCCCGGCGGACTCGGCGGGCAAGACCTTCCACGTGATCCTGGAGGTGATCGACAACGGTACGCACAACCTGAGCGACTACCGCCGGGTGATCTTCAAGCCCACCTCGTAGGCCACCGGGCCGTCCGGGGCGGCGGCCGCCCGGCCGGGCACGCGGGTTCGCGTCCCGGCCGGGCGGCCCGTCCGCGCCGGTGGCCGGTCGCGGCCCCCCGCCCCCCGGATCGGCGGCTTCAGGCCGGGCGATACGGTGGGCGGGTGTTCACGATCGATCTTGGTGCTGGGGCCGAGTTGCGGCCGCTGGAGCCGTGGCAGGCCGAGGAGTTCCTGGCCCACATCGACCGGGCCCGGGAGACGGTGGACCCGTGGATCCCGTGGGCGAGTCGCAGCACCGACCTGGCCTCGGCCCGGGCCACCCTGCAGCGCTACGCCGACCTGGCGGCGCGGGACGCCGGCCGGCTGTACGGCGTCTGGCTGGCGGGCACGCTGGTCGGCGGCATCATGTTCGTCTCGTTCGACACCGCCGCGGGCACCGCCGAGCTGGGCTGCTGGCTGGAGCCGGCCGGGCGGGGCCGCGGGCTGATCACCCGGGCGGCGGAGCGGCTGATCGACTGGGCGGTGCGGGTGCGCGGCATCCACCGGATCACCTGGCTCTGCCGGCCGGAGAACACCGCCAGCGGCGACGTCGCCCGCCGGCTCGGCATGCGCCTGGACGGCGTGCTGCGTGAAGAGTTCCTCTACCAGGGCGTTCGGTACGACACCCAGGTCTGGTCGCTGCTCGCCCCGGAGTGGCCGGGCCGTCCGGGTCAGCCGGCCTGAGCTGCGGGTTCCCGGCAGAAAACCGGAGTCCTGGTAGGGAATCCGGCAGATGTCGCGATCATTACATCGGTATCAAATCTTCGCGTCAGACACCTTGATGCACTTCCGCCCCATGTGCATAGTTGTCCAACACCATCGGTGCATCCGTCGTAACAGTTTTCGGAGGCTCCACCGCGACGGCCGGCACCGGATAGCTCGACATTGGACGTAACGCATGAGCGCCACCCCCCAGCCGATCCGTTCGAAGCTGCTGAGGATCCTGCTGCTTCCGCTGATCTCCATGGTCGCCCTGTGGGGCGTCATCGCGTACTCCAGCGCCGAGGAGATCGCCACGATCTCCCAGACGCAGAACCGGTGGGAGGTCATCGGCGCACCGGTGCTGCAGCTGATCACCGAGTTCCAGCGGGAGCGGCAGCTGTCCGCCGAGGCCCCCGGCAGCACCGGCTACGACAAGTCGCTGGGCGACCAGCGGCAGATCACCGACCGCACGGTGACGCGGGTGCGCCAGGTGATCGACTCGGTCACCGACGCGGACGAGGCCCCGGAACGGGTCCGAGCCCTGGTGACGGCGCTGGACACCCTGACCAGGCTGCGCCAGGACGCCGACAGCGGCCGGCTCTCGCCGCGGCTGCGGGTCCTGACCGCCTATGACGAGCTGATCGACGCCGCATACATGCAGTTCACCGAGGGCGACGCGCTGAGCAGCACCTCCTCCTACCGCACGGTGCGCGGCATGAGCTTCTACAGCTCCAGCGCCGAGTACCTGGCCCGGCAGCACGCCGTGCTCACCAGCTCCCTGGTGCGCGGCCGGATGAGCCCGACCGAGCGCGCCGCCTTCATCGCCGGCATGGCCGGCCGCCGGATCGCCATCGCCAACTCCGAGAACGACATGGGCCCGGAACTGCGGGTCCGCTACGACGACCTGCTGAAGAGCTTCGTCTACCGGCGGCTGCTGGACGTGGAGAGCAAGGTCTTCTCCTCCGACACCGCCGGCGCGCTCCCGGTCGAGCCGTCGGTCTGGCGCAGTGACGCCCGGGCCATCCTCGACCACATCACCCGGGACACCGAGGACGAGCTGGCCCGCGCCGAGGCACAGCGGGACTCCGACAAGGTGGCGGCGTACTGGCGCATCGGCCTGATCGTCGGTCTCGGACTGGCCGCCATCGTGGTGTCGATCCTGCTGTCCTACCGGTTCGGCCGGTCCCTGGTCGGCGAGCTG
>NZ_BOOU01000014.1 GCF_016863395.1 Sphaerisporangium rufum | reverse complement strand
GTCGGCCGTGGAGCTCGCCCAGCAGCGGCTCCCCCGGCTCGTCGACCGGCTGCGCCGGGGTGAGGACGTCGATCCGGCGACCGAGGCCCCCGACATCGAGTCCGCCGGCACCGCGGAGGTGGACGGCGTGGTGCACGCGTTCTCCGCGGTCCAGCGCACCGCGGTGGAGGCGGCGGTCGGGCAGGCCGCGCTGCGCAAGGGCGTCGGCCAGGTGTTCCTGAACCTCGCCTGGCGCAACCAGGGCCTCCTGCAGCGCCAGCTCGCGCTGCTGGACACCATGGAGCGCCGGGTCGAGGAGCCGACGATCCTGGAGGACCTCTTCAAGCTGGACCACCTCACCACCCGCATGCGGCGGCACGCGGAGAACCTGGTCATCCTGTCGGACGCGACTCCCTCCCGGCGGTGGCGCGAGCCGGTGTCGCTGTTCGACGTGATGCGCAGCGCCGTGCTGGAGGTCGAGGACTACACGCGGGTGATCGTCCCGCCGATGCCGAACGCCCCGCTGCTGAACGGCGCCGCGGTCGCCGACGTGATCCACCTGATCGCCGAGCTGGTGGAGAACGCCACCGTCTTCTCGCCGCCGGAGACCGTGGTCACCATCCGGAGCATGGTCGCGGCCAACGGCTTCGCCCTGGAGGTCGAGGACCGCGGCCTGGGCATGACCGACGCCACCCTGGAGCAGATCAACGCCAGGCTCGTCAACCCGCCGGAGTTCGACCTGGTGGACAGCGACCGGATGGGCCTGTTCGTGGTGGCCCGGCTGGCGGCCCGGCACGGCATCAAGGTCAGCCTGCGGCGCTCTCCCTACGACGGCACCACCGCGATCGTGCTGCTGCCGTCGATGCTGCTGGCCGGCCAGGGCACCCCGGCGGACGGCGCCGCGGAGCGACTGCCGCAGGATCCCCCGCCGGTGCGGGCCATCGGCGCCCTCCGGCAGCTGAGCGCGGCGCCGGAGGCCCGGCCGCGGACGCTCGCCGAGATGCTGGGCGAGCCGGCCCCCGCGCCGGAACGCCGATCGGACTGGTTCGCCGCCGAGCGCCCCGACCCGACCGGCCCCATCCCGGTCACGCCCGAAGCGCCGGGCACCGCCCCGGCCGGCGGCGTCCCGAACGGCGTCCCGAACGGCGGCGTCCCGAACGGCGCCCACCACAACGGCGCCCACCGGAACGGCACGCCGCAGAACGGCGGCCCCGCGAACGGCACCTACCAGAACGGCGCCTACCAGAACGATGCCTACCAGGATGGCGCCTACCAGAACGGCGCCATCGACGGCACCGTCCCGAACGGCGGCCACCACAACGGCACCCTCCCCTACGGCGACACCGGCGAGGTGCCCGCCGGCACCGAGCTGACGGACGCGGGGGACGATGACGACCTGGACGGCCTGCCGGTACGGGTGCGGCAGGCCAGCCTCGCCCCCCAGCTCCGCCGGCCGGAGCCCGGCGAGCCGCGCGACGTGACCGCGCGGTCCCCGGAGGAGCTCATGTCGCTCATGTCGTCGATGCAGCAGGGCTGGCGGCGCGGCCGCGACGACACCGGCCGCACCGGCCCGGTGTGAGCCCCGACCCAGGACCCCGCAGGCGTCAACGCGTCAACGCGTCACCGAAAGGAAGGCATCACGATGCCCGATCCCAGACCTGAACTGAGCTGGCTGCTGGACGACCTGACCCAGCGGGTGCCCGGCATCCGGCACGCCATCGTGCTGTCCGCCGACGGGCTCGCCATGGGCGGATCACGGGCACTCACCCGGGAGGACGCCGAGCACCTTTCGGCCATCTCGGCGGGCAGCCACAGCCTCGCCCTCGGCGCCGGACGGCACTTCGGCCTCGGCGGCGTCCGGCAGACCATCATCGAGCTGGAGGACGGCTTCCTGTTCGTCACGGCGGCCGGCCAGGGGGCCAGGCTGGCGGTGATCGCCGCCGGGGACGCCGAGCTGGGCATGGTGACCTACGAGATGGCCCTGCTGGTGAAGCGGGTCGGCGAGCACCTGTCCACCCAGCCGCGGGCGGCCGCCCCGGCGCCGGCCTGGAACGGGGCACGACGGTGACGGGAGACGATCCCGGGCCGCTGGTCAGGCTCTTCGGGCTGACCGGCGGCCGCGCGCGACCACCCGGAGAGGACTTCAACCTGGTGGCCATCGTCACGACCGTCCCCACCGCCCACGCGCAGGGCGACCTGTCGCCGGAGTACCTCACGGTGCTGGCGATGTGCCGCAGGCCGACGCCGGTGGCGGACGTCGCGGCGCAGCTCCGGCTGCCGCTCAACATCACCCGGGTGATCCTCGGCGATCTCCGGTACGAGGGCCTGGTGACCATCGACCGACCCCGGCCCGCCACACAGGCGATCGACGAACGCATCTACAGGGAAGTGCTGCATGGGCTACGCAGCCTCTGAGCCGGCGACCACCGGGACCACCCCGGCGATGGCCATCAAGATCCTCATCGCCGGCGGCTTCGGCGTCGGCAAGACCACCATGGTGGGGACGATCAGCGAGATCCGGCCGCTGCACACCGAAGAGCTGCTGAGCGAGCGCGGCGTCGGCGTCGACGACACCTCCGGCGTGGAGGGCAAGACCACCACGACCGTCGCGCTCGACTTCGGCCGCATCACCATCCGGGAGGGGCTCTGGCTCTACCTGTTCGGCACCCCCGGCCAGGACCGGTTCTGGTTCATGTGGGACGAGCTGGCGCTGGGCGCGCTCGGCGCCGTCGTGCTGGCCGACACCCGGCGCCTGCAGGACTGCTTCCCCGCGGTGGACTACTTCGAGCGGCGCGGCCTGCCGTTCGTGGTGGCCGTCAACTGCTTCGACGGCGCGCGGCGGCACGACCCGGCGAAGATCCGCCGGGCGCTGAGCCTGGACGGGGTGGCGCCGATCGTGCTGTGCGACGTGCGCGACCTGGAGTCGGTGAAGAACGTGCTGACCACCCTGGTCACCTACGCGGTCGGCGGCTCCTTCGGCGACCGCCTCCCGCCCCGCGACGGCTTCACCCACCCCCCCGCCGCCCCGGCCCGTCCTTCCTGACCGTCACCCCGGGAGGGTCACAGCGGGACGTTGCCGTGCTTGCGCTGGGGGGTGGGCTTGCGCTTGTTGCGGAGCATGGCCAGGCCCCGGGCGACGGCGGCCCGGGTCTGCACCGGGTCGATGACGTCGTCCACCAGGCCGCGCTCGGCGGCGTAGTGCGGGTGCATGAGCTGCTCGGCGTACTCCTCGACCAGTTCGGCGCGCAGCCGGGCCGGGTCGGCGGCGGCGGCGAGCTCCTTGCGGAAGATGACGTTCACCGCGCCCTCGGCGCCCATCACCGCGATCTCGTTGGTCGGCCAGGCCAGCGACAGGTCGGTGCCGATGGTGCGCGAGTCCATCACGATGTACGCCCCGCCGTAGGCCTTGCGCACGATGACGTGGATCCGCGGCACGGTGGCCTCGCAGTAGGCGTACAGCAGCTTGGCGCCGTGCCGGATGATGCCCGAGTGTTCCTGGTCGACGCCGGGCAGGAAGCCGGGGACGTCGATGAGGGTGACGATGGGGATGCTGAAGGCATCGCAGAACCGGACGAACCTGGCGGCCTTCTGCGCGGCGTCCACGTCCAGCACGCCGGCCAGCACCATGGGCTGGTTGCCGACCACGCCGACGACCTCGCCGTCGATGCGGGCGAGCAGGCAGATGACGTTCTGCGCCCAGTTCTCGTGCATCTCCAGGTACTCGCCGTCGTCGACCAGCTCGGCGACGACCGCGCGCATGTCGTAGGGCCTGTTCGGCTCGACCGGGACGATGTCGGCCAGCCGGGGCCGCAGGTCGGTGGTCGCGTCACACTCCGGTGAGCGGGGTGGGTACTCCAGGTTGTTGGCCGGGAGCATGGAGACGAGGTAGCGCACGTCGGCCAGGCAGGCGTCCTCGTCGTCGTGCACGAACGTCGCCACCCCCGACCGGCGGCCGTGCACGTCGGCGCCGCCGAGCTCGGCGTGGGTGACGCGCTGGCCGCTGACCGCCTCGACGACGTCCGGGCCGGTGAGGTACAGCTGGGCGGTGTCGCGCACCATGAAGGCGAAGTCGGCCAGCGCCACGGTGTACGCGGCGCCGCCGGCGCACGGGCCGAGCACCACGCTGATCTGCGGGATCACTCCGGACGCCTGCACGCTGCGCTGGAAGATGCCGCCGTACCCGCTGAGCGAGACCACGCCCTCCTGGATGCGGGCGCCGCCGCTGTCGATCAGGCCGATCAGCGGCGACCCGGTGGAGATCGCCAGGTCCATCACCTTGTGGATCTTGGAGGCGTGCGCGGCGCCCAGCGAGCCGCCGAAGATGGTGAAGTCCTGGGCGTACACGAAGACGCGGCGGCCGTCGATGGTGCCGGAGCCGGTGACCACGCCGTCGGTGTGCGGGCGGTTCTCCTCCATCCGCAGCCCGTGCGCCTGGTGCCGCCGGTACATGTCCAGCTCGATGAACGAGCCCTCGTCCAGCAGCGCGTCGATCCGCTCGCGCGCGGTGCGCTTGCCGAGCCGGTGCTGGCGGGCGACTCCGTCCGCACGGCCGGCCAGGATGTCCTCGCGCAGCTCATGGTGCCGGTCGCGCAGCGCGCGCATGGTGCGGCGCGGCGGGTCCAGCGGCGGCGGGGACGCGCCGGGTGCCGGGCCGTCGGCGGGGCGCGGCACCGGCACCGGGACGAAGTCGAGCTCGGCGACCCCGGACGGGGCCGCGGGCCGGACCCGGTCGAGCTGCGGGCCGGCGGCGATCCGGTCGCTCATGGCGGCATCTCCCCTCATCGCGCTCCTACGGACGCCAGATCCGGGCGCACCGCGCCCGCCTGGCGGGCGGTCAGGTGGCCGCTGTCGCGCAGCCACCGCACCGTGTCGCCCACGGTCTCGGCGAGGGGCCGGGGCGCCAGGCCGCCGGTCGGGGCGTGCTCGGCCACCCGGACGGCGCAGGCGCAGGTGTAGATGGCCCCGTACTCGGCGGGGATGTGCCAGGGCCACACCCGCTGCAGCCGGTCGGCCAGCCACCCCACCGGGAGCATGGCCCGGGCCGGCAGGAACACCGCCGGCAGCCGCCGTCCGGTCACCGCGCGCAGCGCCGCGACGTACTCGCGGGTGGTCAGGTGGCGGCCCGGGCCGAAGTACCGGCCGGCGGCGCCGTCGAGCAGCCGGGCATGCAGTGCCGCGGTGTCGCGCACGTCGCCGACCGGGAAGCCGCCGGCCGGCCACATGGGCGTCAGGCCGCGCAGCACGTCCCGCAGCCGGGCGGTCTGGTCGCCGAGGTTCGGGTCGTGCGGGCCGAGCAGCGCGGGCGGGTAGGTGATCACGACCGGCGCCCCGTCCGCCTGGTGGCGGCGGGCGATCTGTTCGGCGGCGGCCTTGGTCGCCATGTAGGTCTCCCGGGGCCGGCCGACCGGCGAGCCCGCGTCGAGCACCCGGGCCGGGGACGCCGGATACAGGGCGACGATGCTGGAGACGTGCACGATCAGGCCGGCGCCGGCCCGGCGGGCCTCGCCGAGCACCACCTCGGTGCCCCGCTCGTTGACCGCCCGCATCTCGGCGTGCCGCCGGCTGTCGAAGGAGTAGACCGAGGCGGCGTGCAGCACCGCGTCCGCGCCGCGCACCGCCGCGCGCACCGCGCCGGCGTCCCGCACGTCGCCCGGCACGGTGTGCACGGCGCCGGGGTCCACGCCGAGCGGCGCCAGGGCGCGCGCGGCCCGGTCGGGGTCGCGGACGAGCATTCTCACCCGGTGGCCGGCCCCGGCGATCGCGGCGACCGAATGGGCGCCGACGAATCCGGTGCCACCGGTCACGGTCACCAGCATCAGACCATCTCCTCAGGATCTACACCAGTGAAATGCCTGCGCCTACGCCATGTCATCTCCGATCGTGCCGTGGGCGACCCGGCATAACACCGGGAAACGGGCATGGTGCACCGCGATGGCGACCTGGAGAAATGGTGATCAGGCCGTGGAAACGGCCGTCAAATCCAATTCTCCTCCTTGGCCCGCAGCGCGGCCTGGAAACGATTGACCGCGCCGAGGCGGGCCATCAGGTCGGCGACGTAGCGGCGATAGGTGCGCACCGAGACGTCGATCTCCCGGGCGGCGATCTCGTCCTTGTCGGCGGTCGCCATCACGGCGAGGACCCGGCGCTCCAGGTCCGACAGCAGCGGCGCGTCGCTGCTCGGCTCGGTGAACTCACGCAGGTCCTTGGCGGCGTCCCACACGCCGTCGAAGTAGGTGACGAGCTGGGAGACCAGGCCCGGCTCGCGCACCAGCAGCGCACCGCGGGCGCTCTCCTTGGGATGGATGGGCACGACGGCGACGCTGCGGTCGAAGATCAGCATCCGGTCCATCGGGTCCTCGGTGATGTGGATCTGGCCGCCCAGGCTGACGATCTCGCGCAGGTAGGCGGCCATGTCCGGGTCGTCCAGCGCCTTGGGGTGGTAGACGGCCTTGACGGCGAGGCCGCGGCGCAGGGACCGGGTGTCCAGCGGTAGCGCGGTCTCGATGGCACCGCGCGACAGCGGGCCGCCGGGGTGCAGGCACAGCGTCTCCTTGTAGGAGAAGAACCCCAGGTCGTCCAGGCGCTGGCGCACCTGCTCCAGGCCCTCGACCCGCTCGATGCCGAGCGCCGTGGCGGAGCTCTCGCCCTGCCGCTGGTCCTCGATGAAGGAGGAGATGGAGTCGCGGGCGGCCAGCACCCGGCGGATCTCGGCGTTCAGCTCGGCCAGGCGCTGCTCGATGAGGCGTTCGATGCCGATGCGCGGCTCGACGGCGACGATGCGGTGCCGGTCGTCGATGTCGAGGAGGGCGAGCCGGCCGAGGGTCTCCACCGCGGCCTCGATGGTGTCGGGGTCGAGGTCCAAGGCCTGCCGGGCCGAGCCGATACCGTCACCACGGTTGCGCAGGAAGTGGCGGTAGATCTGCTCCGCTTCCGCGGAGACACCGATGACCGAAATGTCCATGGCACGCCTCCTGGCCATGTACCTCGAACCCAGGGGACCTCGGCGGTCCGCACCCTCGCCTGGCATTCCACGGATATGCGTATTTACAAACTATCAGAGAGTCAGACGGTCCGGACAACTTCCCGAGTGCGCCGCTCACGCCGGGCCCTCACCGGCCGGCGGGGCGGCCAGCAGGCCGAGGATGCGGTCCAGGTGGGCCCGGTCGCGGCGGCCGAGCCGCCCGGCGAACCGCTCGTGCACCTCGGCGGTGAGCGGGTGCAGCACGTGGGCGAGCAGCTCCTGCCCGGCGCCGGTCAGCTCGATGGCGTAGGCCCGGCGGTCGGCCCGGTCGCGGCCGCGGGCGACCAGCCCGCGCTCCTCCAGCACGTCGACCAGGTGCACCATGGTGGACCGGTCGACGGCGAGCCGCCGGCCGATCTCCTGCTGGGACAGCGGCCCGGCCTCCTCCAGCACGACCAGCACGCCGTACTCGCGCCAGCGCAGCCCGGTGGCGCGCAGCGCCTCCTCCAGCCGCTGGTTGAGAGCGCGGGCCGCGTCGTTGAGCAGCCAGCCGGTGGACCTGGCCAGCAGCCGCGCCTGCTCCTCCTCGCTCACGCCCATCGGCGCTCCGATCGGCAGGAGGGGCGGATTTCACGGATCGCGCCGCTCATCGGCCTGCGACTCCTCCCAGGACACCACGATCTCCCGCACCTCGGACCACACCTCCGGCAGCGCGCGCAGGTCGTCCCACGTGGTGCCGGCGGCCCGGCCGAACCGTCCTGCCGACATGGAACCCTCCTCGCCACGAGCGGCCGCGGGGCGCGGGGCGAACCCGCGGGCACCTTGCATATATTAGGCAGCATGGCAGATCATCAGCTTCCCTGTCAATCAGCGATACTGACGATTGGTGACCCGTTGTTGCGCAGTGCATGTCAGCGTGTGACACTCTTTCCTATATATAGGCATGCTTGATATGGACATGCCGCACAGAACGGGACAGGTGACCACGGAAGGCAAGATGTGAGCGCTGATTCTTCGAATTCCGATGTCTCCCTGCCGCACTTCCCGTCCAGTTCGACAAGCCTTTTGCTGAGCAAGGCCAACGACCTGTTCAACCAGATCCTGGAATCGGCGGTGGAACCTTTCGGGCTGCGCTCCAAGGATTTCATCGTGCTGACCGCAATCGACTCGATGGGCCCGCAGTCGCAGCAGCAACTCGCCCGCTCCCACGGCATCGACCGGACGACGATGGTCAGCGTGGTGGACGGCCTGGAGCGGCACGGGCTGGTCCAGCGGGCACGCAACCCCGACGACCGCAGGAAGTACGCGATCGGCCTGACCTCCGAGGGGCAGGCGCTGCTGCGCCACAAGCTGGGCCCGGCGATGCTGAACGCGCTGGACACCTTCCTGGAGCCCTTCACGCCCGAGGAGCGCAAGCTGTTCAACGAGTTCCTGTGGCGGCTGGTCCACGACCGCACGCCGGCCACCGGCTCCCCCGGCGGGCCGGAGCCGGCGGGCGGCTGACCCGGCTCAGGGCACCGGGCAGGGCAGCGTCGTCCCCGGCGGCAGCGTCCGGTAGCAGGCCGCGCCGGGACAGACCACCTTCACCGGCCCGCCGGGACCGGAGACCAGCACCGGCTCGTGCCCGAACCGCCGGCAGGCCATGTCCGCCCAGCTCAGCGTCTCGTGCCGCTCCTCGAACGGCGCCAGGAGCGCCGGATCGGCCGGCAGCGCCGACCACTCCAGATAGGCCAGGTAGTCCACCTCGCGGTGCCACACCGTCAGCCGGCGCAGCGAGTCGGCGGTCGGCAGGGTGTTCCACGGCTGCGCCCGGGCGGCGACCGCCCGCAGGAACGCCTCCGCCACCGCGGCCGGCGCCGATCGGGCCGCCGCGGCGGCGATCGTGGTGCCGTCCCCGCTGAGCCCTGCGACGGCGATCTGGAACCCCGGGCCGGGCAGCACGTAGGCCGAGACGCGCAGCCCCAGGGCGGGCACCGCCGCGGCGGCACCCGGCGGGATCAGCGTGCCGAGGTGCTCCGACACCCGCAGCAGCGGTGTCCGCGGGTCGGCCCACCAGCGGGTGACCATGTCGTGGGCGAGCAGGTCGGCGATCGCGGCGTCCACCCCGCCGTCCACCACCCCGACCGAGGTCGGCTCCACCCGGCAGTCCCGCTCGCCGAGCCAGACGACCTCGGCCGGCAGCAGGTAGGGTTCCCGGCTGAGCAGCCCGGTGCCCGCGACCAGGCTCCGGGTCTCCGCCGGCGCCTCGGGCATGAAGTCGTCCAGGCACAGCCGCCGGCCGTCCGCCCCGGTGCACGGCCCCGCCCCCTCGTCCGGCAGCCGGCGCAGCACGTCCATCGCCCCGGCCCGCGCCTGGGCCTTCGCCCGGGCCGCCGCCGCGCCGAACGCGGCGGCCACGGTGAGGACCCCCGACTCCGGGTGGCCGGCGTAGGCGAGGAAGACCTCCCCGCCGAAGCACTCGGCGACCTCTTCGGGCAGCGGGGCCACCGGCCGCGGCGCCGAGAGCGCCGACCGCGGGCCGTCAGATGCAGGCGCCATCAGTCACTCCTCGCGACGGCTCCCGGACCTCCCGGGAGTCCCGTGGTGAAGCCCGTCCGGCCGTGCCCCGCGGCCGCCCGGGCCGGGGTGCCCGGGCCCGCCCGCCGGGGCGACACCGCCGGTCGCCCCGGGCACCCGGCCCGGCACCGATGGAAGACGTGCCGGATGCCCAGGTCACGAAGCCGCGGCCTGGGCACCTGCTCGCCGGTCGCCGCTCAGGCGGCGCCGCGCGGGCTGTTCTGGTACCCGGCGAGCTTCCACTCCCCCTCGTGCCGGGTGACCACCCAGGTGGCCCGGATGGCCCGCTCGGCCGCCACCTCGGTCTCGCCGGGGGCCAGCACGCCGCCCTCGGTGATGACCAGCGCGGCGTCCTGGCCGAGGAAGCGCAGGTCGATGGGCGTACCGGTCACCCGGGTGCCCTGGTAGGGGCCGGCGAACGCCGCCGCCATGAACCCCTCGATGTCGGCGGCGCCCTTGCGGTAGATGCCGGGCAGGATCATCGTCCCGTCCGGGGTGAAGACCTCGGCGAAGGCCTTCGCGTCCTGCCGGGCCCAGGCCGCGACGATGCGCCCGGGGACACCGGCCACGGCGGCGCGGTCGGCGTCGGTCACCCCGGCGGTCGCGGTGGCGGTGGGTGTGGCCATGGGATCAACCCTTCTCCGTGGGAGCGTGCTTGCGCAGGTCGGCGGTCAGATGTAGAGCGTGTTGGGCTCCAGGCCGCACAGCACCCGGCCGTACAGCTCGTCGTTGGTGTTCGGGTGCATCAGGGCGTGCAGGTTCACCGCCTGGATGTCCCGCGCGATGCGCTGGATCGGCACGTGGCTGTAGATGGACGACCCGCCGCTCGCCGCGGCGAAGGTGTCCACCGCCTCCTTGGCCAGCCGGCACACCGCGCCCATGTCGGCGCGGGCGCGGGCCCGCTCTTCCAGCGTCCACTCCGCACCGGTCTCGCCCTTGGTGTCCACCAAGGAGGACAGGCGGTGGGCGTGGAACTCGGCCTGGTCGATCTTCATGGTCGCGGCGGCGACCTGCAGGTGGGTCAGCGGCGCCTCGCGCTGGCTGGCGTACCCGGTGTAGGTGATCTTCCGGTCCGGCAGCCGCTCCAGGAACGCGTCCCGAGCGCCGCGGGCCATGCCGATCGCGCTGCCCACCGAGGAGGCCGAGGCCACCGGCAGCAGCGGCGCCCGGTAGATCGGCCGGCCGGCGTTGGACGCCGAGGCGGCCTGCCCGGACAGGATCGCGCCCAGGTGCATGACCCGCTCGGCTGGGATGAACAGGTCCTGCGCCACGGTGCTGACGCTGCCGGTGCCCTTCAACCCGGCGGTGTGCCAGTCGTCGACGATCTGCAGGTCCGACATCGGCACCAGCGCCATGATCGGCGCCGGCTCGCTGTCCGGCGCGACCAGCACGGCCACGATCACCTGCCAGTGGCTGTGCCAGGCACCGCTGATGAACGCCCACTTGCCGTTGACGACGACGCCGCCGTCGGCCGGCGCCGCCATGGCGCTCGGGCTCAGCGTCCCGCACACCCGCACGTCGGGGGTGGCGAAGACCTCGTCCTGCACGTGGTCGGGGAACAGGCCGGCCATCCAGGTGGGGATCCAGTACACCGAGGCCACCCAGGAGGTGGAGCCGTCGCCGCGGCCGAGCTCGGCCGCCACCTCGACCAGGGTGCGGGTGTCGGACTCGTAGCCGCCGTAGCGGTGCGGCACGCGCATCCGGAAGACGCCCGCGTCCGCCAGCGCCTCGATCGAATCCTCGTGGACGCGCCGGTTCTCCTCCGCCCAGGCCGCGTTCCCGCGCAGCAGCGGCACCAGGTCGGCGGCGCGGCGAACAAGCTGCTCCCGCGTCGGAACATCGGTCGTCAGCACCATGTCCTCCTTGAACAGAATCCGGCGAGAATCCGTGGGAAGCCCGGGCGCGCCGGGCGGCCGGTCCGGCCGCGTGCACCTTCCGACGGTCGCACCCGCCGCCGGGCCGCGCATCTTCCGTATTGCGAAGGCACCCCCGGCGGCGCTGGTCAGCGGGCCGGTGACCGCGGACACCGCAACGTGAGAGATGCCCGGCCGGCGTCCCCGGTGTGACGCTGGACACCCGCGGACTTCTGAAAGGTGCCCCCGCGCCGGCGGGCGGCCCGTCCCTTACCCGGGCCCGGCGCCGGCGCCCGGGCGGTCGCGGAGCCTCGCGGACGCCTCCGCGAGGACGGCGACGCCCGGCAGCCACCGATTCATCGAGGAGTTGAGGTGCGAGTAGAGGAAAGAAGTCCGGCGAACGGCCAGGACGCCGCGGCCGCCCCGGCCGCCGCGCCGGCCGACGCGCGGCCCAAGACCCGCCCGCTGACCGGTGCCGAGTACATCGACAGCCTCCGCGACGACCGGGAGATCTACCTGTACGGCGAGCGCGTCAGGGACGTCACCTCGCACCCCGCCTTCCACAACCCCATCCGGATGACGGCCCGGCTGTACGACGCGCTGCACGACCCCGACAAGCGGGACGTGCTCACCAAGCCCACCGACAGCGGCGGCGACGGGTACACCCACCGCTTCTTCACCACCCCGCACAGCGTCGAGGACATGGTCGCCGACCAGCGGGCCATCGCCGAGTGGGCCAGGATGAGCTACGGCTGGATGGGCCGCAGCCCCGACTACAAGGCCTCCTTCCTCGGCACGCTCGGCGCCAACGCCGACTTCTACGAGCCGTTCGCCGACAACGCGCGGCGCTGGTACCGCGAGTCGCAGGAGAAGGTCCTGTACTGGAACCACGCCATCGTGCACCCGCCGGTGGACCGCAACCGGCCACCGGACGAGGTGGCCGACATCTTCGTGCACGTGGAGAAGGAGACCGACGCCGGTCTCATCGTCAGCGGCGCCAAGGTGGTCGCCACCGGCTCGGCGCTCACCCACTACAACTTCATCGCCCACTACGGCCTGCCGATCAAGGACAAGAAGTTCGCGCTGGTGGCGACCATCCCGATGGCCGCGCCGGGCATGAAGCTGATCTGCCGGCCGTCGTACTCCACCATGTCCACGGTGATGGGCAGCCCGTTCGACTACCCGCTGTCCTCCCGGCTGGACGAGAACGACACCATCCTGGTGCTCGACAAGGTGCTCATCCCCTGGGAGAACGTCTTCGTCTACGGCAACCTGGGCAAGGCGCTGCTGTTCACCGGGCGGTCGGGCTTCTTCGAGCGGTTCACCTTCCACGGGTGCACCCGGCTGGCGGTGAAGCTGGAGTTCCTGGCCGGCCTGCTGCTCAAGGCCACCGAGATGACCGGCACCAAGGACTTCCGCGGCGTGCAGACCCGGCTCGGCGAGGTGCTGGCCTGGCGCAACCTGTTCTGGGCGTTCTCCGACGCCGCGGCCCGCAACCCGGTGGAGTGGAAGGACGGCGCGCTGCTGCCCAACCCCGCCTACGGCCTGGCGTACCGGTGGTTCATGCAGACCGGGTACCCGCGGATCAAGGAGATCATCCAGCAGGACATCGCCAGCGGGCTGATCTACCTCAACTCCAGCGCCGACGACTTCAAGAACCCCGACATCCGCCCGTACCTGGACAAGTACGTGCGCGGCTCGGACGGCAGCGACGCCGTCGAGCGGATCAAGGTCATGAAGCTGCTGTGGGACGCGGTGGGCACCGAGTTCGGCGGCCGGCACGAGCTGTACGAGCGCAACTACGCCGGCAACCACGAGAACACCCGGGTCGAGCTGCTGAACGCCCAGCTCGTCAACGGCGAGGCCGACGGCTACAAGGCGTTCGTCGACCAGTGCCTGTCGGAGTACGACCTGAACGGCTGGACGGTCCCGGACCTGTCGTCCTTCGACCACCTGCGCCGCATCGGCAACGGCGGCTTCGAGGCCTGACCCTTCGTTCCTCCCCGGCCACCGGCGCGCCCCCCGGCGCCGGTGGCCGCCCCGTTCCCGACCGGCCGCCCCCTACTCCGGCTATTCCCTCCGGCCCACCGGCGCGACTCCGGCGCCGGCCGCCGGGCCGTTCACGGGTCCGGGGCGCGCTTGCGCCGGCGGTGGGCGGCGACCCGCTCGCGGGAGGCGCACGCCGCCGAGCAGTAACGGCGGGCGCTGCCTGGGCCGGTGCCGAGGTACAGGGCCGTGCAGCCGGTCGCGTCGCACCGCCCCCAGGGCACCCGGCCGTACTCGGTGAGGATCTGCGCCAGGGCCAGGGCGCCGGAGGCGAGGAACCAGTCGGCCCAGCTCGCGTCCTCGCCCCGGTCGACGTGCAGGTGCCAGGGGTGGCCGCCGTGCCGGGCCAGGTGCGGGCGGGCGCCGCACTCGGCCAGCACCGCGTTGATGGCGCCGGCCGCCCGGTCGGCGTCGGTCTCGGCGAGGATACCGGCCAGCCGGACGGCGGCGGCGCGCAGGCCGGCCGCGTCGGCGGCGGTGAACGCCTCCCCGGCGAGTTCTCCGGGCGCCTCCCCGTGCCGCACCAGCAGCTCGGCCAGGGCATCGCGGGACAGGTCCGGGGCGAGCCGGACCGCGTTGACGATGTCCAGCATGCGGCGGGCCGGCCGGAAGCCCGGCCCGATGCCGGCATCGCCCATCACCGCCTCCTCCAGTCGCGGCGATCTCCGATCCGCGACCACGTTACCCGCCTTCTCCGCCGGGCAGCATGTCCTGTAACGTCTTTTCCGCGAAAGACGTTACAGGACGAAGGGCGGCATGGGGATGAGACGCTACCTGGCCACCGCCTTCCTGGCCCGGCTGGCGGCCGAAGGCGTCACGGTGGCGGTGGTCATGCTGGTGCTGGCCCGCACCGGGGACGCGGCCCCCGGCGCCTACGTGCTGGCCGCCTGGACGGCGCCGCACGTGCTCGCCGCGCCGCTGGCCGGCACGCTGGCCGCGCGCACCCCCCGGCCCCGGATGTTCTACTGCGGCGCGCTCGCCGGGTTCGCCGCCGCCGTGGCCGCGCTCGCCCTGCTGGCCGGCCGGGTGCCGCTGCCGGTGGCGCTGGCCGTCGCGGTGGCCGGCGGATGCTGCGGGCCGGTGGTGACCGGCGGCCTGTCCAGCCTCATCGCCGGCCTGACCGGGCCGGGCCCGCGGCGTGACCTCGCCTACGGGCTGGACGCCACGGTCTACAACGCCGCGTCGGTGGCCGGGCCGGTGCTGGTCGGGGTGGCCGCCGCCGCGGCCGGCGCGGACACGGCGATGGGCCTGCTGGCGGCGGTGGCCCTGGCCTCGGCCGTCGCGGCCGGCACCCTGCCGTACGCCCGCGCCCGGGCCACCTCCGCCACCGGCACCGGGCCCCGCCCCGGCACCGGCGGGAAGGCGAAAACCAGCGCAGCGGCGGGCCCTGACGCGGAAGCCGATCCCGGCACCCATAAGGGCATGGGAGCCGATTCGGGCACGGCGACGGGTCCCGGCGGGACGTCGATGCGCGACGGCCTGGTGGCCGGGCTGGTGGCGTTGTGGCGGGTCGCCGAGCTGCGGGCGATCACCGCGGCCACCTGCCTGGCGTTCCTCGGCGTGGGCGCGCTGACCACGACCACGGTGCTGCTGGCCGGGTCGATGGGGAACCCGGCCGCGGGCAGCTGGCTGATCACCGCGTTCGCCCTGGGCGCGCTGGCCGGCTCGCTGGCGGCCGCGCGCTGGGGGACGCGGCTGCCCGCGGCCCGCCAGGCGGAGCTGGGCCTGTTCGGCATCGGCCTGGCCCTCGGGGCCGCCGCGCTGACCGGCTCGCCGGTCGCCGCGGCGGCGCTGTACGCGGTGGCCGGCGTCTGCGACGGGCCGGTACTGGCCGCCACGCTGCGAATCCGCGCCGAGCACGCGCCCGAGCACGCGCGGGCCCAGGTCTTCACCGTCGGCGCCGGACTCAAGATCACCGCGGCGGCGGCCGGTGCCGGGCTCGCCGGGCTGGCCGCCACCGCGCCGCCGGCCCTGCTGCTGCTCGGCATCGCCGCCCTGCAGCTCGCCGCCGCCGCCCTCTGCCGCGCCCTGCGCCCCCGCCGCCCGGCCACCCAGCCCCACCGCGAGCACCCGGCCGCCGCCTGACCTCCGTCACCCCCGGACGAAGGCTCCGGTGCCAGGCCCGGCGGCCGTCAGAATGTCGCGATCGGGTTGACCGGGCTGCCGGAGGTACCGGCGAAGCGGACCGGCGCGACCGCGAGGTGGAAGTCCCACTGGCCGAGCTCGGCGGCCGTCGCCGCGCACGCCTCCAGGTCGCAGTTGTCCAGCAGCCACAGCCCCATCGCGACCAGGCTCACCGCGTGCACCGGCATCAGCACGTCGTCGTACCCCGACGGCTGGACGTCCTGCGGGGTGTCCGCGCCGATCAGCGCGACCTCCCGTTCGTGCAGCCACGGCAGGCAGGACGCGTGCCAGCCGGCCTGGGTGAAGCCGCCGGCCGGACCGGCCTCGTGCCGAGCACGGCCCTGGCCGGTACGCAGCAGCACCGCGTCGCCGGACCGCACCCGCACGCCTTGACGGCGCTCGGCCGCCTCGAGATCGTCGGGGTACACGCCCTCCCCAGGTTCCAGCCACGGCACGTCCCGGACCCCGGCGACGTCCAGCAGCACCCCGCGCGTGATGATCCCGTTCACCGCCGCCGTGACGGCCGCCCATGACGACCCCGTCGCGGCGTCGACCAGCGAGTGCGTCCGCCCGTTGTACAGCTGGCCGTCCCAATAGATGTGGCACGGCGCGTCGAGATGGGTGACGGTGTTGCCGTGGAAGGAGATGCCGAGCCGCTCGGACGAGAAGCCCCAGCGCCGGTCGTCGTGGAACGCGCGTGGCATGTTCTCGGCACCCGGCATGTCGGCGGCGCACGGGCACGTCGTCGTCGACCGCTCCATGTCCTCCGGTGCGGCGACCTCCCACGCGCACGACACGCTCCGGCCGTGCCGCACCGCCCGCGCCGCCGCCAGCCGGACCTCATCGGTGATGTGGTTCAGCGTGCCGCGCTCGTCGTCGTCGCCCCACCGCCCCCAGTTCGACAGCGTCTCGAAGTACCCGAGCACCTCGTCCTGTGCGGGCACCCGCCGCCCTGCCGTCATCCCAGCATCCACTCCTCCGGTCGCGGACGAACGCCGCTCCTCGACCCATGCGACGGCGAATACGTTAGCCATTCGCGCAAGCGATCGACCGGCGTCGGCCCGGACGCTGTACGGTCTTCGCACCCTTCTGAGTCTCCTCGCCGGCGAACGGAGGACCTCGCGGCGGAGGCGGCGCGAGGTTTCCCGCGGACCGTGTCGATCCGCGGGCCGCCCGTTCGACAAGTGGGTGCGAGGGCCGGGAGGCGGCCTCGCGGGACGAGGAGGACACGATGGCGAAGTACCTGCTGATCATGCGAGGCACCGACGAGTCGAACGCGGCCATGATGGCCGACATCGACGAGATGATGGCCACGACCCGGAGCTTCATCGAGGAGGCGGTCAAGGCCGGCGTTCTCCTGGCGGCGGAAGGGCTGGACGATCCGGCTCAGGGCGTCGTGGTCGACTTCAGCGGCGAGGTCCCGGTGGTCACCGACGGCCCGTACGGCGAGACCAAGGAACTGTTCGGGGGCTTCTTCCTGCTGGACGTCGCCTCCAAGGCGGAGGCGGTCGAGTGGGCCAGGCGGGTCCCGGTGGCCCGCGGGACCAAGATCGAGATTCGGCGGGTGCCCGGGAGCGACGAGGTCCCGCAGGCCGGCGCGTGAGCGTCCAGGACCGGGGCGGCTGCGAGAGCGAGGGCCGGAGCTGATGGACGCCGCCGGCGTCGAGGCCGTCTGGCGGATCGAGTCGGCGCGGATCGTCGCCGCGCTGGCCCGGTTCACCGGCGATTTCGGGCTGGCCGAGGACGCGGCCCAGGAGGCGGTGGCCGAGGCGCTGGTGTCGTGGCCGCGCGCCCGGCCGGTGAATCCGGCCGGATGGCTGATGGCCACGGCCCGGCGGCGGGCGATCGACGCGATCCGCCGCCGGGCCGCCCTCCAGGACCGATACGCCCTGCTGGCCGCCGAAGTGCCGGCCGGATCGGCGGTCGAGGAGGACATCGATCCCGACCGGATCGACGACGACGTGCTGGCGCTGATGTTCATCAGCTGCCACCCGGTGCTCTCCGCCGAGGCCCGGGTGGCGCTGACCCTGCGCGTGGTGGGCGGCCTGTCCAGCGAGGAGATCGCCCGCGCGTTCCTCGTCCCGGTGCCGACCGTGCAGGCCCGCATCACCCGGGGCAAGAAGACGATCGCGGCGGCCGGGGTGCCGTTCGAACCGCCGCCGGCCGCCGAGCGCCGGGAGCGGCTGGGCGGCGTGCTCAGCGTGCTGTACGTGATCTTCACCGAGGGGTCGACGGCCACGTCGGGCGACCGGCTGTTGCGTACCGACCTGGCGTACGAGGCGATCCGGCTGGCCCGCACGCTGGCCGCGCTGCAACCGGACGAGCCGGAGGTGCACGGCCTGCTCGCGTTGTGCGAGCTGACCGCCGCCCGCTTCCCGGCGCGGACCGGCCCGGACGGCTCGCCGATCCTGCTGGAGGACCAGGACCGGCGGCGGTGGGACATCTCGGCGATCCGCCGCGGGCTGGCCGCGCTGGCCAAGGCCTCGCCCCGCGGCCTCGGCCCCTACGGCCTGCAGGCCGCGATCGCCGCCGCCCACGCGGCGGCGCCCTCGGTCGAGGCGACCGACTGGGACCGGATCGTGGTGCTCTACGAGGCCCTCGGCCGGGTCGCGCCCTCGCCGGTGGTCGAGCTCAACCGGGCCGTCGCCGTCGCCATGGCCGCCGGCCCGGCGCGGGGCCTGGAGATCGTGGACGAGTTGATCGCCGCCGACCGGCTCCCCGGTTCACACCTGGTCCCGACCGTGCGCGGCGAGCTGCTGGCCCGGCTCGGCCGGCGACCGGAGGCGCGCGCCGAACTCGAACTGGCGGCCCGGCTGTGCACCAACCATCGCGAACGCGAAGTGCTGCTCCGCAAGGCCGCCACACTGCCCTGACCTCTCCACCGGCCGGGCCGTTCCTGGCACGGATGCCGGGCCGACCAGGCGGCCCGGCACCGCCGGCGGGCCGCCCTGCGGCCTCGGACCGGCGATTCCGGACGGTCAGCCCGCCAGTGCCTGGCCCAGCAGGTTGCCGGCGTCCGGGGTGACCGGCTGCGCCAGCAGCACCGGTCCTTGGGCCATGAACCTCGGCCGCGTCCCCCGGTGCTCGTCGGCGGCGTGCACGGTGAACGGGTGCACCAGGAAGACGTCACCCGGCTCGCCCGTGGCGTACGCCACCGGGCAGTCCTGGGTGGCCTGATCGACCACCGGCCCGGCCTTCATCGGGTCCAGCACCTGCCCCGCGAGCGCCGCTCCGGCCGCCCGGTGCGAGCCCACCCGGATCCGGGTCGGCGCGTCCTCCGGGCCCACCCGCGACAGCAAGGTCAGCACCAGCATCATCTCCGGCCGCCCGCTCACCGCGTACGTGCCGTCGGGCAGGGCCACGTTCGCGTCGATGTGCCACCCGCGGTCGTCGACCACCGCCTTGCCGGGGAACCGGACCGGGATCATGCCCAGCGCGCCGCGCGGCGCCCGGCCGCGCGCCCCGCACACCTCGTCCAGGGCCCGCGCCAGCCGAGGGCTGCGCGCCATCTCACCCATCGGCCCCTGACCGGTCAGGTCCGACGCCCACATCACCGGTTCGTCCCAGCCGGACGGGTCATCTGGAGTTCGCCCGCCGAGCTGCGCCCATGCCTGCGCCAGTGCCTTCTCGGCCAGCTCCGGAGCCACCGTCGCGGCCACCTTCACGAACCCGTCGCGGACGAAAGCCGCCCCATCGATCTCTGCCACGACGAACACGTTAGTCAGCGGCGCAACCGATTTAACGGATAGCGGCCTCTCAACCCGTACAGACCATGTTGAGACCGATCAAGGCTTACGCAACCGAGCAATGAGGGCGGGTGTCAGCAGGCTCTACACGGCCGGTCGGCCTCAAGCAGTTGACATCAGACGTGTCAGGGTGCACCATGGGAGCGTCGTAGGCAATAGCTTGCGGAAGTGAACCCGGCAGCTCTCCGGACGGTGAGTCGGCCGGGTTTCGCGTTTTAGTAAGTCTATACCTTGATTACACCTTGTATTGCCCCTCGTGTTCGACGGCGCCAGTCACCTCCTTTCCCATATGCCCACGCCAGGGCGTCTGGTACCCATAGGAGCGGTTCCAACGCCGGGCGGTCATGCCCGTACACCAGAAGGTCATGAGCGTCTGCTTTGCTCAACGCCTCGTGGATTACCAGTCGGTCCTGTCGGTCTTGGTTGCAGGATTCGATGATCAGGCGCGAGACACCCATGGCGATCAGACTCGGAACAGCAGCACGGAAGCAGTCGTCACGAACCACCCGTTGAGCGCTCTTTGCTAGCTCTGCCTGATATACATGCGCAGCTACCTCGATCCCGTCGATCATACTCAAGATCTCGCGGCGGCGACTATCGCTCTCGCTGGCCATGTGGATCCGTTGCTGCCCCGGCTTACAGAGCTTCCTCAACGCGCGCCTACTCGCTGGCAGGTCTGCTGGTGCGATCGCCACCGCACAAATGAGGTAGCCCCCCCTCGCTGACTCGTCCACGAACGCATGCTTCATGATCGGCGAGTTCCTCGGCTAGCCATCATTGTCGGTACCGGATGCCCTGCTACCGCTTTGATCGCTTATTACTTCCGCCCCTAATGGCCGAAGATCGACACTTGGGATGCCTTCATCCAAGAATCCAACCCATTCACCACATGACAGCGGTATCGAAACCGCAGTACTCCGCGAAAGCGATTCGAGGGACGATGTACGGAACGTCGCCACGTTCGGCATGGTTACCTCTAGCAACTGGGCGCCAGGTCAAGAAATCACCGTAGCACGGCCACTACAGGCTCTAACGCTTCGAATGCATACGCAGAATCCGTCAGCTTGCTCAACTAACGCCGAAACTTATTCGGAAGGTGCATAAGGTGCAGGGAATGGGCGGCCCTGGCGAAGGGTCCTAGAGTCGACGCATGCGATGGGGGACCGGGCTGATGATCGCCGGAGTGGCCGCCCTGGCCTGGGGCGAGTGGCTGAACCGGCGCTGGTCTCGGGCCTTGGTCGGCGACGGTGAGGGAACCCGCGAGGTCGTGGTCGTGCTGGGCTTCCGCAACCCCCAGGCGACGGCGAACCTCGTCAACCGATGGCGGGTCCGGGCCGGCCTCTGCTCCATCGACCCGGGCCGCGTGCACGATACCAGGGTGATCTTCACTGGGGGTGCGACCGGCGAGGCGGCCACCGAGGCCCGGGTGATGGCCGACTACGCCAAGTCGGCGCTCGGCTTCGCCGGTAACGTGCTCCTCGAGGAGGAGAGCGCGACGACGTGGGAGAACATCACGAACGTGATCCCGCTGCTCGAGGACGCCGACCGCATCAAGATCGTGTCTCAGCCGGCGCACGCGCTCAAAGCCCGCGCCTACCTGCGACGGCAGCGCCCAGACCTGGCCGGCAGGCTCGTGCGCGTTGACGACTACCGCCTCGGCGAGTGGACGATCGCCAAACCGCTTCTCGCGCTGTACGGCCTCTGGACGCTGCGGGGCCTCACGCCCGACGAGCGAAAGGTCTCGCGCTAACCCTCCAACCTGGCCCGCTGGGAGCGCGGCGAGTGCGTCCCGTGGCCGGACATGGTCATCCGGCTGGACCAGGTCTACGACGCCAAGGGGATGCTGCCACGCTGCACCAGGTGCCGGCGCGGCTGGAGGCCGCTGAATCAGCCCGGCCTCCCGGGGATGGATACCCGGATGATCCCGCATATGGCATGGGAGACAATGAGATGGAACGTCGGAACGCCCTGCGATTCCTCGCCGGCCTCGGCACGCCCAGCGCCTTCGGCGTCTCCACCGAACCTCTCCGCCACCTGCTGGACACCTCCATCGAACATGCGCACCGTTCCGTCACCCCGCCGCCCGCCCCTCCCGTGATCAGTGAGCCGTTCACCCGACGCAGCCCTTCCCGGGCCGGTTCGGGCGCGCCGGTGTTGTGAGGAGGAGGGCGGAAGCGCGAGGAACGAGCGCTTCCAACCGACGAACGAACAACACCGGCTAAAGGGCGCCCGAACCCGCGCGCGCGAAGCGCGCGCCAAACAACACTGCGCGCCTGGGCCGTAACCCCACCGCCCATCCCGCCCGGTGGCGTAGCAGGTCACCCAGCCACGTCACCCACCCCGCGCGCGGAGCATGCCGTTCTCCCGCAGCGGGCCCCTCCCGAACCCGCGCGCGCGCGAAGCTACACAGTCAGCGGGACGCCAGGGGTCGGGGCGTCGGCTTCCAGGACGACGTAGGGGTCCTCCATCTCGTACCAGCCGAGGCCGGGCGGGCAGCGGTCGTAGCCGAGCAGCCGGCGCACCTCCTCGGGGTAGGCCAGTACCGCCTCGCGCGGCACCGCGAGGTACTGGTTCTCCTCCTGGCGGAGGTTGCCCAGGTCCAGCGCGATGGTCATGCCGGTGCGCGGGGTGTCGGTGGTGTTGCGCCCGCCGCCGTGGTAGACGCCGCCCAGCCAGATCAGCCCGGACCCGGCCGGCATCTCCGTCGGGTACGCCTCGCTCTGCTCGGGGGCGCGCTCGTCGTCCCAGTGGTGGCTGCCGGGGATCACCAGGGTGCCGCCGTTGGCGGCGGTGAACTCGCTCATCGCCACCATGAGCTGCACCCGGCTGGTCGGGCCGGGGTGGCGGCGCAGGTGCAGCGCGTCGTCGCGGTGCAGCGGCTGCTTGCCCTGCCCGGAGTGGATCTCGATCAGCTGGGTGCCGCTGATCTGGATCGTCGGCGTCATCTCCACCCGGGACTTGCCGATCCACATCGGCACCGGCTGCTGCATGATGCGGCGGGCGGCACCCAGGTAGAGCGGGTGGGTGACCACCGGCGTCAGGTGCGCGGTGCGGGCGAACAGCGACGACACCCGGCGGGTGCGCTTGCCGTTGTACCAGTCCTCACCGTAGGGGCAGGCGTCCAGCGCCGGCTGGAAGTCGCTCCACAGCGCGGCGAGCGTGGCCTCGTCGACCAGGTTCTCGACGATCACGCCCCCGTCCCGCTCGAGAATCTCCACGACCTCGTCGAGGTCGGCGTCGGGGGTCACCCTGATCAGACCCGCCATCATGGACCACCTTTCGTCACTTGGTCAGCCGTACGGCGCGCCGCCGCGCGGTCACACCCGGGACGGGTCGCCGAGCCGGTCGGCGACCATGCGCGCCAGGCCGGCGGCGTCCGGGTCCTCCTCGAACAGGTCGCCCACCTCGATGCGCACGCCGAACTCGGCCTCGATGCGCGAGGTGAGCCGGTTGGCGGAGATCGACTCGCCGTTCAGCTCGAAGAACGTGGCGTCGTCCTCGCCTTCGGCCACCTGCAGGACGTCCCGCCAGATCTTCTCGACCGCCGCGGTGAGCTCCGGGCCGGCCGCCGTCGTGCCGCTGCTGCCTGTGGTCATGATGTCCTCCCGCCTGCCTGGGCAGGCCCTGTCGTGCCGTTCGGCGACGGCTGGTCGGTTTCGCGAATCGATGGTGACCGGTGGCGGGGCGCCTCAGGCCCACTCCAGCGGCTCGTCCGGGGCGGTCACCGCCCTGCCGAGCACCCGGTGGAACCCGGCCGCCATGCCGGCGATGGTCGCCTCGTCGAAGAGGTTGGTGTTGTAGCCGAGGGTGCCGACGATGTCCCCGGAGGCGTCGATCTCCAGATGCCACATGGCGCCGTCGGGGATGTCGCCGCCCACCGGCTGCGACATGAGCCGCCGGCGGATCTCGGTGTAGCGCAGGTCGCCGGCCCGCTCCTCGGTGGCGAGCGGCGAGCGGAACACCTGGAAGGCGCACGCGGCCCGGTCGTCGGCCATGGAGGGCAGCATCAGCTCGGGGGCCTCGCCGATGACCACGGCGAACGGGATGTCGTTGGAGTACGCCTCGACGCAGGTGCGGCGGGTGCGCGCCACCACGTCGCGGAAGGTGACGCACCCGGTCAGGTCGATGCGCAGCGGGACGAAGTTGAAGAACGACCCGACGGTGTCCTGGAACTCGGGCCTGCCGCGGCCGGAGGTGAACGTCGGCACCACCACGTCGGTGATCCCGGTCATCCGGCGCAACAGGGTGGCGTACGCCGCGAGCAGCACCATGAACGGCGAGCCGCGCAGCCCGCGGCCGATCCGCAGCACCTCGGTGGTGAGTTCGGCGGGGATCCAGAACCGGTGCCAGGCGGTCGACTTGGGCAGCCCGGCCGACCGCGGGTGGTCGGTGGGCAGGGCCAGGATGCCGGCGCCGGCGAGCTTGTCCCGCCAGTACGCGCGCGGCCGCTCCCCCGCCCCGCCGCCGGCGGCCTGCTCCCAGGCCGCGTACTCGCGGTACTGCAGGGCGGGCGGCAGCTCGGCCGGGTATCCGGTGCGGGCGGCGTAGAAGCCGGCCAGGTCCCGCATGACCAGGCGCATCGACCACTCGTCCACGGCGGTGTGGTGCGCGACCAGGATCAGCACCGCGTCCCGCTCGTCGAACCGGCCGAGGACCGCCCGCACCAGCGGCAGCTCGTCGATGCCGTACTCCCCCGACTCGACCTCGACCAGCAGCTCCTCGGCGCGCAGCTCGCGCTCGCCCGGCGCCGTGCCGGACAGGTCGCGCACCTGGAGGGTGGCCGGGGACGGTGGCAGCACCTTCTGGTACCGGTCGCCCGGGTCGCGGACGATCAGGGTGCGCAGCGCCTCGTGCCGCACCACGACGTCGTCCAGGGCGGCGCGCAGCGTGCCGGCGTCCACCGGGCCGGCCAGCCGCCAGCCGCAGACGATGTTGTACTTGGGCCCGAACGGGCCCTCGCCGTCGCCGCGGTCGAAATTGCAGAGGAATTCCTGGTTGAAGGAGAGCGGAATCCGGTCCGCGACGTCGCCTGGTGCCGCCGGCACGGTGGAAATCGTCATGACGCCTCGATTCCTCCTTCTTCCTCCGCCGGCCGGTCGGACGGCGGGCCGGTGAATCAATTCCCGGCGTTTATCGACGGCCGCCCGGCCCGGACGGTGAATACCGCTGATCCGTTCTCACTGTAACCATTCCGGGCCGAGCCGCCGTTATTCTGGATTGCCGACCGGCGGCCGCTGGCGGCCGCCGGTCCGGTACGGTCAGCGCAGCTCGATCTGGGCGGCCTCGGCGACCTTGAGGAACTCGCCGCGCGACACCGCGGCGGCCACCAGCTCGATGTCGTCGGACATGTACCGGTCGCGGTCCAGGGTCGGCACCAGCGAGCGCACCAGCTCGTAGGTCGCCTTGCCCGCCGGGCTGAGCCCGTCGAAGCGGCCGGAGACGTCCACCGCCTGCGCCGCGGCGAGGAACTCCACGGCCAGGATGCGGGTGTTGTTGGACAGCACCCGGCGCGCGTTGCGGGCGGCGATCAGGCCCATGCTGACCACGTCCTGGTTGTCGCCGTTGGACGGCACGCTCTGGGTGCTGGCCGGGCCGATGGTGCGGTTCTCGGCGACCAGCGCGGTCGCCGGGTACTGGGCGCCGGCGAAGCCGCTGTTCAGGCCGGGGTCGCCCGCGACCAGGAACTCGGGCAGGCCGTCGCTGAGGTGCCGGTTCAGCAGCCGGTTGGTGCGCCGCTCGGAGAAGACGCCGAGCTGGGTGAGGGCGATCGTCACGTAGTCCATGGCGAACGCGACCGGCTGGCCGTGGAAGTTGGCGCCGTGGAAGATCTCCTTGCCTTCGAAGAAGAGCGGGTTGTCGTTGGAGGAGTTCAGCTCGATGCTCAGCTTCTCCACCGCGTGGTACAGCGCGTCGCGGACCGCGCCGACCACCTGCGGGATCGCCCGCAGCGTGTAGGCCTTCTGCAGGTAGACCTCGGTGCGGTGCACGCCGTCGCCGTTCTTGGCCTCCTGCGCCTGCCGGCGCAGCTCGGCGTGCTCCAGGGTGAGGCCGCTGCCGCGCATCAGCGTGCGCATGTTGGCCGCGGTGTCGATCTGGCCCCGGTGCGGGCGGGCCACGTCGTGCCCGTCGGCGAGGAACGGGCTGGTCGAGCCGCGCAGCGTCTCCACCACCAGCGCGGTGACGATCTCGGCTTGGCGCACCTGCTCCAGGGCGCGGCCGACGACCAGGCTGCCGAGGCCGGTCATCCCGGAGGTGCCGTTGATCAGCGACAGGCCCTCCTTGAACCGCAGCTGCAGCGGCTCGATGCCGTGCTCGCGCAGCACGGTGCCGGTCTCGACCCGCTTGCCGTCGCGCAGCACGTACCCCTCGCCGATGAGCGTGGTGGCGATGTGCGCCAGCGTCGCCAGGTCGCCGCTGGCGCCGAGCGAGCCGATCTCCGGGATGGCCGGGGTGATGCCCAGGTTAAGGTACAGCGCGAGCCGCTCCAGCAGTTCTGGTCGCACCGCCGAGTAGCCCTTGGCCAGCGCGTTCAGCCGGGCGACCAGGATCGCCCGCGCCTCGTCCTGCGCGAACAGCGGGCCCACGCCGGCGCTGTGGCTGCGGACCAGGTTGGTCTGCAGCTCCACCTCCTTGGAGGTGTCGACCAGCATGTAGATCATCTCACCGTAGCCGGTGGTGACGCCGTAGACCGGGATGTTCTCCCGCACGGTGTCCTCGAACATCCGCCGGCTGGTGGCCGCCCGGGCCAGCGCCGCCGACGAGATCGTGCACGGCGCCCAGTCCTCGGCCACCCGGCGGACGTCGGCGATCTCCAGGCTCTCGCCGTCGAAATCAACTGACCGTTCGGTTTCCACCAGAGTCACGTTCACTCACCCCATCATGGTTTGGGTTACTGCTTCGGTCGGTACGGCGTGCGAATCGATAAGAGACTCGACAAGTGCGGAAAGACCGGCCGGTGTCGGATCGGCGAAGAACCGGGCCACCGGAATGTCCACTCCGAAACGCGTGCGGATCCGGTCGAGAAGCGAAGGGACCAGCAGGGAATGCCCGCCGGCCGCGAAGAAGGTGACGTCCGGCTCGGGGGCGACGGCGCCGGGCCGGCCGGCGTGCAGGACCTCCGACCAGATGGCGGCGACCGCCCGGCCGGCCGGCGTGGCCGCGGCGCGGGCCGCCCGGGCCGACGGGCGGGACGGCCGCGGCAGCCGGGCGCGGTCCACCTTGCCGCCGGCGTTGCGCGGCAGCTCGCCGAGCGCGCGGAACGACACCGGCGGCATGCCCTTGCCGAACCGGCGGCGCAGCGCCGCGCGCCAGGCGTCCGCCGCGGCCTCGCCGCGCGGCACGACGTACCCGACCAGCCGGCTGACCAGCCCGTCCGGCCCGCGGACCGCGACGACGGCGCACTCGGCCACCGACGGGTGCGCGGCGAGCGCCGCCTCGATGTCGGTGAGCTCCAGCCGGACGCCGTTGAACTTGATCTGGAAGTCCGCGCGCCCGCCGAACTCCAGCGCGCCGTCCCACCGGATCCGCCCCCGGTCCCCGGTCCGATACGCCGGTACCGGTGCCCCGGGCCGGTCCGCCTGGCCGGGCCGGTCCGCCTGGCCGGGCTGGTCCGCCCTGGTGAACCGGGCCGCCAGGCCGGCCTGACCGGCTCCGCCCGCATCGGCGGCCGGGGCGGGCTCGTCTGCCTCGACGGCCGCCGCCGGGCCCGGGGTGAGCGGGCGGAAGCGGGCCCGGTCGCCGGCGGCGGCGCCGACGTATCCGGGGGTGACGTGCGGGCCGCGGATCACGATCTCGCCGGTCACCCCGGGCGGGCAGGGCCGGTCAAACCCGTCCACCACCAGGACCTGCCGGCCCGGGATGGGCCGGCCGACCGGCGCCACCCCCGATACCGGCCCGGTGATCTCGTGCCAGGTGGCCAGGATGGACTCGGTCGGGCCGTACAGGTTCACCAGCCGCGCGCCCG
This sequence comes from Sphaerisporangium rufum, assembly GCF_016863395.1. Classification (GTDB taxonomy): domain Bacteria; phylum Actinomycetota; class Actinomycetes; order Streptosporangiales; family Streptosporangiaceae; genus Sphaerisporangium; species Sphaerisporangium rufum. Next base: position 141,667 of record NZ_BOOU01000014.1, on the reverse strand, counting down.
GCAGCGCGTCGCGCAGGCCGTTCGCCAGCTCGCCGGGCAGCGGCTCCCCGGCCAGCAGCAGGTGGTCCAGCGCTCCCGGGTAGGCCGCCGGGCCGCCGTCCCGGATCGCGGTCAGCAGGCCGCGGGCGAAGCTGGGCACCGTCTGGAACAGGGTGATCCGCTCGGCCGCCAGCCAGCCGGCCGCCTTGTCGGGGTCGCCGCGGCTGTCATCCGGCACCGGGCACAGCGTGCCGCCCGCGACCAGGGCCGCGAAGACCTCCATCAGCGCGGCGTCGTAGCCGGGCGCCGCCCACTGGGCGACCCGCGCCCCGGGCCGGACGCCGAACTCGCCGGCGAACCAGGTGACGAACTGCGCCAGGGTCCGCCAGGTGTGCGCGATCCCTTTCGGCCGCCCGGTGGACCCGGAGGTGTAGGCCACGTATCCCCAGGCCTCCGCGGCCGGTACGACCGGCGCCGCGACCGGTGGCACGTCCTCGTCCCCCGGCAGGACGGACAGGTCGAGCACCGGGGCGTCGAGCTCGTCGCGGTACCAGCGGGCCAGGTCGTCGCCGGCCTCCCCGTCGACCAGCAGGCGGACCGGCCGGATGTCGGACAGCACCGCCCGGCCGCGCTCGCCGAGGTCGCCGGCACCCAGGCAGACCAGGTGGGCGCCGGCCTCAAGGACGCCGAGCAGCGCGATCACCTGCCGCGCGCCCGGTCCCATCCGCACCGCCACCGGCCGCCCGGCGACCCCGTCCCCGGTTTCCCCGGTACGCAGCGCGGCGGCGACTCGGGCGGCTCCGGCCACCAGCTCGCGGTAGGTGAGATCGGCACCGGCCCAGCGGACCGCGACGGCGTCCGGAATCTCGGCCGCGCGCTCGCGGACCAGCTCCTGCACCGGCCGGATCGGCGCATCCACCGGGTCCGGTGCGAGATCGGCGGGCGGGGCCAAGGGGAGGTCGGCGACCGGGTGGTCGGGGTCGCGCAGCGCGGCGGCCAGCAAGGCGTGCAGCTGACCGAGGACCAGGCCGGCCGCGCCCGCGGAGAACAGGTCCTCCCGGTAGCGCAGCTCGCCGGTGAGGGACGGCCCGGCCGCGTCGACCGTCAGGGCCAGCGCCGCGCCGCTCCAGCCGTCCTCGGCCGCGACCGGCCGCACCCGGGTGCCGGGCAGTTCCAGCCGCGCCTCGGGTGCCGCGCGCAGCGTGAACGTCACCTCGGTGACCGGCGTCCGGTAGGCGCCGCGTCCGGGGTCGAGCGCCCGGGCCAGGTCGGTGAACGGCACGGCGTGCGCGGACGCCTCCCGGGCCGCGGCGGCCACCCGGCCGGCCACCCGCCGCAGGCCGGGCCGTCCGGACAGGTCGGCGCAGATGACCAGGTGGTCCTCGAACGGGCCGGCCTCCCCGGCGTGGGCCGCGTCCGGCCGGGTGTCCACCGGGACGCCGACCAGGACGCGGTCGTCGCCGCCGTACCGGCCGAGCAGGCTGTGCCAGGCGGCCAGCAGCACCGCGAACGGCGTGGTGTCCTCGGCGCGGGCCAGCTCGGCCACGCCACGGAACAGGCTCGTGCCCCAGTCGAAGGGCAGCCGTCCGGGCCGGTGCGACGGTCCGGTGCCGCCGGCCCGGTCGGCGGGCAGCGCGGGCGGAGCGGGCAGCGGGGCCAGCGCCGCCACCCACCACGCGATCAGCGCGGCATCCTCGGCGACGGGCGCGTCCGCGCCGTGCCGTCCGGCCCGGCCGGTACGCATCGACGGCACGAACGGCTCGGCCCGCAGGGACTCTTTGGGATATGCGGGCGGGGCGGTGGGGGCCGCCGCGGGCATCGGCCTGCCCGCGACGGCCGCCGCGTAGCACCGGGACAGGTCGCCGGCGACGATCGCCATCGATCGCGGGTCGGCGACCGCCCGGTGCAGCACCAGGGCCACCAGGTGCTCGCCGCCGCCCAGGGCGGCGACCGCCAGCCGGGCGAGCGGCCCGGTGGCCAGGTCGAACGGGGCGGTGACCGTCGCGGCGCACCACCGCGCGGCCACCGCCTCCGCCCGCGCCGCCGCACCGGCGGCGGGTTCGGTGTAAGTGAGCGAGCACGTGGGATCGGCGGAGATGTGCCGGACCGGGTGTCCGTCCGGGGCCGGGAGGGTGGTCCGGAGGGCGTCGTGCCGCCGGACGACCGCCTGCCAGGCGGCGGACAGGGCCGCCAGGTCGAGGTCGCCGGTCACCCGGTACACGCGGTGGAGATGGTGGGCCGGCGAGCCGGGGGTCAACCGGTCGAGGAACCAGGCGGCGTCCTGGGCGCGTGATGGCGCGGCGCGCCGGGGGGCGGGCCCGCCGGCCGCAGATGCCTCGGTCACTCTGGCTTCCTTCCAGGTTCGCACCGCCGCGCCGCGGGCCGGTGACGGCCGGGCGCGGCCGGCCTCCGGCGGTCGCGGGTGCCCGCCGCGCGGGGCGGCTCCGGCGCCCCGCACGCCGCGGCCGGCGCCGTCCGCGGGGATGGACGGGCGCGCGGCCGCGGCGGGGTGCGGCGGGCGGTCCGCGCCGGACACGGGGCCCGGGCCGCGCGCCGTCGCGCGGCCAGGGCCACCGGGCCGGGTCAGGAGATCGGGACCTCGCGACGCTCGGCGGCCCGGTTGCGCGGGCGGTCCGGCGACGGCTTGGTGATCCCGGTCGCGGCGAGCAGCACGCGGAGCAGGAACTTCGGCTTCATCAGCGTCTTGGGGTGCTCGACCTGGCCGGCGACGCGCATGTAGCCGGCGGTGACCCGGCTGTCGCGGGCGGCGGCGGTCTGCACCAGCTTCATGAACGCCTGCTCCAGCTTCAGCGACAGCGGGCGCTCGCCCTCCACGCCGGGGAAGCTGAGGTCGACGTTGTGGGTCATCTGCCACGGCGGGTCGATGACGTTGCGGGCCAGGTCGCGGAAGTAGTCCAGCGGCTGGGGGGCCGCGCCGCTGTGCAGGTGCTCGCGGATGGTGAGCGCCGACAGCGCGGCCACGGTCATGCCGCCCGCGTACACCGGGTTGAAGGTGGTGACCGCGTCGCCGACGACCAGCAGCCCGTCGGGGAAGCGGTCCATGTCCTCGTAGCGGCGCCGCAGCGTGGTCGGGAAGCGGAACGCGACCGGCTCCTCCAGCGGCTCGGCCTTGATCACCGCGTCGTACACCTCGGGGATGCCGAGGGACCGGATGAACTCGAACAGGCCGGCCTGGTCGGTGGGCGGGTGGTCGCCGAGGATGCCGTAGGTGGTCATCTCGGCCCGGTCGCCGTCGGTCTTGGCGAACAGGATGCCGCGTGGCAGCTTCGGCCAGGCCACCCCGTTGATCGACAGGTCGCCCTGGTAGGGGTCGTTGCGCAGCCGGTAGTGCTGGGTGACGTAGCCGAGGCCGATCTTCTTGCGGTCCTCCTTGACCCGGGGGTAGCCGAGGTCCTCCAGCCAGATGGGGGTGCGCGAGCCGCGGCCGGTGGCGTCCACGACCAGGTCGGCGTCGATGGTCTCCACGCCGCGGTCGGCGTCCAGGTCCTGCACCCGCACCCCGACGATCTTGCGACGGTCCGAGGTGGCGGCCAGGCCGAGGATGTCGTGCCGCTCGGCGAACTTCACGTTGCCCAGCGCCTGGGTGCGCCGACGCACGTGGTACTCCAGCATCGGCCGGCTGGCGCCCACGCACAGCATGTCGGCGTCGCGCTGCTTGAGCCGCTTGCCGCGCACGTACCACCGGACGGTGCCGGCCAGGTCGCCCCGCGGCACGCCGTCGGCGAAGAGCTCCTCGGTGATGCCTGGGTACATGCTCTCGATCGCGCGCTGGCCGCGGGTCAGCAGGCCGCTGATGTGCCGGCCCTGCGGGCAGCCGCGCCGGGCGTCCTTGACGTCGACCAGCTTGTCGCGGTCGACGATGACGACTTCGTCGTAGGCGTCGGCGAGCACTCTGGCCGCGAACAGCCCGCCGAGGCTCCCGCCGAGCACCACCGCGCGGGTATTGGCGTCGTTGCCCATCGTGGTCATCTCCTCGAAAATCCGTATTCTGGTCCGGCATCGTCTCTGCGGCGGGTCCATCGGTGATGGACCGGGAATTCCGCGCCCGATCGGCCACCGGCGGCGCGTCCGGCCGGGGCGCGTCCGGCATGTTCTGCGCGGCCTACGGAAAGGCGTTGTTCCGCGGGCCGGAATCACCGATCGCGGCGCCGGGAACGCCTTTCCCGAAGGCGGCGGACCGGCCGGCGCGGCCGGAGGTGTCCCGGCCGGCGCGGTGGCCGCCGCGCTGGGATGAGTACTGGATTGCCACCGTCGTCACCAGGGGCTCCGTCGGGCGGCGGCGTCGCGCGGCGCCGGCCCGGCCTGGGCGCGTCCTGGGGTCCGTACGGTCTGCCGTCGGCGATGCGCTAGCTACGGGTACGAGGCACGGCAGGCTCCTTCCTTGACCTCTTCGGCCGGTCCGGTCGGCGGGGACGGGCGCGCGGGCGGCGATTGACATTCGCCCGGGTAATACGCTTTCGGCCGCCGATCGGCACCGCTACATCGTCACGTCCGCCCAAGCGGCACCGCATCTCCGGAAATGCTGTGCTCCGCACCTGGACGGCCATTGCCCGGGATTAGGGAACACCCCGGAAAGAGGCCGGTGAAAATAAGTCAGCAATCGCGGAGATGTCGGCCCGCGGCGCGGATGTGAGGCTGGCGGCATGGCCGAGTTCAAAGACAGAACCGTATTGATCACCGGTGGCGGCAGCGGGATGGGGCTGGCCACCGCCGGACGCCTGGTCGAGGCGGGCGCGAACGTGGTGCTCGCCGGCCGCCGCGCCGACAAGCTGGAGGCGGCCGCCAAGGAGCTGGACGCCGGCGACCGCGTCCTGACCGTGCCGTGCGACGTGTCCAGCACCGCCGACCTGGACCGGCTCGCCGACCGGATCGGGGACCGGTTCGGCGAGCTGACCGGCGTCTTCGCCAACGCCGGCGCGCTGGGCTTCGCCCGGGCCGGCGACGTCACCGAGGAGGAGTTCGACCGCCTGGTGGGGACCAACTTCAAGGGCGTGTTCTTCACCGTGCAGAAGTCCCTGCCGCTGCTGGCGGACGGCGGCGCCATCGTGGTCAACGGCTCCTGGCTGACCCACCGGGCGCTGGCGTTCACCCCGGTCTACGCGGCCACCAAGGCCGCGGTGATCAACATGGTGCGCAGCCTGGCCGCCGACCTCGGCCCGCGCCGGGTCCGGGTCAACGCGGTCAGCCCCGGCTACATCGTCACCGAGATGTTCGAGGCCGCGGCGAGCACCGAGGAGGCGCAGGAGGAGTGCCGTAGCCAGGTGGCGATCGGCCGGCTGGGCGCCGCCGAGGACATCGCGGACGCCGTGCTGTACCTGCTGTCGTCGCGCGCGTCGTACATCACCGGCCAGGAGATCCGGGTGGACGGCGGGCTGACCACCTCGGTCGCGCTCTGACCCGTCCCGGCCGCCGCGCCACCGCACGAAGGGAACTGTGATGGACTTCCGGCTGGACGAGGAGTACGAGGCGCTGCGCAAGACGGTGGCCGACTTCGCGCGCACCGAGGTCGCGCCGGTCGTCGCCGGGCTGTACGAGCGGGCGGAGTTCCCGTACGCCCTGGTCGCCAAGATGGGGCGGATGGGACTGTTCGGGCTGCCCTTCCCGGAGGAGTACGGGGGCGCGGGCGGCGACTATCTGGCGCTGTGCGTGGCGCTGGAGGAGCTGGCCCGGGTCGACTCCTCGGTGGCCGTCGCGCTGTCGGCCGGCATCTCGCTCGGCGCGATGCCGCTGTACCGGTTCGGCACCCGCGAGCAGAAGGAGCGGTGGCTGCCCGCGCTGTGCGCCGGGGAGGCGCTGGCCGCGTTCGGCCTGACCGAGCCGGGCGGCGGCACCGACGCGGGCGCGACCCGCACCCGGGCCGTGCTGGACGGCGATCACTGGGTGATCGACGGCAGCAAGTCGTTCATCACCAACTCCGGCACCGACATCACCAGCCTGGTCACCGTCACCGCGGTGACCGGGACCCGGGACGGCGGCCGCAAGGAGATCTCCGCGATCATGGTGCCGGCCGGCACGCCGGGCTTCGCGGTGGCCCCGTCCTACTCCAAGGTCGGCTGGTGCGCCTCCGACACCCACGAGCTGTCGTTCACCGGCTGCCGGGTGCCGGCCGCGAACCTGCTCGGCGAGCGGGGCCGCGGATACGCCCAGTTCCTGGCCATCCTGGACGAGAGCCGGCTGGCGCTGGCGGCGGTCGGCGTCGGGCTCGCGCAGGGCTGCGTGGACGAGTGCCTGCGGTATGTGCGCGAGCGTGAGGCGTTCGGCCGGAAGATCGGCGAGTACCAGGCCATCCAGTTCAAGATCGCCGACATGGAGGCGCGGGTGCACACCGCGCGGCTGGCCTACTACCAGGCCGCCGCCCGGATGCTGCGCGGCGAGTCGTTCAAGAAGGAGGCGTCCATCGCCAAGCTCGTGTCGTCGAACGCGGCGATGGACAACTCCCGCGAGGCCACCCAGATCTTCGGCGGCTACGGCTTCATGAACGATTTCCCGGTGGCCCGGTTCTACCGGGACGCGAAGATCCTGGAGATCGGCGAGGGCACCAGCGAGGTCCAGCGCATGATCATCGCTCGGCAGCTCGGGCTGTGATCCCGGCGGTCCCGGCCGGCCCCTATGCGGCCGGGACCGCCGGGTCACAGGTCGAGCGCGTCGAAGGGGATCGCGTCCCACAGGGCGCGCTCGGCGCCGGCCGGGTCGTCCTCGGTCCGCGGGGCCAGATCCCAGATCTTGGTGGCCCGGCGCGGCACCGAGTAGGCCGGCCACGGCGCCGCGCCGCCCGCGCCCGGGTCGCCGGTGCGGGCGAACGACGTCCAGGCGTCCATCATCCGGCCGGACAGCCGGCCGAGCCCGGCCGGGTCGGCGCGCAGCGCGTCCGCGCCGCCCGGGATGCCGGTGAAGCGCAGGCTGCCGAAGACGAACGGCAGCTCGGCGGTGTGCACGGCGCCGAGCCCGCCGGACGGCGCCCAGTCGAACCGGTAGGTGAACGTTCGCCGCCAGCGGCTCTGCGCGTCGGCCAGCCGGGTGGCCGGGACCCGGACCATCTGGTCGGTGAACATCGCCAGCGCCGCCTGCTGCTCGCTCCGCCCGGCCCGGTACACCTTGGTCATCTCCTCGCGCCGGTCGGCCAGCGCGGCCGGGAAGAGCGCGTCGTACTGGGCCGCCAAGGCCGGCAGCCCACCGGGGGTGAACTGCGCGAAGTAGTTCACCTCGTCGCGGTTGCTCCCCACCAGCAGCTCGACGTGGCGGGCATGCCCGGCCTCGACCCGCTCGGTCACCGGGCCACGGACCAGCGTGCCGTCGATGTACGGGCCGAAGTACAGCGCGCCGCCGGCCGCACCGGGGACGGTGGCCACCGCCTGCTCCTGCAGCTCCAGCACGCGGGCGGCGGGCAGCGCGGCCAGCTCGGCCACGCTGCGCACCGGCAGCGCGGGGGCCAGCCGGCGCTCCAGCGCCGCGGAGTGCACCAGCGCGCCGCTGCCGCTCTGCAGCACCGCCCGGCGGAACAGCCGTTCGGGGTGGTCGGTGGCGAGCATGGCGCTGATCGAGATGGCGCCCTCCGACTCGCCCGCGACGGTGATCCGCCCGGGGTCGCCGCCGAACGCGCGAGCCTGCCGCCGCACCCAGCGCAGCGCCGCCATCTGGTCACGCAGCCCGTTGTTGCCCGACCCCCGGTAGGCGGGGTCCAGGTGGCCGAGCTCGGCCCAGCCGAACGCGCCGAGCCGGTAGTTCAGCGTGACCACCACCGCGTCCCCGCGGGCGGCGAGCGCCGTGCCGTCGTAGCGCGGCTCGTTCGCGCCGCCGAACCGGGCGGCGCCGCCGTGGATGAAGACGATCACCGGACGCCGGGCGCGGCGGTCCGGGCTCGGTGTCCACACGTTGAGGTACAGGCAGTCCTCGTCGGTGTACACCGGGCGGGCGTCGGGGTACTCCTCCGACACATCGTCGCGGAACTGCGGGCACACCCGCGTCCCGTCCACGGCGCGCAGCGTGCCGCGCCAGGGCCGGGCCGGCCGCGGCGGCCGGAACCGCAGCGCGCCGACCGGGGCCTGCGCGTACGGGATGCCGCGGAACGCGCACACGCCGCCCCTGGCCGTCCCGGCCACCGCGCCGAGCGACGTGCGGGCGGCGCACTCCCCCGCCGGGCGCGCGCCGGCCGGGACCACGCCCCCCGGTGCGGTGGCGGACCATACGGGAGACGCCGCCGTCCTGGCGACCGGCGCGGCCCTGGACGGCGCGGCGGCGGACGGTACGGCGGCGGACGGTACGGCGCCGGGCGCGGCGGCCAGGGTCAGCGCGGCCACCGTGGCGGCGACGGCGGCGGCGATGGCAGATGGCATCGAATCCTCCTCTGATCGGTGGAACGGCCAGAGTCTGTTCCGCCCGCGCCGCCCGCCACATCGCCCGCCGGAGCGGACCGCCCCTCCCTCTCGCGGGCGACCGATCCGGCCGGCGCGGCATCCGGCACGGCACTGGCCGGCACGGCACTGGCCGGCACGGCGCCGGACGATGCGGCGCCGGACGATGCGGCGCCGGACGGCCGTCGCACGCCGCCGCCCGCAGATCCTGGTCCGGTGCTATTCGGCACCCGGGACGGCCAGGCCGGATTCGTAGGCGAACACCACGGCCTGGGCGCGGTCGCGCAGGCCGAGCTTGCCCAGCACGCTGCTCACGTGCGTCTTCACGGTGTGCTCGCTGACGGTGAGCTCGGCGGCGATCTCGGCGTTGGACAGACCGCGCGCGACCTGGCGCAGCGTGTCGCGTTCACGGTCGGTCAGGGCGGCCAGCCGCCGACGCAGCTCCGGCCGCGCCGTGCCGCGCCGGACGACGTCCTCCACCAGCCGCCGGGTCACCGAGGGAGCGAGCAGCGCCTCCCCGGCGGCGACCAGCCGGACCGCCCGCACCAGGTCGTCCCGGCGGACGTCCTTGAGCAGGAAGCCGCCGGCGCCGGCCCGCAGCGCGTCGTACACGTGCTCGTCCACGTCGTACATGGTGAGCACCAGCACCTTGGCGGAGGTACGGCGGCAGATCTCGGCGGTGGCCGCCACCCCGTCCAGCCGCGGCATCCGGATGTCCATCAGCACCAGGTCCGGGCGCAGCGCGACGGCGCGCTCGACCGCCTCGGCGCCGTCGGCGGCCTCGCCGACCACGGTGATGCCGTCCTGCGCGTCGAGGATCATGGCGAACCCGCCGCGGATGAGGTCCTGGTCGTCGGCCACCAGGACGCGCAGCGGGCCGCTCATGCGAGGGGAAGGACGGCGGTGACGGTGAACCCGCGCGGGTCGACGGTGAGGGTGCCGCCGCAGGCCGCCGCCCGCTCGCGCATCCCGATGATGCCGTGGCCCCCGTGGTACTCCTCCCGGCGCCCTTCCCCGCGTCCCGCCCGCCGGCCTCGCCACGGTCGATCGGTCGCGGCGGCGCCGGTCGCCGTGCCCGTCACCGTGCCCGTCGCCGTGCCCGTCGCCGTGCCCGTCACCGTGCCCGTCACCGTGCCCGTCACCGTGCCGGCCGGCGGCGGCGTCCCGGTCCCGCCCGGCCACGGCACCGCCCGCCCCGGCCCCGTCCGGCCGACCCGCCGGTGCCGGCCCTGGCGGTCACCGGCGCCGTCAGTGACCTCGACGGTCAGCGTGCGCGGTTCCCAGGCGAGCCGGACCAGCGCGGCGGGGACCTCGGCGTGCCGCAGCACGTTGGTCAGGCTTTCCTGGACGATCCGGTAGGCGGCCACGCCCACCGCCGGCGGCACCGGCCGCCGGGTGCCGTGCTCCTCGACGGTGACCGCGACCCCGGCCCGCCGGGTGCGGTCCGCCAGGTCGGGCAGCGCGTCCAGGCCGGGCAGCGCGCCAGGTCGCGGGTCGGGGCCGCCGGGGCCGCGCAGCGTGCCGAGGATCGCACGCAGCTGGCCGACCGCGTCCCGGCCGGCGTCGGCGATCGCCTCGAAGGCCGCCTCGGCCCGCGCCGGGTGGGTGCGTACCGCGAGCGGACCCGCCTCGGCCTGGACCATCATGAGGCCGACCGAGTGGGTGACGATGTCGTGCATGTCGCGGGCGATGCGGGTGCGCTCCTCGGCCACCGCGGCGGCCCGTTCCTCGGCCAGCCGCCGGGCCCGCTCCCGGTCCGCCTCGCGCTGGGCGCGCCGGGCCCGGGTGCTGGCGCCCAGCGCGTAGGCGGCGACGAACGAGGTGAACACCGCCCGCGAGGTGTCCAGGCTCTCGTGCGGCAGCACCAGGGACGCGGTCACCCCGGCGGCGAGTCCGGCCACGCCGATCGGCCGCCAGGCCGGCGGTGCCTGCGCGGCGAAGGTGTAGGTGCAGATCAGCGGGCCGTACGGCAGGAAGGGCAGCACCGGGTGGGCCAGCGCGCTCTGCGACAGCGCCAGGGCGGTGGTCGCGGCGCCGGCCACCAGGCCGGCGGCCACCAGATGGGTGCGCCGCCACAGCACCGGTGCCGCGCCGAGCACGGCGAGCGCCACCGCCCACCAGGCGCGCGGGTACGGCACCAGCATGGGTGCCACCGAGGCGGCCACCGCCGCCGCGGCGATCAGGGCGTCACCGCGCGACACCCCGGGTAGGTACAGCACGGCGCTCCTCCCGATCCGGCGTCGCCAAGCCTAGGACGGCGAGCCGCGCGCCGCCTCCCTCTGCCCGGCGAGCCCGGGGTCGCTCGCGCGGGCGAGGCGCGGGCTCGGGTGGGCGGAGGTCGTGACCCGCTCCGGCGGGCGAGGCTAGCCCGGGCGAAGCGGGAGGAACGTGGCCCGCTCCCTTGACGCCTTCGGTGGCGAGATCGACCTGTACCCGGCCCGTCAGGTGCACGAGCGCGTGCTCGACCTGCCACTCCGGGTACCGCCCGGCGTCCGGGGCGGGCAGTGTCAGACCTTCGCCGGGGGCACGGCGGTGAGCGCGGCGCTGACCGGGGCGTCCCAGTCGATGTGGTGGCGCTGCTCGAAGCCGTGGGCCTTCTCGGGGGTGAAGAAGGCGCGGGAGGCCAGCGGCATGATCACCCCCATCACCGCCCGGGCCGCCGGGCCCAGGCCCTTGCTCTGGTTGGTGCGGGCGGCGCGGGCGGCCACCTTCTCCACCCGGGCGCGGCGCAGGGCCTCGTAGGCGGCGAACGCGGACGGCACGTCGGGCAGGTCGCGCAGGCAGCGGGCGAGCTGGACCGCGCTCTCGGCGGCCAGCGCCGCGCCCTGGCCGGAGCTCGGGGACGGCGCGTGCACCGCGTCGCCGACCAGCACCATCCGGCCGCGGTACCAGTGCGGCACCGGCGGCATGATCTCGGAGGTGCCGAAGATCTGCAGATCCTCCGGCCGGGTGTGCCGGACCAGCTCCGCGGCGGGCACGTCGCCGGCGTACACCTCGCGCAGCCGGGCCAGCCATTCGGCGGGCGAGGTGCGCCGCGCCTCGGCCGCGGTCATCGGGGCGGCGTGCGGCACGTTGGCGAACCAGGCGGTGCCCTCGTCGTGGGGCCAATAGCCGGCGAAGGCGCGCCGCCCCCAGGCGAAGTACATCGTCTCGGGGTCGGTGGGCACCTGGACGCCGGCGAGCGCGCCGAAGTTGAGCAGCGGGACGTGCCGCGGCCCGGGCGCCGCCGGGTCGATCAGGCCGCGCACGGTGGAGCGGATGCCGTCCGCGCCGACCAGCACGTCGGCGCTCGCGGTGCTCCCGTCGGCGAAGTGCGCGGTGACGCCGCCGGCGGTCTCCTCGGCGGCGACGAGCCGCCGGCCGGTCTGGACCGGCACGCCCTCGGCCACGGCGTGGTCGTGCAGGGCCCGGTACAGGTCGGACCGCCACAGCACCTGGGAGGCGGGCAGGCCGGGGAGGCCGGGCAGCTCGCTGAGCCGCCGGCCCCGGCCGTCGGTCATGACCATGCGGGCCGAGGGCCGGGCGGCCGCCCGCACCGCCTCCTCGGCGCCGACGGCGCGCAGCGCGTCCAGGCCGTTCGGCGCGACCGACAGCATGCCGCCCACCCCGTCGGCGGTCTCCGCGTACGCCTCGTACACGGTGGCCTCGATGCCGGCCCTGCGCAGCGCCAGCGCCGCGACCGGCCCGGCGATGCCGCCGCCGACGACGATGGCCGTCCTGGCTGATGTCATGGTTCTCTCCCGAACATGTCGTGCCACGCCCGCGCGTAGCCGGGCTGCCTGAGCGACTCGGTGAGGGTGGTGACGAAGCGCTGCTCGGCCGCCAGCACGGCCAGCCGGTACTCCTCCTCGATCAAGAAGATCCACTGCACGCCGCCCTCGGTGGCCCCGGCCATCTCCGCCCGGATCTCGGCGGCCTCGGCGTCCAGCGCGGCCAGCCGCCGGGTGAGCAGCTCCACCGCCTCCTGCGGGGGCAGCACGCTGAGCAGCGACAGCGCCACGCCGAAGTGCGGGTACTCCCGCCGGGGCTCGGCGACCAGCTCGCGCATCCAGTCGTAGAGCTCGTCCCGTCCGGCCGGAGTGAGCCGGTAGACGGTGCGCTCCGGGCGCTGGGTATCGCGGACGGTCTCCTGCTCGGCGATGAAGCCGGCCTTCCGCAACTGCTCCACGACCATGTAGAGCGAGCTGCGGTTGAACTTGACGCTGCGGTCCTTGCGGGTCTCCTTCAGCCGCTTGCCGAGCTCGTACGGGTGCATCGGCTCGGCCACCAGCCAGGCCAGCACGGCCAGCGCCAGCGGGTTGGCCACCTTGCGCCGCTTCTCCACGATCCCTCATCCCGATAGTCGATATCGACTATCCAGCATCGATTAGTCAGTGTCAACTATTTGTCCGGGCGGCGGGCGCCACCCCGGACGGGAGAAGGGTCTCGCGCGGGCCGGGCCGGAGGCGAGCCGGCCACGCCCGCCACGACGGCGGCCGGACACGCCGACGGCCCGCCGCGCGGATCGCGGCGGGCCGGTAGGGTCCGCGGGGGTTTTTCCGGGGTCAGTCCTTCACAGCGGTGATGAAGGCGAAGGAGCCCGGGCCGGAGGCGTCGACCACCGACATGCCGGCATCGGCCAGCCAGCGGCGCAGCTCGGGCAGCTCGAACAGCAGCATCCCCTCCGGGCGGCTGGGGAAGAAGTGCGACTCCTGGAAGTAGCGGGCGACCGGGTCCTCGTCGAACAGGAACGTCATCATGGTGAAGGTGCCGCCGGGGCGCAGCACCCGGCCCACCTCGGCGACGGCCCGCTCGGCGTCGTCGGGGAAGGCCTGCAGGGCGTTCCAGCAGTTCACCGCGGCCAGCGTGCCGTCACCGAACGGGATGTCCAGCGCGCTGGCCCGCACCGCGGGCACCTCGGGCAGCTTGCCGCGCATCACGGTGAGCATCGGCAGCCCCATGTCCAGCCCGATCAGCCGGTCCCGCCCCACGGTCTGGGCGACCACGGTCGTCCACCGGCCGGCGCCGCAGGCGAGGTCCAGCACCGGGCCGTCGACCGGCCGGATCCGCCGGGCGATGTAGCCGTCCTCGTCGGCGGGGGTCACCGCGCCGCCCCAGTTCGCGCCGGCGATGCGCAGGAACGCCGGGCGCAGCACGGTCTCGTAGTAGACGCCCATGCTGGGCATCTCCGCCAGCTTGGCCAGCAGGTTCGCGGTCGCCTCGTGCGGCGCGTCGGCCGAGGACTCGCTGACACCCTCCGACAGGTCCAGGATGCCGCGGGCGATCGGGTAGCGCACCGCGCAGGCCGCGCAGCGGACCGCGTCGGCGCCGAAGTCCAGCGCCCCGGAGCAGGCCGGGCAGCGCAGCTCGGCCGCGTACCGGGCGAACGCGTCGACGCCGAGCTCACCGGCCGGCGCGGCCGGGGCGGCCGGCACGCCGGCCGGCGGCGGGGTCGGCACCTCGACCGGCGGGGTGCCGTTGCGCACCGCCCAGTACGCCATCGCGCCGGAGTAGCCGAGCATCGTGCGGGTGTCGTTCTCCCAGTTCTTGGCGATCTGGGCGGGGGTGAGGCCGCCGATCCACTGGCGGTCGAACTCGCGCTCCTCCGCGGTGAGCTTCCAGACCGACGGCGCGGGCCAGCACCGGCCCAGGTCGGGGGCGGCCGGGTCCAGCTCGCGCAGGCCGCGCTCCAGCCGGGTGCGGTCCTCCTCGTCCAGCGCCAGGTGCGCGGTGGCGGCCAGCACCCGCTCGCGGTCGGCGGGGAAGTGCGACAGCAGGTAGAGCAGGGCCAGGGTGAGCGGCGTGCCGCGCTCCGCGCGCGCCACCAGGTCCAGGTAGGCGCCGAGGCCGTCCCGGACGGCGGCGGTCAGCGGGCCGCTGCGCGGGTACTCGGCCTCGGCGAGCAGCCCGAGCAGCACCGCCAGGTAGCCCTTGCGCCGGTCGTCCACCCGCCCGAGCGCGGCCACGATGTCCGGCACCGCCGCCGGCGCCGCGGCGTCCGGCGCGCCGCCGTTCCACACCGCGCCCGCCAGCCGCCGGAATTCCGCGTCCAGGCGATCGGGGGCCGCGTTCGCGAAATCGTCCAGCGGACCGGCGACGGCCGGTCGCGTGGTGGAGACACTCATGTGCGCGTCCTTTCCGAAAACCCGAGAAACCGAGAACCCGAGAAATGGCGAGAGGGTGGACATCCGCTCAGGAAATGGTGGCACCGGCCCTTTCCCGGCGTCTTCTCCTAAGGTGCGCAGGCGGCCGGAACCCGTGGTGGCGGCTGGGGAGAGCGCACGCGCGGAGATGCGGCGCGGGCCGAATCGCCGCGAGGATGGGCGCACAGCGAACGATCGCACTCCACGCCGGCCACCGAGAGCCAGAGGGTCCGCGCATGACGAAGGAAATGGTCGACCCGGCCGATATCGGCGTCCATTATGACGAGCGCTCGCCGATCGGGGACGAGTTCCGTAACGGCCAGATGCACATGTGGTACTGGTACGACGACCAGGACGCCACGCCGTTGAAGGACGCGGTGCACCGGATCAGCCGCAAGGTCACCGAGACGCTCGGGTTGCGGCCCGGCGAGCGGGTGCTGGACGCCGGGTGCGGCCCCGGCGAGACCGCGATATACCTGGCCCGCACCTACGGGGTGCACGTCACCGGGGTGACGGTCAGCGCCTTCGAGATCGCCAAGGCCCAGGAGCGGGCGGCGGCCAACGGCGTGGCCGGCCGGGCACGCTTCGAGTACGGCGACTTCATGGCGCTGTCCTACCCCGACGACTCCTTCGACGCGGTGCTCGCGCTGGAGTCGCTGCAGAACGCCCCCGACCTGCGGCAGGTGCTCGGCGAGCTGTTCCGGGTGCTGCGGCCCGGCGGCCGGATCTCCTTCTCCGACTTCAGCCTGGAGTCGGCGGCCGACCCGGCGCGGGTGGCGAAGTTCATGGACACCCTGCGGCTGCGCGAGCTGCCCACGCTGGCCGAGTGGATCGCCTACACGCGGGAGGCCGGCTTCCAGGTCGAGGAGTACACCCAATGCGGGCCGCGGGTGTTCGGCAAGAAGACCAAGTACCTGCGGGCCGCGATGGAGGACCGCGAGTCCATCGCCGCCAAGTTCGGCGAGGAGGCGCTGACGGAGTTCTCCCGCCGGCACCTGGGGTTCTTCGCGCCCCGCAAGGACCAGATCGGCTACGTCATCATGTCCGCCCGAAAGCCGGCCCGCTGACCGCGGGCCGACCGGCACCCGGCCCCGCCACGGCGGGGCCTTTCCCGTCCATCGAGTGGAACCGAGGACCCGACATGACCACCGAACCTGCCTTATCCGGTTCAGCCGAGTTATCCGACTTATCCGACCAGACCGCCGAGTTCTACGACATCTCCAACCTGATCCTGGTGGAGCTGTGGGACGAGAACTTCCACCAGGGCTACTGGCTCTCCGCCGACGACGAGAGCTCCAACAAGGTCGCCACCGACCGGCTGACCGACCTGCTCATCGAGAAGTCCGGCCTTTCGGCCGGCGGCCGGGTGCTGGACGTGGGGTGCGGCATCGGCACCTCGGCGTTCCGGCTCGCCGAGGCCACGCCGGCGCAGGTCGTCGGCATCTCCAACAACCAGGCCCAGATCGACGAGGCGAACCGCCGGGCCACCGAGCGTGGCCTGGCCGGCCGGGTCGCCTTCGAGTACGCCGACGTACTGGCCCTCCCCTACCCGGACGCCTCCTTCGACGTGGTGTGGGTGTTCGAGGCGCTGATGCACATGGACCGGACGCGCACCCTGCGCGAGATCCGCCGGGTGCTGCGGCCGGGCGGCCGGGTCGTCATCACCGACCTGCTGCAGCACGGCGAGCTGGCCGGCGAGGACGCCCGGCTGATCCACGAGCACATGGCCGAGATGCAGGCCAGCCCGCTGCTCGACGCGGACGCCTACCGCGCGCTGGTCGCCGGCGCCGGGCTGGAGCTGGCCGAGCTGAGCGACATCAGCGAGCACACCGGCAAGACCGCCCGCCGGGTCTACGACGCGGTGAACGAGCGGTACGACGAGCTGGTGGCCAAGTACGGCGCCGAGGCCGCCGGGCTGCTGGAGGTCTTCCGCAACCCGATCGGCCTGCTGCCGCAGATGGGCTACCTCATCGCCGTCGCGCACCGCCCCGCCTGAGCGAGCGGACGCCGGGCGACCGGACCTGACCGCCGGCCGGCGCGGGAGGGATCTCGACGCCTCCCCCGCCGGCCCGTGGCGCGGTCAGCTCTGCACCAGGGTGAAGCCGCCGGGCAGCACGTCCACCTGGAAGGTGCCGCGCCCGGCGGCCCGGCGGCGCAGCACGCCGTCCGGCCCGTACACCTCGGCGGTGGCCGCGCCGCCGCCCGGCACCCGTACCTCGGCCCGCCGCGGCGCCCGGCCGGCCGCGCGCAGCAGGGTGGTGGCGCGCCCTCCGCCGCGCAGCACCAGCCGGGAGACCAGCGGTTCCAGCAGCACCGCGTCCAGCACCGCCTCGCCGCCGCTCGCGGCCGCCGACAGCTCGGTGGCACCGGCCGGCAGCTCGCCGGCCAGCGTCACCGGCAGCAGCGCGCCGGGCGCGGGCGAGTCGCCCTGCTCCCCCACCCGGCCGTGCCGCACCTCGCCGAGCCGGCGGTCGCCGGACCGCCAGGTGGTGACCGCCCGGCTGCCGGGCCGCAGGTCGGCCACCGGGAGCACCAGGCGGTCCCGGCCGGCGGCCGGCACCGCCAGCCGCAGGCCGCCGCCCGCGCCCAGCCGGACGTAGGAGCCGCTGAACAGCGACTCCCCGGTCCAGGGGGCCTCCGGCGCGACCACCGCCGCCTCCCCCGACAGCGTGCCGGTCTCCGCCTCGACGACCAGGCAGCCGTCCCGCTCCACCACCTCGCCGCGCCGGGCGAGCGCGGCCACCTCGGGCCGGGCGTCCAGCGCGAGCATGGTCAGCAGGCCGTGGATGGTGGACTCGGCGCCGGAGTTGCGGTTCACCGTGCCGTCGGCGGCGATGCCGTCGACGGTCCGGCCGGTCGCCGGGTCGTAGGCGGGCCGGCCGGACGCGTTGGCGCCGAAGAACCAGGCGGCCGCGACGGCCGCCAGCCGGTGGAAGCCGGGCCGGCCGGTGGTGTCGCCCACCGCGAGCAGCGACTGCACGCGCGAGTCGGCGCCGTAGGCGATCTGGTTGCGGTCCGCCGGGGTGGGCTGGCGCCCGTTGTCCGGCCCGCCGGAGGTGAGCAGCCAGGGGGTGAAGCCCGCCGCGTCGGTGACCGCCGGCCGGGCCAGCGCCGGCCGCCGCAGCGCGGCCGCGGCGCGGGCCAGGCCGGCGGGCATCTGCGCGCCCCAGGCGTGCCAGACCGAGCGGGACAGCGCCCACGGCCGCAGCGCGCCGAACGGCCAGGTGCGCACGTCGCCGTCCGACAGCGCGGCGATGCCTTCGGCCAGCCGCAGCAGCGCCCGGCGGGCCGCCGCGCCGCCGCCCGCCTCGACGTAGGCGGCCAGGCCGAGGGCGGCCTCGGCGGAGGCGTCCGCGCCGTCGGCGATCAGCCAGGCGGGCGCCCGCTCGCCGTCGATCGTCAGGTACTCGCCGTAGCGGGCGAGCACCTGGCGGTCCAGCGCGGCGATGGCCAGGTCCAGCCGCTCGCGCAGGAAGGCGGCGAAGCCGGCGTCGGCCCGGCGCCAGGCGGCGTACCCCTCGCCGAGCGCCCAGATGGTGCGGGCCAGCCAGTAGGAGGCGTCGCTGTCGGAGGGGTCGGGCAGTTCCTTGGGCGTCGGGCTCGGGTTGAGCGTGCCGTCGGGCTGCATCCACAGCACCACGTTGCCCGCGTCCGGCCCGGTCGCGGTCTGCAGGTAGGTCAGGCCGCGCAGCAGCCCGCGGGCGGCGTCCCGGCTGGTGGCGGCGCCGGTCAGCCGCCAGTGCCGCAGGTAGACGACGGCGGCCCGGGAGACGTCGTCGGCGTTGTAGGCGCCCTGCCCCCAGGTGTCGGTCGCGGCGTCGTAGGCGCCGCCGCCGACCCGGCGGAACGTGCCGTCCGGGCCGGGCTCGGCGTAGGTCCACAGCATGCCCACCCGGGGTTCGGCGGCGAGCCGGTAGGTGGTGTGCCCCTGCTGGTCCGGCGGCCGGACGTCCTGCCGCAGGAAGTCCAGGTGGGCGAGACTGGTGAGCCGGGCGGTGGTGCGGGCAGGGCCGGCGGCCCGGGCGGTGGCCTGTGCGGTGGCGGGCAGGAGCATCGGGACGGGCAGGGCGAGGCCGCCGAGCAGCAGCGAGCGTCGTTTCACGGGCTTTCCTTCGGTCGGCGGCACCGGGGTGCCGTCCGCGAGCGGTGGTGCGGAGGGAAGGGGACGTCGGGGGCGGCGGGACGGGGTGCGGCGTCCGGGGCGCGGCGGTCGGGGTACGGAAACGCGCGTACTAAACCGGTTTGAACGGATGCTAAACCGGTTTGAACAATGCGACAAGGGTGCACTGGGGGGAATCCGTGACTTCTGGTGCGCGGCAGCGCGCCACCGGCGGGCACGAGAACGCCCCGGCCGGCCGGGCACTGGCCCGGCCGGCCGGGGCGTCACGGCCGATGGCGGATCGGGCGGGCGCGTCCGGCTCGTCCCGCGAAAACACCGCCACGAGGGTCAAGCGGCGCGTCCGGCCCGATCCGCGAGCGCGCCTTGGCGCGGGTCAGGCGCATGGGGCCTCACCGGCCCGGCGCTCGGATCAGGCGTGCGCGTCCTCGCCGACACCAAACCGGGCCCGGGCCAGCTCCCGCTTGGCGATGGTGGACAGGAAGACCGCGAACCCGGCGTGGCTGTGGAACATCGACATGTCCCGCCAGACCCGCTCGATCCGCTGCCCTTGCCGGACCGCGCTGGACCCGGCGGTCGGGAAGAGGTAGTTCTCCACCGCGTGCCAGCACAGGTCGACCACCTGGTGGCAGATCGCGGCGATCCGCATCTCCTCTTCCTTGGTGACCGCGGCCGGCCCGCGCGCGCAGGTCTCGGTCCACTGCCGGATCGCCTGCAGCACCGCCGCCTCGCCGGTGGCGATCATGCCGGCCGCCTGGCCGTACCAGAACTGGTAGTCCGGGTCCTCGGTGCGCGGCACGTTCGGCGGGAACATGGTGATCCGCGACCGCATCAGCTCCTCGTAGGCGTCCAGCGCGCCCAGCGCCATGCCCACCGCGAGGATCGCGTCCTCCATCACCATGAAGCTGAGCTGCCCGCCGCCGTACTCGGGATTGCCGTGCAGGTCGCGGCCGGGGGTGCCGTCGGTGACGCTGACCTGGCTCATGTGGCTCGGCAGGGTGTGGTGCGCCGGCACCAGGCCGCCGTCCATCGCGATGCTGTGCGAGCCGCTGCCCTTGAGGCCGAGCTGGCCGCCCCAGTCCGACAGCCGCCGCCACTGCTCGCGCGCGGCGATGAACATCATCGGCGCCAGGTCGCCGCCCTCGCCGGCCGGCACCATCGTGTGCCCGATGAAGTGCGTCGCGTACGGCGAGCCGGAGCAGTAGTTCCAGGTCCCGGTGAGCAGCCAGTCGCCGTCCGGGGTGCGCCGGGCGGTGCCGGCCGGCGCCACGGTGGCCGGGCAGATGAAGTCGCCGCCGGCGAACACCTCGGCCTGCGCCCGCTCCTCGAACAGCGAGGCCACCACCAGCGCGTGCGCGTGCCCCAGGCAGTACATCCACCCGGTGGACGGGCAGCCGCGGGTGAGCGCCATCGCGATCCGCAGGAACGTGTCGATGCCGAACTCGTAGCCGCCGTAGCGGCGCGGCACCAGCACCCGGTAGAACCCGGCCCGCTGGAACTCCCGGTGGGTGTCCTCGGCGTAGAAGGTGCGCTCCTCGGTCTCGGCCTGCCGCGCCACCAGGGTCGCCGCGATGGCCTCGGCCCGCGCGACCATCTCGGCCGGGGTGAGGCCCGGCTCGGGCGGGGAGGTGACGTCGGAGTCGGAAAGGTTCGTGGCCACTGCCATTGCCGCGCACGTCCTTGTCTCGAAATAGCCGGTGGGAACGGTGGTGCGGTGACTCTCCACGAGCGTGCGACCAGCGTCCCGCCCGCCGCGCGCCCCGGGCATCTTCTGGATTGCGGATCCGCCGCCCGGCGCCGCCAGGCCCCGTCCGGCCGGCGAAAGACCGCAATCTGGAAAATGCGCGGCCGCCCGCGCGGTGCGATCGTCAAGACCTGCTGATCGATGCGAGGTGGCTCCCCGAGCAGGTGGAAAACGATGCCGGGCCCGCCCTCGCGCCGGCCGGCCCCACGCCGGCCGGCGGAAAAGGAAAAGAAGGGGCGTCCGACAATGGTGGCGTCGTCGAAGAATGCCGATAATCCCGTCCAGCCCGCACCACAGGCCGCGACCACCCTGCCCTCCCGGCTGCCGTCGCTCACCGGGATGCGCTTCGTCTCCGCGGCGATGGTGTTCCTCACCCACGCGATCGGGGCGAACCTGTTCGTCTCGGCCCAGTTCACCGGTAGTTACATGTCCGTCGTCATCCAGGGCGGCTGGGCGGCGGTCTCGTACTTCTTCATCCTCAGCGGCTTCGTCCTCACCTACGCGCGGCGCCCGAGCGACACCGCGCGGACGTTCCTGCGCCGCCGGTTCCTGAAGATCTACCCCAACTACGCGATCACGCTGATCGCCGCGCTGCTGCTGGTCGGCCTGGCCGCCCGGCAGGCGATCGACAACGGCACCGCGATCCTGCACTTCCTGCTCGCCCAGGCGTACGTGCCGAACCTCGCCGTGCGCACCGCGTTCAACGCGCCCGCCTGGTCGCTGTCCTGCGAGGCGCTGTTCTACCTGTGCTTCCCGCTGCTGGCCCGGTACGTCGGCCGCATCCGCGGCGAGCGGCTGTGGCTGTGGGCGGGCATTATCACCGCGGCCATCTTCGCGGTGCCGCTGGTCGCCAAGCTGCTGCCGGCCCAGGCGCCCATCCCCGGCTTCGGGCTCACCGAGCTGGAGATGTGGTTCATCATGCAGTTCCCGCCGACCCGGATGCTGGAGTTCGTCCTCGGCATGGTGCTGGCGCGGATCGTGATGACCGGCCGCCGGCTGCCCGTCGGGCTCGGCGGCGCGCTGGCGATCGGCATCGCGGTGTACGCGCTGGCCAGGTTCTTCCCGGTGAGCTACAACGTGGTCGCCACCTCGGTGATCCCGCTCTGCCTGATCATCGGGGCCGGTGCTGTCCGCGACACCGAGCGCCGGACGAACTGGCTCGGCTCGCGGCCGATGGTCTGGCTGGGCGAGGTGTCCTACGCGTTCTACATGTGGCACTTCCTGGTCCTGATGTACGTCCGCCAGTGGTTCGGCTCGCCGAAGGGCTGGAGCGTCGCCGGCGGGTTCGCCGTCATGGCGGGGCTGGCGGGTATCACCCTGGTGCTGTCGTGGGCCCTGTTCTCGCTGGTGGAGAACCCGGTGATGCGGCGGTTCGCCTCTTCCCGGCGGCCGGGCGCGGGAAGCCCGCCCGGCGGCCCGGGCGCGGACGCCGGCACCACCCGGCCGGTGCCGGCCGCGGCACCCTAGCCCGGACCGGGGCGGGGCTCGGTGGCCCCGCCCCGGCGCACACCTGTGCGCAGCCCGTACGAAGCCCGTGCGCAGCCCGTGAGAAGGAGTGAGATCGTTGACCGTCTCCGTCCTGGAGGACGAGCTCCCCGGCGCGGCCGGCCGGGGCCTGCTGCCGAGCCTGGACCGCGGGCCGCGCGACACCCCGCTGCTGGAGGAGACCGTCGGGGAGAACTTCGACCGGATGGTCGCGGCCTACGGCGACCGGGAGGCGCTGGTCGACCGGACCACCGGACGCCGGTGGAGCTACGCCACCCTCGCCGAGGCGGTCGACGCGCTGGCCCTCGGCCTGCTCGGCCTCGGCATCGGCCGCGGCGACCGGGTGGGCATCTGGGCCCCCAACTGCGCCGAATGGGTGCTCACCCAGTTCGCCACCGCCAAGATCGGCGCGATCCTGGTGAACGTCAACCCCTCCTACCGGTCGCACGAGCTGGCGTACGTGCTCGGCCAGGCGGGCGTGCGGGCGCTGGTGGCCGCCGAGCGGTTCAAGACGTCCGACTACGCCGGCATGATCGCCGAGGTGCGGCCGCGCTGCCCGGACCTGGAGCACGTCCTGATCATCGGGACCGAGGCCTGGCACACGCTGCTCGCCGCCGGCCGGCACGCCGACCCCCGGCTGCTGGAGGAGGCCGGGGCCCCGCTGAACCCGCACGACCCGATCAACATCCAGTACACCTCGGGCACCACCGGGTTCCCCAAGGGCGCCACCCTGTCGCACCGCAACATCCTCAACAACGGCTTCTTCGTCGGCGAGCTGTGCGGCTACACCGACCTGGACCGGGTCTGCGTGCCGGTGCCGTTCTACCACTGCTTCGGCATGACCATGGGCACGCTGGCCGCGATCAGCCACGGCGCCTGCGTGGTGATCCCCTCCCCGGTCTTCGACGCCCGGGCCACCCTGGACGCGGTGGACGTCGAGCGCTGCACCTCGCTGTACGGGGTGCCGACCATGTTCATCTCCGAGCTGGCCCACCCGGACTTCCCGACCTTCGACCTGTCCTCGCTGCGCACCGGGATCATGTCCGGCTCGCCCTGCCCGGTGGAGGTGATGAGGCAGGTCGTCGACCGGATGGGCATGCGCGAGATCACCATCTGCTACGGCATGACCGAGACCTCCCCGGTGGCCACCCAGACCCGGCCGGGCGACTCGCTGCACCGCCGGGTCTCCACCGTCGGCCGGGCCGGCCCGCACCTGGAGATCAAGCTGGTCGACCCGGAGACCGGGCTCATCCCGCCGCGCGGCCTGCCCGGCGAGGTCTGCACCCGCGGCTACTCGGTGATGCTCGGCTACTGGGACGAGCCGGACAAGACCGCCGAGGCCATCGACCGGGACGGCTGGATGCACACCGGCGACATCGGCGTCATGGACGACCACGGGTACGTCAACATCACCGGCCGGATCAAGGACATGGTGATCCGCGGCGGCGAGAACATCTACCCGCGCGAGGTCGAGGAGTTCTTGCACACCCACCCCGACGTGCTGGACGCCCAGGTGGTCGGGGTACCCGATCCCCGCTTCGGCGAGGAGCTGATGGCGTTCGTCCGGATGCGGGCCGGCGCCGAGCCGCTGACCGCCTCCGCGCTGCGCGAGTTCTGCACCGGGAAGCTGGCCCGCTTCAAGATCCCCCGGTACGTGCAGGTGGTGGACGGCTACCCGCTCACCACCAGCGGCAAGGTCCGCAAGGTCGAGCTGCGCGAGCAGGCCATCGACCTCCTCGGCCTCCGCCCCCTCGCCCACACCCCGCATGCCTGACCGCTCTCCAGCATGGTGAAGTACGGTTGAGTCAAACGTACTTCGACAAAGTACACTTCGATACATGCGGAAGCCTGAGCATGTGTTCGACCGGGAGCGTGAGTGGGCGAGCCTGGTCTCGTTCGCGTCGGACACCGGCCGGCAGGCGCGGCTAGGCGTGGTCAGCGGCCGCCGCCGGCAAGGGAAAAGCTATCTGCTGCAGGCCCTGGCGAGCAGCATGGGCGGTATCTACTTTCCGGCCCTGGAGGTGACGGAGGCGGTCGCGCTGCGCCTGTTCACCGATGAGCTGATCAGGTTCACCGGCGCCCCGGTCCCCGCCTTCCGTGACTGGATCGACGCCATCCCCTACCTCTTCAGCGTCGTCCAAGATCGGGCGGTGCCCGTCGTGCTGGACGAGTTCCCCTACCTCGTCAAGGCGTCCCCCGAGCTTCCCTCGATCATCCAGCGGGAGCTGGGCCCCGGCGGTTCCGGTGCCGCCAGCACCGCCCGCCTGCTGCTGTGCGGCTCGGCGATGTCGGTGATGGGGGGATTGTTGTCGGGTACCGCTCCGCTGCGCGGGCGGGCGGGCCTAGAAATGATCATCAGGCCCTTCGGCTACCGCGAGGCCGCCCGGTTCTGGGGCATTACCGACCCGCGACTGGCGGTCCAGGTGCACGCGGTCGTGGGCGGCACACCGGCCTACCGCAAGGAGTTCGTCCGGGGCGACGCGCCCGCCGGGCCGGCGAACTTCGACGACTGGGTGATCCGGTCGGTACTGAACGCCGAGGTTCCGTTGTTCCGCGAGGCCCGCTACCTGCTGGCCGAGGAGACGGAGATCCGCGACCCGTCCCTCTACCACTCCGTCCTGGCCGCCGTCGCCGACGGCAACACGTCCGCCGGAGCGATAGCCGGCTATGTGGGACGCAAGTCCAACGAGATCGCCCACCCGCTCCACGTCCTTGTGGACAGCCACCTCCTGGTCAAGGAGCACGATCTCTTCCGGCCGAACCGGAGCCACTACCGGGTGGCCGAACCGCTCATCACCTTCTACCACGCGATCATGGCCCGGGAGTGGGCGCGGCTGGAGCGCGGCGACGCGGCGACCGTGTGGCGGGGCAGCAGGGCGCGCTTCCTGTCGCAGGTCGTCGGCCCGCACGTCGAGATGCTCTGCCGTGAATACGCCCTTCACGCCGACCCCGCGGCGGGTGAGGTGGGAAGCGGCGTCGTACCCGACCCCGCCAACCGCACCCAGATCGAGATCGACGTCGCCGTCCTGGCACCCGTGGACCACGGCCGTCCACGAAAGGTCCTCTCGCTGGGCGAGGTCAAGTGGGACCGAAGCATGGGGCTCGAGCAGGTGACCCGGCTCCGGCGAGCGCGCGACCTGCTCACCGCCAAGGGGTACGACACCGGCGACACGGTGCTCACCTGCTACTCGGGCGCCGGCTTCACCCCCGAACTCGCCGCCGCCCCCGGCCGCGACGTCCGCCTGATCACCCTCAACGACCTCTACACCTGACCACTCCCCTCGCGCTGGGGAAACGCCCGGCGCCCCGCAGCCGTTGGGCACCCGTTTTCGCAGGGCGAGTGCCAGTGAACGGGCACGGGCAGCCGATTACGGTTTGGCAGTAGTGTGCGGCAATGTCACGAACAGACATGGCGACCCGAGTGATCGCCGCTCCGCCCGATCGGGTCTACGATGCCCTCGTCGATCCGGACGCGCTTACCGTATGGCTGCCGCCTGACGGAATGAGCGGCAGATTCGAGCGGTTCGAGCCTTGGTCCGGTGGCTCATACCGATTGATCCTGACCTACGCGGACGCTTCAGCGGCTCCGGGCAAGGCGACGGCGGACTCCGACATCGTCGAAGCACGGTTCGTCGAACTCGTCCCCGGGGTGCGGGTCGTGCAGGCGGTGGACTTCGTCTCCGACGATCCCTCCTACGCCGGCACGATGACCATGACGTGGGAGGTCGTCGCCACCGATCACGGGGCGGAGGTCAGGTTCCGGGCCGACGATGTCCCGGCCGGCATCTCCGCCGAGGACCACGCCGCCGGCCTCGCATCCTCGCTGGCCAATCTCGCCGCCTACCTGGAGGCGTAGTCTCAGCGCCCGAAGGGGGCGGCACCTGGCGGCGAGGACCCCGGCACGGTCCGGCGCGGTTGCCGGGGCCGGCTGTGACGATCGTCGGCGACCGAACCCTCACCCGGCAGGTAACGCGTCGCCGTACGAAACCGGACGCCGTCATCCAGCGGCGCCGGCTCGGTCCAGCCACTCCGACAGCAGGGCACGCTCGGTGTCGGTGAGCGTCGGCAGCTCTGGCGCGACGGCGCGGAACGCGATGGCGGCCGCGGCCGGGTCGTCCATGGGAAGCGGGGGCGTGTCGGTGAGGATCGATCGCGTCACCGCCTGGTACATCGCATCCGCCAGGTCGAGATCCCGATGTCGCGGCGGGGTGGCGAGCAAGGCGAGCACGGCGCCGGTCCCGGCGGCGTGGATGAGCTCGACGGCCCGCCTCTCCGGGACCCGAAGCCGGCCGATCGCCGCGACGCGGCGCACCCGGGCGCGCAGAATCTCCAGGCCGGCAGCCGACGCCGGTGAACGAGCCGCACGACCAGGGTCGACAAGGAGGCCGAACAGCGCCGGGTTGGCGAGGCCGAAGCCGATATGGGCGTCCCATCCCGCCCGAAGATCCGCGATCGGGTCGCCGCCGGCCTCGGCGAGGGTCTTCCCGGCGACATAGGCGGCGAAGACGTGTTCGGCGACCGCGTCGAGCAGCGCGTCCTTGTCCTCGAAGAACCGGTAGATGGTCGGCGCCTGCACGCCGGCCGCCTGCGCCACCGCACGGGTGGTGACCGCGCTCGCCCCCTGTTCGCTCAGGAGCCGCGCCGCGCACTCCACGATGTTCGCTCGCGTCTTGCGCCGGTCGGCGCCATCACCTCGCACCTCTGCCACGCTTCCAACGATAACACGTGCTTGCTAACCTCGTTATTAACGATGTTAGCATGACAGCGATATCAACGTTAGCAAGAAAGAGGCAAGTAATGATCATCGTTACCGGCGCCACCGGGCAGCTCGGCTCCCAGATCGTCGCCCGGTTGCTCGACCAGGTCCCGGCGGACCGGATCGGCGTCAGCGTCCGCGACCCCGGCCGGGCCGGCGACCTGGCCGCGCGCGGGGTCCGCGTACGCCGCGGCGACTTCACCGACCCCGGCTTGCTCACCGATGCGTTCGAGGGCGCGACGCAGGTGCTCATCGTCTCGACGAGCCAGGCGGGCGAGGAGGCGGTCGCCCAGCACGTCGCGGCGATCGACGCCGCCCACGACGCCGGAGCCCGGCGCGTCCTCTACACGAGCCACCAGGGCGCCGCCGAGCATTCGCTCTTCGCGCCGATGCCCGACCATGCCGCCACCGAGCGCTACCTGGCGAAGGCGGGCACACCGTTCACGGCGCTGCGGAACGGGTTCTACGCCGGCACCATCCCGCATCTACTCGGCCGGGCCCTCCAGACCGGCGAACTCGTCGCACCGGCCGACGGGCCCATCTCCTGGACCGCGCACCGCGACCTCGCCGAAGCGGCGGCGATCATCCTCGCGGATCAGGGCAGGTTCGATGGCCCGACCCCGCCGCTCACCGCGCCGGACGCGCTCGACCTGGCGGACATCGCCGGCATCCTCACCGAACTCACCGGCCGCACCATCCGCCGCGTCGTCGCCGACGACGCGGCGTGGACGGCCGCGATGATCGGCAACGGGGTGCCCGCGGAGCAGGCGAACATGCTGCTCGGCATGTTCCGCGCGGCACGGCGCGGGGAATTCGCCACCACCGGCCCAGACCTCGAGAACCTCCTCCAGCGCCCGGCCACGTCGGTCCGTTCGATCCTGGCGGAGCTCATCGGGTAGCGAGCCGCTGGAGCGACTCATGGCCCCGCGCCGCGATTCTCCGGCTGGAAGGACTCGCGGCGCCGGCGTGCCATCTCCCGGCCATGGGTCTGCTCTTCCGCCGGCCGCGGATCAAGAGCGCGCCCCCTGGCCCGGACGTCGGCCCAGGTGGAGTAAGCGCCGCTCCTGGGCGTGGAGCGGCCCGCTGGTTCGCTGGGCGTCATATCGACACCTTTGGAATCATCGTCTCGCAGCGGGCCCGCCCCTCGCTGGTGATCCGTCTGGCCACCCCGCCGGTACGCGACCTCGAACCACACCGTTCGCCCTGCCTCGCCCTCGTATATGCCCCAGGTGTCCGAGATGACGTCGACCAACAGCAGACCGCGCCCGCCCTCGGCGAACACGTCCCCGCGAACCTCCGGAACCGACGCTCCCCCTTCGTCCACCACATCCACGTGGATGCGGTCGAAGCAGTCGGCCAGCGCCACGGTCACCCTGCCCCCGTTCTGCGAATCGGAGTGAACCGCCGCGTTCGTAACGACCTCCGATACCAGCAACGTCACATCCTCAACCGCCGGATGATCCGCACCGAGCCTTTCCTTGATCCATTCACGCGCCCGGAAAGGTGACTCCATCGCCCCTATGAGATTAATAACCCCCAGCAGTGACGCTTCTGTCCCACTTTGCCGGACGGATGGCCCCGCCTCATCCTCTGCCAAAGAATCGCACCTCCCGCGTGCGGTCCAGGAATCCGCACGGCGTGCACAGCGCCCTCCGGGTTCCGCCTTTCTTACCTCGCCGTCATCACATCGCGCCGAATACCTGCGCCGACAGTGGGACCCAGGGAAACTGAGGGGGCAGGTAGAGCCGGGACACCCCCAAGGAGCACGCGGATGAATGATGTCCCCGCCTGGGCGGCACGCTTGCGTGCCGAGCGGCACGAGAGGCTATGGACGCAACGCGAGATGGCCAAGCGACTGGCCGACGCGGCCGACGAGCATGTCCGTCTACCCGAACGCGATTCGCTGACCCGAAACATCAAAGACTGGGAGGCCGGAAAACACCATCCAAAAGACCCTTATCCTATCCTCTACAGCCGAGTGTTCCAGGTGGACGAGACGAAGCTGTTCGGCAAGGATATACTCGCAGGAAATGATGACAAGTCCGGGGACATCGGCATCGGCGGTACCGGGCGCTGTCCTGAAAGCTCGTCGCCCGGTCCTCTCGCCGACGGGATGGCAGCCAACGGCGAAACGTTGGACTGTCTCACTCTCGCCTGGACGGTGGGAAGATTGGACCAGCGAATGGAGCGACGCGGCCTGCTGCAACTCGCCGCGACCGTCACGGCGAGTGCCGCGCTCGATCCGTCGGAACGGCTCATCCGTGCCCTCGCTGGAGATCATCGGCCGGACGGCGTGACGGTCGGTCACCTCGAAGACCGGACGAGAGGGTTCCACCGGCTGGAAGGACATCTCCCTGCAGCCGTTCTGTACCCCGCACTCATGTCTCATCTCGGTGACATCAGCGCACTCCTGGAAAGCAGCTCTCGGGACGTCCTGAGGCAACGCCTTGCCGTCACGGCCGGCGAGAGCGCGGTGCTCGCCGGCTGGTTTGCCTGGGAGATGGGGAAGACCAGGCAGGTGGCCTCGATGTCACGTCTGGTCAACGTCGCCGCCAAGCACGGTCGCGATCCAGCGATCACGGCGATATGGGCGGGATATCGCACTTACACGCTGGGTCGGAAACGCGTCCACGCACCGCGGCTCGCGGCAGCTGCGATCGAACAGGTCGGAGATTCCGCGCCTGCGACGCGCGTATACCTGCTGGCGCGCCTGGCCGAGGAGTCGGCCTTCATCGGAGACCGGAAGACGGCGATCGCCGCCATCGGCGAAGCCGAGGACCTCTACCCTGCGGCGGACATCACTTCTCGACCTTGGACCTTCTTCCTCGATGCCGCACGGTTCGCCTCAATGGCACTCGCGGTCTACACCCGAGTGCACCACGAGGAGAAGGCCGCCGCCGCGCTGGACGCGATCGTCACGAACCTCGGTCCCGAACCCGAGATAAAGAAACTATGCGTCCTGAAAGCCGAGATGGCCATCGCCCGGCTCAGGCTGGGCGACGTCACCGGTGGCGTCACATCGGCACGCTCCTCGCTTGCCGCAACGGAGGCGATGGCCGCACCCCTGGGCTGGGAGCGACTCGACCAGACAGTCCACGAAATGCGAAGGTTCCGGACTGTCGCCGCCCGTGAGTTCCGGGCAGAATATGCCGCTATCCGACCTCGCGAAGCTCTGTCGTCTCCGCATTGATCCAATGCAGTCATACCTGGCGGCCGGTCGGGTGGGACGCCGTTATCGTGCGATCACGCCATGTGATCTTTCGGATGATCGATGATGTCGGGTATGCGCGGAGGGATGCTGTTATGGGGTGGAGCTGGGGTCGCGGTGGTGGCCTTGGCAGGGCTGGGCGTATACCTGGCCCGGGTGGGACTGGATGAGGCTGACAAGCTGGCCAGCGTCGGCGGGCTGTTCGTCGGGCTGGTCGGGCTGGGCGTGGCGGTGTACGCGCTGGTCACCGGCCCGGCTTCCGGTGGAGGGGTACGGCAGCGGGCCACGGCCACCGGGCGTGGCCGGGTTCGGCAGGCCGGCCGTGACGTCAACGAAAGAGCAGCAGCACGTCCGGGGCTGGCCGCAGACGGCGGCGCCGGGGCCGAAAGCGGCACCGCAGCCGATGCGGCGCACCGCGATGTACGGCAGCGGGCCACGGCCGGCGATGGCGGCCAGGTGGACCAGGCCGGTCGCGACATCGATCAGCGGTGAGTCCGGCGTCGAGGCCCGGCAAGGTGACCCAGCGGGCGCGGGCCACCGGGTTGGCCAGTATCGTCCAGGCGGCCGGTGACCTGATCATCTACGGCGGGACAGAGCCCTACCGGTGGGCGCGCTGGCCATCGCCACCGGCGCCGCCGGCGATGGGCGGGGCGCGGGCGCAGCCCAGTGAACTGCTGCGGGCGGCGAACGCGTTGATCGGCTTCACCGGTCGTGACGCGCTGCTCGCGAGGCTGCGGGAGTGGCGGGACGCGGACGCCGCGCTGGCGGTCCAGCTGATCCACGGACCGGGCGGGCAGGGGAAGACACGCCTGGCCGGTCAGGTGGCCGCCTTGTGGCAGCGCGAGGGGTGGGCGGTGCTGGCGGCGCACCATCGGCGCGACCGCTCGGTGCCCGCGGAGTTCGAGGTACCCGATCTCGCCGGGGCGGCCGGGGTGCTGGTGGTGGTGGACTACGCCGAACGGTGGGACACCGCGGACCTGCTGACGCTGCTCGCCGATGCCCGGGCCCGGGCCGGGCTGCCGGTGCGGGTGCTGCTGCTGGCCCGGCCGGCCGGCACCTGGTGGCAGAGCCTGAGCGGCCGGATCCAGCGTGACCTGCGCCTGGCTCCCACCCGGGAGGAGCTGGCGCCGCTGGAACAGGACCAGGGCGTCACCCGGGCCGGGCTGTTCATCGCGGCGCGCGACCGGTTCGCCGAACTGCTTCAAGTGCCCGGCGCCGGCGGTGTCGCGCCGCCACCGGCGCTGGCGCGGCAGGAGGATTACCGACTGGTGCTGGCCGTGCACATGGCCGCCCTCGCCGCGGTGCTGGCCCACGAACGAGGACAGCCGTCTCCCACCGATCCGGTGCGGGTGTCGGAGTTGCTGCTGGCGCGCGAGCGGGACCACTGGGAGGCGATGGCGGCCCCGAACCGGGAGAAGCCCCTGGCCACCACGCCGGACGCGATGGCACAGGTCGTCTACACCGCCATCCTGACCGGCCGGCTCGGCCACCCCGACGGCAAGGCGGCGCTGGCCCGGGCGGACATCGATTCCACCCTGTCCACCGGGCAGCTCCTCAAAGACCACGCGGTGTGCTACCCACCCGGACCGGCGGACCTGGCACAACAGTCCTCCGGAGACCGGGGCCGGGGCGGCGTCACGGTGCTGGAGCCGCTGTATCCAGACCGGCTGGGCGAGGACTTCCTCGCGCTGTCCACCCCAGGCCACTCCTACGACTTCCCGACCGATCCGTGGGCGGAGCAGGCACCAGCCCGCCTGCTCGCCCCGCCCGACGGGCAGCATGCTCCGTCGGGCGACGGTGACGCGGTCTGGGTCCGTCACGGACTCACGACCTTGATCGAAGCATCACGCCGCTGGCCGCACCTGGCCACCACGCAGCTGGCTCCACTACTGACCGCCCACCCCCAGCTGGCCCTGCACGCCGGCGGCGCCGGACTGGCCGCCCTCGTCAAGCTCGAGACCATCGGCACCGCTTTGCTGGAAACCATCGAAGCCGCCCTGCCCAAGCACCGGCACATCGACCTGGACATCGGCATCGCCGCCCTCACCGAGCGGCTGGCCGAACACGGGCTGGCCACCAGTGACGGCCCTGCCCAGCAGGCTCGCATCCAAGAGCATCTGGCACTCCGCCTGCATTACGCCGGCCTCCATATCCGTGCCCTCGCGGAAAGCCAACAGGCCACCCGGCTATGGTGGGATCTGCTCGGCGTCCGGCAGGGCGCTTACCTCCCTGCCCTGGCAAGCTCGCTGAGCAACCAAGCGATCTACCTGTCGAATCTCGGGCGACGGGACGAAGCGATCATCATCTCCGCAGAGGCCCTATACCAGCGTCGACAGCTGGTCACCTTCGACAAAGAGGCCTACCTGCCCCATCTGGCCAATTCGGCAAACAACCACGCGAACCGGCTGGCAGAGGTGGGACGGCGGACCGAAGCGGTCACGCTTTCCAGCGAAGCCCTCGACCTATACCGAGAGCTGGTCACACGTTGCCGAGACGCCTACCTGCCGGACCTGGCCAACTCCATGAACACCCACGCGAAGCTACTGACAGAGGTGGGGCGGGGGACCGAAGCGGTCACGCTTTCCAGCGAAGCCGTCGACCTATACCGAGAGCTGGTCACAGGTAACCGAGACGCCTACCTGCCGGACCTAGCCACCTCGTTACACAACCACGCGATATCCCTGGTGCAGATCGGGCGGGGAGCCGAAGCCGCCGAGCTCTCCCAACAAGCCCTCGACCTGTATCGGGAACTGGTCACCCTCAACAACGACGCCTACCTGCCCAACCTGGCCAACTCGATCACCAACCACTCGAACCTGCTGGCGACCCTCGGGCGGCGAGCCGAAGCCGCCGGCCTCTCCCGACAAGCCCTTGATCTATATCTGCGGCTGGCCGCCCTGGACAACCACGCCTACCTGCCCGGACTGGCCAACGCAGCGACCACCCACGCCCGTCGGCTGGCGGAGGTCGGACGGGGAGCCGCATCTGCCGCCCTCTCTGAACAAGCCCTAGGCCTGTGGCGAGAACTGGTCAAGCGCCACCGAGACACCTACCTCCCCCACCTGGCCATCTCCGCGAATCACCACGCCCTGCTACTGGCGGCGGCCGGACGGGTGGCCGAAGCCATACCCCTCTCCCAAGAAGCCCTGAACCTGCGGCGAGAACTGGCCACCCGCAACAGGGACGCCTACCTGCCCAACCTGGCAGAGTCGGCCCACGACCACGCCCGCCAACTGGCATGGGCCGGACGGGTGGCCGAAGCCATACCCCTCTCCCAAGAAGCCCTGAACCTGCGGCGAGAGCTGGCCACCCGCAACAGGGACGCCTACCTGCCCGACCTGGCCAAGTCAGCGAGCCACCACGCTGCTCTGCTCAACGGAGCCGGCCGGCCGGCCGAAGCCATGCCTCTCTCCCACGAAGCCGTCGACCTGTGCCGGGAGTTGGTCACTCGTAATCGAGACGCCTACCTGCCCGACCTGGCCGACTCGGCCACCATCCACTCGAAACTGCTGGCGGCCCTCGGGCGGCGAGTCGACTCCATCATCCTCTCCCAGGAAGCCGTCGGCCTATGGCGGGAGTTGGTGACGGACAATCGAGATGGCTATCTGGCGGGTTACGCTCGCGGTTTCGCATGTTTCGGGTCCGTGTTGGTCGAAGGAGCCCGGTTCCGGGAGGCGATCACGCCGTTGACCGAAGCGCTTATCACGATTCAGAGCTTGCCAGAGCATGACCGGGTCTATCTCGCCCTGATCGTCCAGGAGCTGCGTCGTGCCTACGCGGGCGATGCCGGCGGAGTGGCCGAGGAGTTCCGGGCGATCACCGGTCGGGATGTTCCCGCATGGATGAAGCAGTCGCCCGACGCCGGCGAGACCTGACGTCCTGGCCCGTACCCTTTCACGCGCGGTGGCGCCCCGGAGGAGAGGGCTCCGGGGCGCGCGGGTGTAGGTCAGCGGGTGGCGGGGACGGGGGTGGAGGGCTCGGCGGGGGGTGTGGCGGGGGTCTCGGGGAGGAGGGTGACGACGCTGAACTGCTTGGGGGCCTTACCGAGGCGCTCGCGCAGCTTCATCGCCGGGCTCTCGATCAGGTAATAGCTGATCGTGGCGCAGACGATGCTGCCGGCCAGGGTGACCGCGAGCAGCACCCAGAAGTTGCCGGCGCGGAACAGGTCGCCGTCCCAGAAGTAGATGATCGCGATGTGCCAGAGGTACAGGCCGTAGGAGATGCGGCCGAGGAAGAGCATCGGCCGGTTGGTGACGACGGCCGCGATGAACCGGGACCGCTGCTCGGGCAGGGTCAGCGGGGTGACCGCGAGCAGGCCGAAGGTCAGGTACAGCACGTGCTCGGCGACGCTCTGCGCCAGGCCGGGCGAGTTGGCGCTGCCCGGGTCGCCGAACGGCGAGACGCAGGCGAGCAGGTAGGCGGCCAGCGCGCCGATCCAGCAGGCGATCTGCCGGCGGTCGGCGGCCCGATAGACGCCCGGGACGGCGTCCCAGGACACCTGGGCGCCGGCGGACAGGGTGGCCAGCATCATGCCGGTGGCGATGAAGTCGATCCAGCCCAGCGGCCAGTTGCCCTCGATCGGCCACGGCCCGAACGCGGAGCTGTGCGTCCAGGCGGTCCAGGCGACGCTGACCGGGATGACGGTGGACAGCGAGATCAGGATGCGGCGGACCCGGGCCGCCGGGGTGGCCGCGCCGCGGGCGATCCGGTGCAGGATCCAGGCGATGACCGGCAGCGCGAAGTAGAAGGCGATCTCGGTGGACAGGCTCCAGGTCTGCTCGCCGCCGAGCACCCAGGCGTTCTCCTGGTAGATCTGCAGCAGCAGCACCGGGCGCAGCACGTCCCAGAAGCCGTGGATGTTGTCCCGGTTGAGCACGATCAGCACGACGGCGATCAGCGCCCAGTAGGCGGGCAGGCAGCGCAGCGCGCGGCGCCACAGGTAGGGCTTGACGCGGGGGGTGGGCGTGTCGGCGATGGCCGCCAGGGCGAAGGGCCGGTAGAGCAGCATGCCGGACAGGGTGAAGAAGATCGGCAGGCTGACCTGGAGCTGGTTGAACAGCACGCTGAAGATGCCGTTCCCGGTCTCTTCCATGCCGGGCGCCTCGTTCCAGCGCATCTGGCCGGCGCTGAACGCGACGTGCAGGACGAGCACCCCCAAGGCGGCCAGGCCTCGCATTCCCTCAAGTTGTGGGAAATACCGGCGCGCCGTGCTCGGGGTCCCGCCTCCGGGATTTCCCGCCTTCTCTGACACGACCATTGAGTGCTCCCTTACGAATTGGTCGACGTGACCAGCTTCGTCCGGGTCATTCCGGCCCCGCATCTCAGATAATGCGGACCTTTCCTTTTCCGCATTCCACAACAAACCGGAATGCGGTCGCTCAGGGCTCGTAGGGGCGGGCCGCGGCGGCCGGGCTGACCGCCCGGGCGATCTCGGCGGCGACGATCCGCCGGTGCGGCTCGTCCATCAGGTAGAAGTGGCCGCCGGGGAGCAACCGGAAGCGGACCCGCGCGTCGGTGCGGCGGATCCAGCCGGCCAGCTCCGGCGGGTCGACCAGCTCGTCGTGGGTGCCGCCGAGCACGGTCAGCGGCAGCGCGAGCCGGCCGGCCAGGTTGCGGCGCACCAGCGTGCCGGCCAGGCCCAGGTCCGAGCGCAGCAGCCCGATGAGGTAGCCGCGCCAGAACGCGTTCTCCAGGATCTCGTCCGGGGTGCCGCCGCCCAGCTTGATGATCTTCAGCAGGGTCTCCTCGTCCCACTCGCCGGCCCGCTCGGCCCGCGCCCCGGCCGGCGGGTGCGCGCTGAGCACCAGCGCGTTGCACAGCTCGGGCCGGGCCAGCGCGACGGCGACCGCCAGCGCGACGCCCATGCTGTGCCCGAACAGCACCGTCGGCCGGGTGGGCAGCGCGGCCAGCTCGCCGACGATGGCCTCGACGATGGGCGCCGGGTCCTGCGGGCCCTCGGGGTAGCCCTCGGTGAAGCGGCGCTCCCGGCCGGGCAGCGTGACGCCGAGCACCTCGTGGTCGTCCGGTAGGCAGGACAGCAGCGGCATCAGCGCGTTCGGCCCGGCGCCGGCGTGCGGCAGCGCCACCACCCGGGCCACCGGCTCCACCATGGCGGGCCGCAGCTCGGCCAGCCAGGAGCCGGCCTTGGCCCGGCCCCGCTCGCGTACCCTCATCTCAGCCATTCTCCGGTGATCCTCCCGTCCCCGCCGGGGCGCGGCCCCGGCGGGTCATGTGCCGGCCGCCGCGAGGGCGGGCGCGGCCGGGGCGTACAGCTCGGCGACGCAGGCGGCGGCCAGCGCGTCCAGGCTGGACACCATCATGGCGGGCGGCAGCGCGGCGGCGGCGTAGGCCAGCGGCAGCTCGGTGCAGGCGGCCAGCACCGGCACCCGGCGGGCCCGCCACAGCGCGTGCGCCGCGGCGGCGTAGCGGCGGGCCGCCTCGCCGGTCCGGCCCGCCTTGACCAGCGTCGCCGCCTGGTGGATCTCCTCGCAGGCCGCGGCGCCCGGCACCAGCAGCGGGTAGCCGAGTGCCGCCGCCCGTCGCTGGTACAGGCCGCTGACGACGGTGCCGGTAGTGGCGGTCAGCCAGCCGCCCTCGGGGGCGCGGCGCGCGGCCTCGGCCAGGGTGGCGTCCACGATGTGCACCAGCGGCGCCCCGGGGCCGTCCGGCAGCCGGTCGATCGACACGTGCGCGGTGTTGCACGGCACGGCCAGCAGGTCGGCGCCCCAGCGGACCAGGGTGGCCAGCCCTTCGCGGATGGCGGGCAGCGGCGACGGGCCGCCGTCCAGGATGGCCGCGGTGCGGTCCGGGACGGCGGGCTCGGACAGCACCAGGACGCGCGGGTGGTCCTGGTCGGCGCTGCCCGGCACCCGGGCGGCGAGCAGCCGCAGGAACTCGGCCGTCGCCGCCGGGCCCATCCCGCCCAGCACCCCAAGGGTGCGGGCCGGCGTCCTCCCCGCGGGCTCCGGCGCCGCCACCCCGGCCGTCAGCGGGACCGCCGGCCCGGGAGCCACCGCCCCGGCCGATCTTGGGGCCGCCATCCCGGCCGACCCTCGTGCGGCCGTCCCCGCAGACTCCGGTGCCGCGATCCCGGCCGATCCCGACGTCGCCGTCCCCGCCGATCTTGGGGGCGCCATCTCAGCCGACCCCGGTGCCGGCGCCAGACAGCGTCGCGGCGACCCGGTCGGGGACGCCGGCGGCGGCCAGCTCGGCGCGCAGCGTGCCGCCGCACCACCAGTCGAGGTACGCCCGGCCGTCCCGGACGGCGCCGGTGACGGTCAGCGGGTACCCGGCGGGGGCGGGCGGCGCGGTGAGGTCCACCTCGTCCCGGCCGGCCAGGGCCAGCGGCGCGCCGGCCGGCAGCAGCCGGGCCAGGTCGCCGAAGTGGTCGTACCGGACCTGGGCGACGGTGCCGGCCGGGGCCGGGCGGGCGGTGCCGTCCGCGGTGACCAGCAGGGTGCGCGGCGCGGTGTGCGCGCCGGCCAGCCGGACCGCGCCGGCGCGGTCGCCGGGACCGCTGTGGTCGGTGACCTCGACGGCCAGGTGGTCCCCGCCGAACCGGGCGGTCAGCTCGGCGGCGAGCGCGGCGAGCACCGCGCCGGCGGCCGGTCCACCGGCGACCGGCTCGTCGCCGCTGCGTACCCGCAGCCGCGCCTGGTCCTCGCCGTCCCCGGCGGGCAGCACGCACGCCTCGCCCGCCGGGACCGCGGAACCGGCCACCGGCACGACTCCCGCCGTACCGGCCACCGGGGCCGGTCCGGCGGTGTCCAGGGCCGGTCCGGCGGGATCCGGGGCCGGGTCCACCGGGGCGAGGACGACCGGCTCGCCGGCGGCGAGCTGCCGCCAGGCGGTGGACAGGTCGTCCAGCAGCAGCCGCCAGGTGTGCCCGTCGGCGGCCAGCTCGTGCACCACCAGCAGCAGCCAGGACGGCCGCGCGCCGCGGTCGATCACCGCGAGCTGGACGAGCGGGCCGGCGGCCAGGTCGATGCGCGAGCGCATCCGGTCGGCGGCGGCCCGCAGCAGGCCGGGCTCGACGTCCGGCTCCATCCGGGACAGGTCCAGCCCGATGACCGGCAGCGCGCCGACGCCGCCGTCCCGCCGCCGCCACTCGCTGCCGTGCCGCTCGAACCGGGCGCGCAGCGCCTCGTGCTGCATGAGCAGCTGGAGCATGGCCTTCTTGGCGCGCGCCGGGTCGGCGCGGCCGGGCGGCTCCAGCAGCAGCGCGCGGGCGTGCCGCTCCGGCCGGCCGGGCCGGGACAGGACGGCGAACTGAGCCGGGGTGAGCGGCGGCACCGGGTCGGCCGGGACGGCGTCGGCGGGCTCGTCGGCGGCGTCGGCCAGCTCGGTGCCGAACCGGGTGGGCCGTGGCGGCGCCAGCTCCTCGCGCAGCACCTGGCCGCCGGCCCGGGGAATGCTCTCGACCGGCACCCACCGCTCGGGCACCAGGATGTCGGGCACCACCCGGGCGACGGCCGCGCGCAGCTCGTCGGGGTCGGTGACGCCGTCCGGCACGTAGTAGGCGACCAGCCGGCTGCCGAGCCGGGCCCGGTCGGCCGGGTCGGCGTATCCGATCTTGGCGAGCATCCGCTTGACCCGGGGGATGTTCACCGGGGTGCGCAGCTCCTCGTCGGCCTCGGGGACGGTCAGGTGGCCGACCCGCACCTCCCATCGGGTGGGCGCCTCGTAGTTGTGGTAGCCGCGCTCCTGGTTGTGCACGTACACGCCGACGTCGTTGATCATGCAGTTGGAGCTGCAGAAACCGGTGTCCTGCGGCTGCGACCAGAACGAGGAGGTGCGCTGCAGGAACTCGCGGATGCCGGTCTTGGTGACGTCGGAGTAGCGGAAGTAGTCGACGACCTCCACCGAGTCCACCGCGGCGGCCTCGATGGCGCTGCCGGACTGGTGGTAGATCTTGCGGCCGATGGCCAGCTTCGGCTCGATCTCGGCCGGGTCGAAGACGCCCTGCTGGTAGAACCAGGACAGCCGCTCGTCGATGATCTGCCCGCGGGACAGCCCGGTGACGATGGTGGGAATGCCGCGCTGGTGGGCCAGCTCGGTGCTGAGGTCCAGCAGCGAGCGGAAGCAGCCGTTGCACACGCTCTTGTGCTGCTGCAGGCTGAGCAGGAAGATCTTGTTCTGGTCGGCCCGGGTCGCGGTGACGTGCTCGATGCCGAGCGACTCGGTGATCTCCTTGACGTTGTTCAGCGCCGTCTTGGAGATGAAGCCGTTGTCGAAGGTGAAGGTCATCACCCGCAGGCCGAGGTCGACCAGCTGGTGCAGCACGTAGGTGCTGTCCTTGCCGCCGCTGAACAGCAGCAGGCAGTCGTAGGCGGAGCCGCGGGCCGCGGCGCGCGCCCTGATCCGGCGGACCATCTCGGCCGGCTCGCCGAAGAAGGCGTGGATGCGCTCCCGGTTCGCCTCGTACATCTGGCACAGGTTGCACACGCCGGCGTCGTCGAAGGTGATACCGGGGTACCTCTCGGTGATGTTGCAGCGGACGCAGTCGCGTGGCCCGGCGGCCACCGTGGCGCCCTGGAAGACGACCG
Organism: Sphaerisporangium rufum; assembly: GCF_016863395.1. Classification (GTDB taxonomy): domain Bacteria; phylum Actinomycetota; class Actinomycetes; order Streptosporangiales; family Streptosporangiaceae; genus Sphaerisporangium; species Sphaerisporangium rufum. Next base: position 102,339 of record NZ_BOOU01000014.1, on the reverse strand, counting down.
CGCAGTCGGCCACCCCGCCCTGCTGCCGCAGCGCCGCCTCCACCTCGCGCTCCAGCAGCCGCGCCTGGTCGGCGCCGAGCTCGCCCAGCCGCGCCGGGTCGGCGAGCCCGGCCGCCTGAGCCGTCTCGGCCGTCTCGGCCGTGTCCTGTCCGGCTGACCCGGTCATGTCACACCCCGCTCTCGCGCGCCGGGCCGCCGGCGGCGCCGGCCAGGCCGGCGCCGCCGGCGCCGTCCGCGCCTTCGATGACCTCGATGTCGCTGATGTCGTTCAGGGAGACGAACAGGTCGTCCAGGGGGGCGTCCTTGGCGAGGATCGCGTTCTCGATCAGCTCGGCCAGCTCGGCGATGGTCGGCCCGGCCAGGAAGTCCTGCAGCGGGATCTCCACCCCGAACTCGCCGACCAGCCGGGACAGCAGCTCGAAGACCAGCAGCGAGCTGCCGCCGACCTCGAAGACGCTCTCGTGCACGTCCACCTCGTCCACCGGCAGGATGCTCGTCCACACCCGGGCGACCGCCTGCTCGGTGGGGGTGCGCGGCCCGACCCGTTCCTGCTCGTCGTCGGCGTCCCGCCGCAGCACCGGGGTGGGCAGCGCCCGCCGGTCGATCTTGCCGCTGATGGTGCGCGGCAGCTCGGCGAGCGGGACGAACATCGCCGGGATGGCGCTCTCCGGCAGCCGCTCGCGGACGTGCCCGCGCAGCACCTGCGGGTCGGCGCCGTCGGCCAGCTCGACGAAGGCGCACAGGTAGGGCACGCCGCCCTCCTCCTCGGCGGCCACCACCGCGGCGTCGCGGACCGCCGGGTGCTCGCGCAGCACCGCCTCCACCCCGTCCAGCTCGACCCGGACCCCGCCGATCTTGACCTGGTGGTCCTTGCGGCCGAGGAACTCGAGGGTGCCGTCGGGCAGCAGCCGGCCGTAGTCGCCGGTGCGGTAGACGATGTCGGCCGGGTCGCCGGTCAGCGGGTTGGTGACGAACGCCCGCGCGGTCGCCACCGGCTGCCGGTGGTAGCCGAGCGACCGGTAGGGGGTGCGCAGGAAGATCTCACCGACGTTCCCGGGCGGCGCGGGCTCGCCGAGGCCGTTGAGCAGCAGCACCTCGGTGTCCGGCAGCGGCCGGCCGATGGGCAGCGAGGGCCGGTCCACGTCGGCGCGGGTGACGAAGTGGAAGGTCTTGGTCATCGTCGTCTCGGTCGGCCCGTACAGGTTGAGCAGCCGTACCCGGTCGCCGAAGTGGTCGAGGAACCGGCCGGCGTCGGCGGGCGGCAGCTTCTCCCCCGACATCGCGACGCAGCGCAGCGCCGGGAACTCGTGCCCGCCGGCCGCGGCCTCGCGGATGACGCCGCGCAGCAGCGACGGCACGCAGTGCACCAGGTCGACCCGGGCGGCGTCCAGCCACCGGGTGAGCGCCGACGGGTCGAGCAGCGCCTCGGCGGGCGGCACGCAGATCGTCCCGCCGGTGGTGAGCGGGACGAAGACGTCGCGCAGCACGGCGTCGAACGCCGGCGAGGTGAGCTGGCTGACCCGCCAGCCCGGCTCGACGCCGAGCAGCCCGGTCTCCCAGCGGACGAAGTGGTCGATGCCGCTCAGCCGGCCGACGATGCCCTTGGGGCGGCCGGTGGAGCCGGAGGTGAAGAAGATGTAGGCCGGGTCGTCGGGGTCCGGCTCGCGGGTGGACGCCGGCCGGCCGGCGCCCGTCGCGGTAGCCGTCTCGGCGAGCGCGACGCGCACCGCGGCGGGCGCGGCGGCGGCCAGCACCCGGGCGGCGGTCTCGGCCACCCCGGTGCCGACGACCGCCCAGCCCGGCGCGGTGTCCTCCAGCATCTGCTCCAGCCGGACGTCCGGCGCGTTCATGTCCAGCGGGACGAAGACGGCGCCGATCCGCAGCACGCCGAGCAGCGCCGCGACGATCTCCCGGCGGTCGGCGGCCAGCACCGGGACGAGCGATCCCGCCCCGGCCCCGGCGGCGCGCAGCGCGCCCGCCACCTCGCCGGCCCGGGCGTCCAGCTCGGCGTAGGTGAGCCGGCCGGCCGGGGTCTCGACGGCCACCCGGTCGGGGAACCGCCCGATCGCGCGCCCTACCAGCGACTGGATCGCTTCGAAGGCCATCCTGCCTCCTCCTTCTCCGTCCGGGACGCTCGCTCCGCTCCCCGGCTCATGCGTGGTCGGCCAGCTTGAAGGTGTCCAGGAGGATCCCGAACGTCAGGACGACGAGCAGCAGGTCGTCGCCCAGATGGGGGTGGACGTCGAAGTCGTCCCGCAGGTACCGGGACTTGAGGTGGTCGACGACCACCGGGTCGAAGAAGCCCTGGCGCCGGACGCGCTCGTGGGACAGCATGTCGTTGATCCACTCGACGTTCTGCCGGAGCAGGTGCGGGCTGCCCTGCGCGCGGAAGCCGAACTTCTCCCGGCTGATGATGTCCGGCGGCACCAGCCCCTGGGCGACCTGCTTGACCACGTACTTCTCCCCCAGGTCGTTGACCTTCAGGTGCTGGGGGATCGTGGTGGCGAACTCGATGACGTCGATGTCGAGGAACGGGTAGCGCGCCTCCACCGAGTTGGCCAGGGCCATCCGGTCGCCGTGGTCGGACAGCAGGTGGTCCGACAGGCGCAGCTTGAAGTCCAGGTAGGAGCGCTGGTTGAGCCGGTTGCGGCCGGCCAGCCGCTCCTTGTCCACCAGCGGGTGGCGCAGGCAGTCGAACGCGGCGAAGCCCTCGCGCACGCCGTCGGCGAAGATCTCCATCTTGGACTCGCGCCAGGCGTGGTACGAGCGCTCGTAGAACAGCCCGGGGTCGCCCCACAGCTGCCGGCGCACCTCGTCCTCCAGCGCGTCGTCCAGCCCGTTGCCGCCCCGGCCCGGGCCGCGGCCGAACCGGTCGAACCGGTAGCCGACGTAGCCGCCGAACAGCTCGTCGGAGCCCTCTCCGGTGAGGATCACCTTGACGCCGTTGCGCCGGGCCAGCGCGGACAGCGCCATCGAGCAGGTGTTGTAGGACTCCTTGACCGGCATCTCGGCGTGCCAGACCATCCGCTGCAACTCCGCCTCGATCTCGGCGGCGGTGAACTCGGCCTCGTGGTGGCGGGAGCCGACCTTGTCGGCCATGATCCGCTGGTAGCCGGACTCGTCGATGGCGGCGTCGGGGAAGGTGATGGAGAACGAGTGGGACGGCGGGGTGGTGCGGCCGACCAGCGCGGCGATCAGCGAGGAGTCCAGCCCGCCGCTGAGGTAGAAGCCCACCGGGACGTCGGCCTGCAGCCGCCGCCGCACCGACTGCTCCAGCAGCTCGCGCAGCGTCTCCACGTAGTACTCGTCCGGCCGGGCGGGCACGTCGCCGAGCGGGAAGTCCAGGTCCCAGTACCGGGTCTCGGAGACGTTCCCGTCCTTGACCAGCAGGTAGTGGCCGGCCCGGACGCTGCTCACCCCGCGGAAGATCGTCCGCGGGCTGACCAGGCCGGGGAAGGTGAGCACCTGGTCCAGCCCGGTGAGGTCGACCTCGCGGGGCACCCCGGGGTGCTCCAGCACGGTCTTGCCCTCCGAGCCGAACACGAAGTGGTCGCGGGTGACGGCGTAGTGCAGGGGCAGGATGCCGACGTGGTCGCGGGCCAGGAACAGCTGCCGCTCCCGCCGGTCGTAGATCGCGAAGGCGAACTGGCCGTTCAGCCGGTTCAGCAGCGCGGTGCCCTCCTCCTCGTACAGGTGCACCAGCACCTCCACGTCGCAGGAGGTGCGGAACCGGTGCCCCTTGGCGACGAGCTCGGCGCGCAGCTCGCGATGGTTGAAGATCTCGCCGTTGCAGACCATGACGACGGCGCCGTCCTCGCTGAACATCGGCTGGTCCCCGCCGTGCAGGTCGATGATGCTCAGCCGGCGGAAGCCGAGTGCGACGCCGTCTTCGAGGTGGGCGCCGGTGGCGTCCGGGCCGCGGTGGACGAGCGTGTCGGTCATCCGCGCCAGCGCCGGCTCGTCGATGGCCGGGCCCTGGTGGAGGGCCATCGACCCTGCGATCCCGCACATTTCCCGGGCGCTCCTTCCATGGACATGGATAGGGAACGGGCAGAGAATCCGGTGATCCGCCCCTTTTGCATCGTGGCACCGCACCGTGCGGACCTGCATCTTTTGGAGTGCTTCCCGGTGCCCGCCGGAGAACGGCACGCTTGAACACGCGTTTCTCCGGCGCGCCGGAGCCGAATTCTCCGGGCCGCGGATTTCGGCCGCGGAATCACGGCCGCGGAATTCCGGTCGCCGCGATATCCGGGCACGAATTGCGCCGGCCGTTCCCGCCGGCCGTGCCCGGTGCTGCCGGGTGTCAGGCGTCCGCGACGGCGGGGATCACCTTGGTGCCGATGATCTCGACCTGGCGGACCGGGTCGGGACCGGACACGATGCCGATCGCCGTCTCGACGCCCTGCGCGGCCAGCCCGCGCAACTGCTCGGCCAGCGCGGCGGCGCCGGCGCCGTCCGGGCCGGTGTCGAACGGCATGATGCAGGTCTTCTCGATGGCGTCGTAGTCGCGCCCCTCGGCCGCACAGTGCGCGCGCAGCACGTCGAGCTTGGCCGGCAGGTCCGGCCCGGGGTAGAGGTTGCAGGCGTCGGCGTGCCGGGCGACCAGCCGCAGCGTCTTCTTCCCGCCGCCGCCGATCATGATCGGCGGGTGCGGCCGGGCGAGGGTGCCCGGGGCGCTCAGCGCGCGGTCCAGCCGGTAGTGCTTCCCGGCGAACGGCTGCTCGGTGCCGCGCTCCCCCTGCCACAGCGCGTGGCAGATCCGCACGGTCTCCTCCAGCATCTCGAACCGCTCGGTCAGCGAGGGGTAGGGGATGCCGAGGCCGCGCGCCTCGTCCTCGTACCAGCCGACGCCCAGGCCGAGCATCGCCCGCCCGCCGGACAGCACGTCCAGGGTGGACACCGTCTTGGCCAGCAGGCCGGGCTGCCGGAAGTGCACGCCCGCCACCACCGGGGCGATCCGGCAGCGGCGGGTGTGCGCGGCGATGACGGCCAGGGTGGTGAAGCACTCCAGCTGCGGCGCCTCCGGGCCGCCCGCGTGCGGCCCCTGCCAGAGGTGGTCACCGACCCCGACCAGCGAGAAGCCGGTGTCGTCGGCGGTCCGCGCGATCCCGGCCAGCGTGTCCGCCATCCGGGCGGTGCCGCCCTCCCAGGCGAAGTCGCCGATCACCAGTCCGATCTTCATACCGTCTCTCCAGGTCTGCTGCCGAGCCCACCTCGGGCCGGCGGCGGGTCAGGCGTTGGCGGGCACCCGGGCGGTGAGCCGGACCGGCAGGCTGCGGTGGCCGTTCATGATGAAGGTGGGCAGCGGCTGCAGCTCCTCGACCGGCACCGCCAGGTTGATCTCCGGGAACCGCTCGAACAGGGTGGACAGCCCGATCGAGCCGACCAGCCGGGCGATGCCGGCGCCCAGGCAGTAGTGCGGGCCGTACCCGAAGGAGATGTGCTCCTTGTCGGCCCGGGTGATGTCGAACTCGCAGGCGCTCTGGCCGTGCACCTCCGGGTCGCGGCCGGCCGCGGTGTAGTTCACCAGGATGGGGTCGCCCTTGCGGATCAGCACCCCGTCCAGGTCGATGTCCTCGGCGGCGAAGCGCAGCGGGAGGCTGGCCAGCGGCGCCTGCACCCGCAGCACCTCCTCCAGCACGTCGTCCCACGGGCGGCGGCCGGAGGTGACCATCTCCAGCTGCTCGGGGTGGCTGAGCAGCTCGGTCACCGCGTTGCTCAGGAAGTTGATCGTGGTCTCCGAGCCGGCGCCGAGGATCGCGAAGATCGTGTCGGTGAGCTCGCCCTCGGTCAGCTTGGAGCCGTCCTCGTCGTCGCGGGCCGCGATCAGGTCGCTGGTGATGTCCTCGCCGGGGTTGGCGCGCTTGGACGCGATGAACTCGGCCATCGCGTCCCGCCAGCCGGTGAGGATGGAGTGGGCCTTCTCCGGGCTGACGGTGGTGTCCACCATCATCTCGATGACGACCGCGGTCTTGGCCAGCGCCGACTGGTCCATGCCGATGATGTCGGCCACCAGCCGGGCCGGCAGCGGGTAGGCGAACCGCGAGCGCAGGTCGACGACCTCGCCGGGCCCGGTGGTCGCCGCCAGGTCGTCGAGGATCTCGTTGGTCAGCTCGACGATGCGCGGCCGGATGGCCTCGATCCGGCGTGGGGTGAACGCCTTGCCGACCAGCCGGCGCAGCCGCTTGTGGTCGTTGCCCCAGGAGGTGGAGATGTTGTCCATCGCCACCCAGCTGATCAGCTCCCAGTCCGGGCGGATCTCGCCGCTGGTGAACGCGGGCCAGTGCGCGCGGGCGCTCTTGGTGACCCGCGGGTCGGTCAGCAGCCGGCGCAGCACGTTGTTGCTGGTGACGAACCAGGCGGTGACGCCGCCGGGCAGCTCCACCTGCGTCGCCGGGCCGAGCCTGCGCAGCCGCTCGGCTTCGGCGTGGATGTCGGTTCCGGTGATGTCGAGGGCGACGGGGCAGCGATTCTCCATGGATGTCTCCGAGGTCTCGTACGTGGAACTGGGCGTGGGGCGCCCGCCCCCGGCGCCGGGCCGGGGGCGGTCTCGCCGCTGGGGAGGGTCGCTCGTCCGCCGCCGGGGCCGGCCCGCGCGGCCGCGCGGTCAGTCCGGCAGCCGGACCGACAGCGCGTGGCGGAAGGTGTCGCGCGGGTCGTACCGCTTCTTCACCCGCTGCAGGCGCGGGTAGTTGTCCTTGTAGTAGAGGGTGTGCCAGGGGACGCCGGAGGTGTTCAGCTCCGGGTCGGCCAGGTCGGCGTCGGGGTAGTTGATGTAGGCGCCGTCGGAGCGCTCGTCCGGGCCGGGCACCCCGCCGCTGTCGGCGTACACGTCGCGGTACAGCTCGCGGATGAGCCCGATGTTGGTGTCGTCGTCGGCGGGCGAGCCCCAGGCGCCGAGGTAGGCGGCCTTGAGGATGGAGTCGCGCTGCGCGGTGGCGGTGGCATCGGACGGGACGGTGTTCACCTGGCCGCCGTAGCCGACCAGCAGCAGCTGGGTCGGGTTGTACACCTCGCCGGTGAGGTGCCGGTGGATGGCGGCGATCTGCCGGTCGGTGTACCCCTTGCGCATGTACGCGGCCTTGAGCTTGAACCGGCGCACCCCCGGGTTGCCCGGGTCGCCGTAGCCGGGGTAGGACGCGGCGTACAGCCAGGGCTGCACCTCGTGGAAGCGCGCCTGTGGCGCGGCCGGCACCCCCGCCGAGACCTCGTCCAGGAAGGCGTCCATCAGCGCCTCGGCGTCCGGGGTGCCCTCGTCGACCAGCGCGCCGACCATCAGTCCGGGCGGGGTGGACCGGTGGGTGCCGTGGAAGTAGGGGAACAGCCGGGCCTGCGGGGTGCCGGCCGCGCTGTTGTTCTCGCACCAGGTGCCGAAGTTGCGCAGCAGGGTGGTGAACCCCTCCTCCGGCATGCCGTCCCAGGACCAGATGGCCATCCCGCTGCGGGTCGCGGCGGGCGCCTTGGGCAGCAGGGCCGCCGGGTCGGCCGCGGGCGTGCCGGGGGCGCGCATCCAGTAGCGGGTGACCACCCCGAAGTTGCCGCCGCCGCCGCCGGTGTGCGCCCACCACAGGTCGTGGTGCGGGTCGCCCGGCTCCCGGGTGGCGATGATCGCCTGGGCGGTGCCGTCCGCGCCGACGCACACCACCTCGACCGCGTACAGGTAGTCGACGACGGCGCCGTGGCTGCGCGACAGCGGGCCGTAGCCGCCGCCGGCGAAGTGGCCGCCCGCGCCGACCTCGGGGCACATGCCGCCGGGCAGGGTCACGCCCCATCCCTTGAACAGCACCCGGTAGACGTGGCCGAGGGTGGCGCCCGGCTCGATCGCGAAGGCGTGCCGCCGCTCGTCGTAGTAGACGGCCGTCATCTCCGACATGTCGAGCAGCACCTTGACCCGCGGGTCGGCGACGAAGTTCTCCAGGCCGTGCCCGCCGCTGCGCACCGCGATCGGCCGGCCGGCGGCGACCGCCTCGTTCACCGCGTCGACGACCTGCGCGGTGGTGGTGACCACCCGGATGTAGTCCGGGCTGCCGACGTGCCGGTGGTTGGTGCCGCGCAGCATGCTGTCGTACCGGGGGTCGTCCCGGGTGATCGTCGAGGGACCGAAGGCGGTGGCGGCCCGGCCGGCGACCTCGGCGGTGCCCGAGCCGTTGGAATGGCCGCGACCCTGCACTTCCGTCATGTCGTTCCTCCAAAGGCGGCCGGCGGCGCCGGCGCGCGCCGCCCCGGGCCGGTCGGCCCGGCTCACACCACCTTTGCCGCCGCCCCCGCCCGGCCGCATCTTCACCCGTGCTCTCCCCCGGTCTCCCCCGATCTCCCCTCCGCCGGGCCAGGCCCCGGCAGCGCACGGGCGAAGATGCGGGGACACCGCCGGGCGCCCACCATGGCGGACAGGACAGGTTCCCCGCGTCTGGCGAGCCCGGCGCGCGAGCGCGCCCCGGGCGGGTCGGTCCGCGACCGCCCCCGCGCGACGTCCCGGGGCCGGCCCCGCTCTCGACGAAAGGATCAGGACGTGACCGAGCCGAGCCGCTCCGACCGCATCGTCATCGACGCCTTGTTCTCCGGCTACACGTTCCCGAACTTCCTGGCGCCCATCCAGCGGCGGGCCGAGGAGTTCGAGCGGCTGCACCCCGAGTACAAGATCAACGTCGGCAGCCACTACTTCCAGAACCTGGCCGAGGAGATCTCCAAGGCGACGCTGGCCGGCCGGCCGCCGACGATGGCGTCGTACTACAGCGGCGCCAGCCAGCTTGCCCGCGACACGCTCACCGCGGACGGCCGGCCGCTGTACACCTCGGTGGAGAAGGCGATCGGCGGGCGCGCCGAGATCCTCGGCCACCCGGTGGTGCTGGACGACATCGTGGCCGCCGGCCGGCACTTCTACACCATCGACGGCACGTTCGCCGCGCTGCCGGTGACGCTGTCCACGATGCACATGTACACCAACACCACGCTGCTGCGCGCCGCCGGGATCGACGAGGTGCCGCGCACCTGGCAGGAGATCGAGCGGGCGTGCGCGGCGGTGGCCGCGCTGCCCGGCGGCCCGCCGCACGCGATCAGCTGGGCCAACGACGGCAAGTTCTTCCAGCAGGCCCTGGCCCACCAGGGCGCCCTGCTGGTGGACCAGGACAACGGACGCACCGGGCGGGCCACGAAGATCGACCTGCGCTCGCCGGAGATGATGGCGTACGTCATGTGGTGGTACCGGCTGTTCCGCGATGGCCACTACCTGCACACCGGCAAGCTGGAGGACTGGGCGGGATCGTCCCAGGCGTTCGCCGAGCAGCGGGTGGTCTTCCGGTTCAGCTCCTCCTTCGAGTCGCCGTACATGGTGAAGGCCGGCCGGGAGAACGGGTTCGAGGTGGCGGTCACCCCGACCCCGCACAACGGGGACGTCCCCTTCGCCGGCAACTGGATCGGCGGCGACGCGATGTGGCTGGCCGACGGCCTGGACGAGGCCACCCGGGACGGCGCGCTGGCCTTCATGCAGTACCTCAACAGCCCGCGCAACGCCGCCGAGTGGCACAAGGTGTACGGATCGGCGCCGGTCACCGGCGCGGCGGCCGCGCTGCTGGAGCGCGAGGGCTGGTACGACGAGCACCCCTACCACCGGGTGGCCACCGAGCAGCTGGACCTGACGACCGGGGCGCCGGGGGCGCAGGCGGCGGTGCTCGGCCACTTCGCGCAGATCCAGCACGAGATGATGTTCGCTCTGGAGGACATGATGGCGCGCGGCGCCGACCCGGCCGAGCGCTGGGAGCGGGCCGCCGTGGCGGCCGAGGCGCTGCTGGAGGACTACGGCGCCTCGTGCACCGGCCCGGGTCCGCGGGCCGCGCACTGCCTGCTCATCGACAGCTGACACCGTCGCCGGCATCCCCGGCGGCCCTCCCGGCGGCCCTCCCGGCGGCCCTCCCGGCGGCACCGTCCGGCGCGCCGGCGCCGGCGGGGGTGCCGGGCCCCGCCGGGGCTTCGGGCCCGGCCGGGCCGTCCGGGGCCGCCGCCGGGGCGGGGGCCGGCGTCCAGGCGACGGTCAGCGCGCCGCCGAACAGGCCGAGCACCAGGCCGAGCAGGAAGCCGCCCACGTTGGCGTACACCACCGAGGCGACCGACAGCAGCAGCGCCACCATGCCGAGGAACACCCGCTGGGCCGGCTGCCCCCAGACGAGCACGCCGGTGATGATCATCATGATGGAGATCAGGTACGCCAGCCCGGCCTGCGCCGAGTGCAGCACCAGCGGCAGCGCGTCCAGCGAGAACGGGATGCTGAGCAGCTCCGCGCCGGCCAGCAGGGTGAGCAGGCCGCCCCAGAACGGCCGGGAGCGCCGCCAGGCCCGCCACCGCGCCCGGGCCGCCCGGATCAGAAGCACTCGTGGTCGCCCTTCAGCACCCGCAGCGAGGTGTTGGGCAGGTCGATGGTGGTGGCGCTGAGCGCGAGCAGCACCTGCCGGACGTTGCGGTTGACCACCGAGACGGCCTGCGAGCCGACCGTGCCGGGCGGGCCGGCCACGCCGGGAATGGCGTCCAGCGTGCTGGCGTCCAGGCCGACCTGCAGCCCGGTGTAGGTGGGGTGGCTGTCGATGCTGATCACCTTGGCGACCTGGTTCTCCGAGGTCACCGGATGGTCGTACCGCCCGGCCAGCGTCCGGATCGTCACATCGCCGAACGGCGTCGCGGTCAGCACGCTCTGGCACAGGTCGTAGGTCTCCACGTACCGGCCGGCGATGATGTACACCGGGATGCGGGTGCCGTCCTTGGTCGTCACCACGCCGCCGAACTCCTCGACGCCGCGGGCCCGGATCTCCCGGATGGCCTGCTTGATCTCCTGGCCGGCGACCACGAACGAGGCGCCGATCGCACCGGTGACCGTGGCGGTCAGCAACCCGGTGGCCGCGGCCGCGGCGGGCACGAACACCACGGTGAACCGGCGCCACCGCACCCGTCCCGGCTCCCGCGCCGGCGACCCGCCGGACTCCGTCCGTTCCCCTGCGCCGGTCACCGCCGCCCACCTCCCCGCCTCGCGGCCGCCCGCACCGGCGGCGCGGGCCTGCCCCGAGCATGGTGAGGCACGCCGGCCGCCGTCGACCCGGCCACGCGGCACCTCGCGGCGGTTTTCCGCGTTTCTTCACCGGACATGACGAAAGCCGCGCCTCGCGGCGCGGCCGTTGACCCGGCGGCGGGCGGCCGATGACCGCCGGCCACCGGGCCGGGACCGTGGTGCGCTACCGGGTGCGCGATCCGCGCAGCACGCCGGTCCGCCCCTCGGTGTGGTACAGCCACCACTGCACGAGCATCAGGTTGAACACCCAGCCGACCCAGCGGGCCGCCTCCAGCATGTGCAGGAAGGAGACCTCGAACGGCATCCGCATGAGCACGTTGACGATCAGCACGCCCCAGATGTTGTTCATGATGATCGCGAAGCTGTACAGCATGAACCGGCGGTGCAGGTCGTAGCGGCCCTTGCGGGCGTAGACGACGGCGATCACGGTGAAGGCGATCCACAGCGAGGTGGCCGCGGCGACGCCGATCTGGCCGACGGTCGGCGCGAACCGGACGATGATCAGGCCGACCGTGCCGCCGACCAGGGCGCCGGCCACGTAGACGCGCCCGCTGGCCCGGTGCACGGCCGGGTGCCGGCGGCGCAGCCACGGCCACACCTGGAAGCAGGCCGAGATGATCGCCAGGGTGCCGGCCACCATGTGCACGACCAGCAGCGGGTAGTACGCCGGGAAGCCGTCGTGCGGCGGGGTCGGCGCCTTGCTCTCCGGCACGTACGGGCTGATCTGGTAGAAGAGGTAGGCCACCACGAGCGCCATCAGCGGCGCGATCCATGGGCGGCGCCACCAGGAGCGCGGGGCCCGGCCGGAGCCGGGCGCCGGTCGCGCCGGGGCGGCCGGCGCGGCGTTGCGGGTGTCGAGTGTCACGCTTGCTCTCCTCCTGCCCGGGCTCGGCCCGGCATGTGCTGGTCTAGGTGATCAGGGGCGCAGCACGTGGCCGGTGTCCGGGGGCAGCGTGCCGGTGAGCACGGCGGCGAAGGCCTCGGTGATCGCCTCCGGCCCGCGCCCCTCGCGGACGGTGAGCCACGAGGTGGTGCTGTTCAGGAAGCGCTCCTCGGACTTGGCGTAGCGGCCGTAGTAGGCCTCGGGGCCCTCCTGCTCGGCGGTCTGCCACTCCACCGCCGGGGTGAAGAACACCTCGGCGGCCGGGCCGGGCAGCCCGGGCGGCGGCGGCACCATGGCCTCGGGGTGGGTGAAGCCGATGAGCGTGGTGGTGCGCAGCTCGCCGGCGAAGCGTCCGGCGACCGCGAGCCGGACGCCGGCGTCGCCGGTGCAGTCCACGAAGACCGCCGGCCCGGCGAGGTTCAGGGTGTCCAGCTCGTCGTAGGTGGTGACCGTGTCGTACAGGCCGAGCCCGGCGGTGAACGCCGCGTTGCGCGCCGAGGTGACGGCGGCCGTCTCCAGGCCCAGGCCGCGGGCGGTGATCTCCTCGACCAGCCCGATCGCCACCTTGCTGGACGCGCTGGTGACCACCAGCGCGCGGGCGCCGGCCGCGGCCTGCCCGGCGAGCATGTCGGCCAGGTTGTAGGCGGCGGGGTAGACGGGGTGGATGAGCGTGCGGCGGTCGTCCAGCGCGTCGGGCTCCTCGGCGCGCTCGAAGTGCCAGTACCACGGGTGCAGGAAGTGCCGCTGCGGGGTGCCGTCGGCGAAGCCGCGCGGGGTGGGCTGCGGGGCCACCACGTGGTGGGTGGACATCGGCAGATAGCCGAAGTAGCGCTCGCCGGGCGCGATCTCCGGGTGGCGCGACTCCTCCACCCGCGCGTGACCCCACACCGGGACCCGGCCGTACCCCTCGGGACCGGGGAAGGCGTCCCAGAAGGGGATGTCGGACGCGCCGAACCGGGCGTAGGTGGCGTTGTTGGCGGTGAGCCCGAACTTCTCCACGGCCAGGCGGACCTCGCCGGGCCGCAGGTCGGGGCAGGAGGCGGCGCGGACCTCGCTCGCGGTCAGATCGTCGCGCTTGTAGACCAGGTCCCATCTGTCCGGCTGAGGCACTGTCATCTCCTTGGGGTGGCGCGGGTGGGCGGCGTCGGCCCACACGGCCACATCGTTTCGCCGCCCCGGGCGCCGCGCATCTCCTGGATTGCGGGGTGCCGCGCGGCCCGCACCCCGGCAGGGAAGGCGAGGAAAGTCCGCAATACGGAATATGTGCGATCGGCCGCGCGCCGCCACGCTGGTGGCTACCGGCTCGGTGGGTGGCGACCGCCCGATCGTGGCGACGCCGTTCGGGCGGCCGCTCGCTCGAGCCTTCGCGAGCCCGAACGTGGAAAGGCACCCGAAATGGTGGATTCCCCGCCCCCTCCCACCGTCCGTCCGCACATCACCCGGCTGGACTCGCTGACCGGAATGCGGTTCCTCGCGGCGGTCTGCGTATTCATGTTCCACGGGTTGTGCACCATGCTGTTCGCCGACCGCAGCTGGCAGATGACGCCGGCGCCCGGCCCGCACGCCATGGTGTTCTGGCAGGGCAACTGGACCTCGGTCAGCTTCTTCTTCGTGCTGAGCGGCTTCGTGCTGGCCTGGTCCCGGCGGCCGGGCGACACCGCGGCGCGGTTCTGGCGCCGCCGGGTCTTCAAGATCTGGCCCAACCACCTGCTCACCCTGATCGCCGCCGCGGTGCTGTTCGGCGGCCTGCTCGGGCTGCCGCTGGACGGGACGACCGGCGTGCTCAACGCCTTCCTGGTGCAGTCGTTCTGGCCGCAGCAGGAGGTCTGGGCGAGCTACAACTCGGTGTCGTGGTCGCTGTCCTGCGAGGCGCTGTTCTACCTGCTGTTCCCGCTGCTCATGCGGTACATCGACCGCATCCGCCCCGAGCGGCTCTGGGCGGCGGCCGGCGTCGTGCTGGCCGCGGTGTTCGCCGTCCCGCTGGTGGCCACGCTGCTACCGGACGGGCCGTGGCAGCCGCTGTCCCAGTCCGGGCCGGTCGCTTTCTGGTTCACCTCCAAGTTCCCGCCGGTGCGGCTGCTGGAGTTCGTGTTCGGCCTCCTCCTGGCCAGGATCGTCGCCACCGGCCGGCGCGTCCCGCTCGGCCTCGGCGGCGCGACCGCGCTGACCGTCTTCGCCTACGTGGTGGCACCGCTCTTCCCGCTCACCTACCCGCAGGTCGCGGTCACGCTGCTGCCGCTCGGCCTGATCATCGCGGCCGCGGCGGCGGGCGAGGCCGCCGGTGTCCGCGCCTGGACCGGCGGCCGGGTGATGGTCTGGCTGGGCGAGACCTCCTTCGCCTTCTACATGTGCCACCTGCTGATACTGGTGTTCACCGGGTCGGTGCTGCTCGGCGGTCGCGGCGCGTCCACGCCGGTCGCGCTCGGGGTGCTGGCGCTGGTGTTCCTGGCATCGCTGGGCGTGGCGGCGCTGCTGTTCCACCTGGTGGAACGGCCGATCATGCGCCGGTTCGCCACCTCGCGCCGCCGCCCGCTGCCGCCGCTGGCGCCCATCCCGCCGGGCCCGGGCACCACGCCGGCCGAGCCCGCGCTCAACGCGCCGGACCCCGGACGCTGACCGGGCGCTCGGTACGCGGCTTTGCCGGAAATACTGTGCTATTCGGCCAGACAGCTCGGTGAAGCGGTCAATATCCTGCTCTCCGTGACATACGGGGAGACACATCGGCCGGCTCCGGCAACGGGGGGCCCCGGTGGCGGGCCCGGTGGCCCGCCACCGGGGCCGCCGGGGGCGCCCGGGCAGCCGGGGCCGCAGTACGGCCCGGCAGAACAGTACGGACAGTACGGCCCCGAGGGGCAGTACCGGCAGGGCGGACAGTACGGGCAGAGCGGGCAGCCGGGGGGCCGGCCCGGGTCCGGGCCGTATCCGCCGCCGGGCGACGCGGGGCCCGGCGGACCGTACCCGCCGCCGCAGGACGCGCCCGCCCCCTGGCCGGCCCAGGGGCCGGGCGGGTATCAGCAGGGGCCCTATCAACCCGCCCCGAACCAGCAGGCCCCGTACCAGCAAGGACCGCACCAGCAGGGGCAGCACCAGCAGGCCCCGAACCCGACGGGTCCCTACCAGTACGCCCCGAACCAGCAGGCTCCGAACCAGCAAGGGCCGTACCAGCAGGGGCCGTACGGGCCGGGGCCCGGCGCGCCGGGCTACGGGCCTGCGGGGCCGGGCCCTGGACCGCAGCCGGGGTACGGCCCGCCGCCGGGCGGATCACCGTACGGGACGTCCGGCGGCGGGTGGCCGCCGGCCGGCCCGCCGCCCGCGGGCGGGGGCCGGCGGCGCGGGCCGTGGATCATCGCCGGGGTGGCCGCGCTGGCCGTACTGGTGGCGGTGGCGGCGGTCCTGGTGATCCGCCCCTGGGAGACCGAGCCGGGGGGCGCGGTCGCCGGTGACGGCGGCGGGGGTGACGGGACCGCGGAGCTGGCCGGGCAGGTGGGCTGGGCGGTGAAGTCCGCCGGGCGGCCGCGGCTGGTCAACGGCGCCGAGGGGTTCGGATCCTGGGTGGCCGGCGAGCTGTTCGTCCGCGCCGACAACGACGTGATCAGCGCGCGGGACGCGGCCGGCAAGGAGGCCTGGGGGCTGCGGCCGCCCGAGGGCGCCATGTTCTGCGGGGTGAGCCGGGAGGCGGTGTCCGGCACGATCGCCATGGCCTACGGCAAGGTGCAGACCAACACGGTGGCCACCGGGCTGAAGAGCGTGTGGTGCACCAACGTCGTGCTGGTCGACCTGGCCACCGGCAAGGTCCGCTGGGACGCCGATCTGACCGGGACCGACAACTACCGGACCCTGCGCCGGATCGGCAGCTCGCCGAACCAGGGCATGTCACTGGCCATCGCCGGTGACACCGTGGTGGTCGGGTACTACTGGAGCGCGGTCGGGCTGGACGTGGCCGGCGGCCGGATCCGCTGGGAGATGAAGAAGATCCCCACCAGGGCCGGCGACTCGACCTGCGTCGTCGAGGACGTGCTGGCCGGGCGGACCGGCGCCGTGCTGCTGGCCGGCTGCGACCGGCGCGACCCGGCGGCGGTCATCTCGGTGGATCCGGCGACCGGCGACCGGCGGTGGCGCGCCGACCTGCCGGCCGAGACGCTCGGGGACACCCTGACGGTCGGCCGCTCGCTGGTCTCGGCGGACCCGCCGGTGCTGGCGAGCCGGGGTGGCGCCGCCAGGAACGGGCGCTACCTGGTGCTGGACGACTCCGGCCAGGTCGCCGCGACCATCCCCCAGCGTGGGTCCTGGGGCGAGCTGGACATGAGCCCGCTCGGCTTCGGCATCCGCCGGGCGCGGTACCGGACGATGGTCGGCGCGGACACCCTGGTCACGGTCACCGCCGAGCAGCGGGTCAACCAGCTGCGCTCCACCAACCAGGTGGTGGCCTTCGACCTGCGCAGCGGGCGGCCGAAATGGACCGCCGGCCTGGGCCCGGAGACCACGGCGGTGCCGGCCGCCGTCGACCGCGACACGGTGATCGTCATGCGCACCGGGACCTACGAGGCGCCGCCCCAGGCCTACCGGCTGAAGCTGGCCGACGGGAAGGGCGGCCCGATGGGCCCGGCCTACGGCCGCGATCTCATCTACGCGCCGGCCGGCAGCCTCTTCCGCTTCACCGGAAAGGCGCTGTTCATGGCGAGCGATCGGGGCATCAAGTTCAGCGCGGTCCTGCTCCGCTGAGCCGCCCCGGCGGCCGGGCCGGCTCGGAGAGAACGACGTCGCCGCGGCGAGCGGGTGGCTCGCCGCGGCGACGGGTGTACCAGGGTCCGGCGGTCAGCCGAACAGTGGGCGCACCTCGATGCCGCCCCGCCAGGTGCCCGGGCTGAGCTTGGCGATCTCCACGGCGTGGTCGAGGTCGCGGGCCTCGATGACGGTGAAGCCGCCGAGCACCTGCTTGTCGTCGATGAACGCGCCGTCGGTGACGGCGTCCTTGGTGACGGCCTTGGCGGTGGTGCTGGGCTGGAAGGCGTACCCGGCCACGATGGTGGCACCGAGCTCCTCGACCTTCGCGGCGTAGGCGCCGTGCGCCTCCAGCTCCTCCTGGGGGGCGTCCGACCAGTCGGCGGGGGCGGGCGCGTAGAGCAGAATGCCGAACTGAGCCATGAGGCTCTCCTTCCGTCGTCTTCTCGGTTATCTCATAGCGCGGACCGGTCGCCGGGCCGCCGGTGACAGTTCCGGCGGCGGCGGGGTCCGGGTCGTGGGCGCGCCGGCCGGCCAGCGGCGGCCGGCGCGGGGTGTCACGCCTCGCGGGCGGCGACGGTGACCTCCTCGCGGTCCGCGGCGGCGGGACCGGCGGCCGGGTCCGCGGCGGGGCCCGCGGCCGGATCGCTCGCCTCGCCGGCCGCGGCGCCGCCCGCCGGGGCCTCGCCACCGCCGGCCGGCGGCTGCCCGAAGGCGGGCAGCTCGCGCAGCACGACCGCGTTGAGCACGGCCACGCCGAGGACGATCAGGGCGCTGATGGCCGCGACGATGTGCAGGCCGGTGGAGAACGCCTCGCGGGCCGGGGCGAGCAGCGTCTCGGCCACCTGGCCGGGCAGGCCGCCGGCCGCCGCGGTGGCGCCGGCGACGCTCTCCCGGGCCGCGTCGGCCGCGGCGGCCGGCACGCTCGCCGGGATGGCGTCGGCGATCTGCGTGCGGTACACCAGGGCGCCGATCGTGCCGATGGTCGCGATGCCGATGGCGTACCCGAACTCGTTGGCGATCTGGCTGAGCGAGGACGCCGACCCGGCCTTCTCCGGCGGGACCGAGCCGACGACCAGGCCGGTGCCGAGGGTGAGCAGCGGGCCGCCGCCCAGGCACCAGATCGCGTACCCGATGATCATGCCGGCCGCGGAGTCGGCCTGGGTGAGCACCACCAGCCCGGCCACCACGATCAGCAGGCCGCCGGCGATGAGGCGTCCGGGGCGGATCTTCCCGGCGAGCTGCGGGCCGACGGTGACGCTGACGATGCCTAGCACCAGGCCGGGCAGCAGGCCGAGTCCCGCCTGCAGCGGGGTCATGCCGGCCACCGACTGGAAGTACTGCGCGACGAACAGCATGGTGGTGCCGGTGAGCGCGCTGTAGAACAGCATGCTGGTCAGCTCGGTGTTGAAGATCTTGTTGGTGAACAACCGCAGGTCGAGCAGCGGGTCGGCCAGCGCGCGCTGGCGGCGCAGGAAGATCACCGCCATGGCCAGGCCGACCACCAGGGCGACGACCGGGACCGGCGCGAAGCCCTGCTTGGCGATCTCCTTGACGCCGTAGATGAACGGCAGCACCGCCACCAGGGACAGGAGCACGCTGGTCAGGTCGATGCGGCCGGCCTGCTCGTTGCGGTACTCCGGCAGCAGCATCGGGCCGGCCACCAGCAGCAGCACCATCGGCGGCACGCCGAGCAGGAAGACCGAACCCCACCAGAAGTGCTCCAGCATGACGCCGCCGACGATCGGGCCGATGATCGCGCCCAGCGAGAAGGAGCCGGCCCAGATGCCGATGGCGCTCGCCCGCTGCTTGTCGTCGCGGAACATGTTGCTGATCAGGGAGAGCGTGGAGGGGCCCAGCGTGGCGCCGGCGATGCCGAGCACGGCGCGGGCGATGATGAGGCTGATGGCGCTGGTGGAGTACGCCGCGACGATCGAGGCCAGGCCGAACGCCGCCGCGCCGATCAGCAGCAGCTTGCGGCGGCCGATCCGGTCGCCGAGGTTGCCCATGGTCACCAGGAAGCCGGCGACCATGAATCCGTAGATGTCCACGATCCACAGCTGCTGGTTGCTGCCGGCGCCGAGGCGGGCGCTCAGCTCGGGCAGCGCCAGCAGCACCACGAAGATGTCCAGGGATACGAGGATGGCCGGTAACGCGAGTACGGCCAGGCCCACCCACTCGCGTCGTCCAGCCTTCGGCTGCACTGCGTCGGTCACGTTCCTATTCCTCTCTTCGTCGGCCGTGAAGCAGCGAATGGCCGCCATTAAGGGATATGGTGCGATTTACGGTGGATCTGCTCGATATACGGGTGGCAAGTCCGGAGTCAGCGATTCGGGAGGAACCCGCCATCGACCTCCGGAAGCGGCACCCGCCTCCCCGTCCCGGCCGCCGGACCGGCGGAATCGCCGGCGTGCGGGAGATTTCGGCGAGCGGAGCGACCGAGGATCGCCAGGAACGAATTCGACGCCGGCGCGGACCGGAGCTCCGGCGCGTCCCGTATCTGGTGACGGGACGGGGCGGCGGAACGCCGGGCCGCCATCGCCAGAAACCCGGCAAAGCATTCTTTAGTACGACACACCGCCACCGACTTCCGCGCGGTCGCCCGGACATGACTTCGTCGACATACCACGCAATGCGGGCAAACCTCCGAAATCTCGCCATGCTTTCCACCTGTCATGCCGGCCGGTGATCTCCTTCCCGCCGGCGACGCCGGGCGGTGACTTTCCGCTGATGCTCTCCCCAGCATTCTCCCGTTCCGGCACCGCCGGCACTTCTTCCAAAATGCTCTCCCGCGCCGCTCCGCTCGGATTTCACCCGACGGGATATGGCGGGCGCGGGTCAGGCGGCCCGCCGGCCCACCCAGGCCTGGGCCGGGGCGGCCGGGACGGGGGCGGTGTCCGGATCGGCGGGCGTGGCGATCCGGGCGCGACCCAGGTTCCCCCGCGACAGCAGACCGGCCAGGACGGCGGCCGGGTGCCCGGCCCCGGGCGCGGACGCGCCGGTCCGGCCGGCCTCCGCCGCCGGCCGCGGGCCCGGGGTCCGGGCCTCGGCGGCGCGCAGGGCGGCCGCCGCGGCGGCCAGGTCGGCCGCCACCGCCTCCAGCACCGCGGCGACCGGCCCGGCGTTCTGCCGGAGGATGTCGGACCACAGCTCGGGCGGGCCGGCCGCGATCCGGGTGGTGTCCCGCAGGCCCTGCCCGGCCAGCACCAGCGCGTCCGCGCCGTCCTCGGCGAACCTGGCCGCCAGCGCGGCGGCGACCACGTGCGGCGCGTGCGACACCGCCGCCACCATCCGGTCGTGCTCGGCGGCGGCCACCGCCCGCGGCACTCCCCCGCACAGCAGCACCAGCCCGGTGACCAGCGCGACGGCCGCCGGCGAGGCACCGGCCGGGCACAGCGCCCACGGGCGTCCCTCGAACAGCCCGGCGCGCCCGGCGGCCGGCCCGGAGATCTCCCGGCCGGCCATCGGGTGCCCCGGCACGTACGTCGCCAGGTCGCAGCCGGCCCGCCGGGCCGCGGCGACGATCCCGGCCTTGGTGCTGGCCACGTCGGTGTAGGCGGCGCCCAGCCCTCGCCGCTGCGCGTCCCGCAGCACGGCCGGCACGGTGGACGGCGGGGTGGCGATGACCACCACGTCGGCGGGTGGCGTCTCCGGCCCCAGCACGGTGCCCGCGCCCATCAGCTCGGCCTGCGCCAGCGAGGCGGCGTCCCGGTCGGCCAGCGCGACGTCCACCCCGGCCCGGCGCAGGCCCAGCGCGACCGAGGTGCCGATGACGCCGGTGCCGATGACCGTCACCCGGCGGACGGCGGTCGCCGCCGTCCCGGCCGGCGGCCCGCCCGCCGGTCCCGCCGCCGCCTCGGTGTCCCGGAGCGGCCGAAGACCCGGCGCCGTGCTGCCCGCGACCGTCGCGATCGTCATCTGTCCGCCACCTTTCCGCACTGCTCGGCGGGACCGGTTCCCGCACCACAACTGTGCGGCCCGGCCGGGGGCGGGGGTAAGCGGTGGCGGCGGCAGCAAGTTGCCCCCGCGCCGCCGCTTCCTGCCACCCGCCGCCCCACGCCCTCCGCGCATGCCGAACGGCCCCACCGGCACGCCGGTGAGGCCGTTACGAGTGATCATCGGGCGAAGCCCGGCAGGCCGGCTGCCGTGCGAGGGGCGCGGCGGTGGAGTGAGGAGGAGGGAGGGTGAGGAACGATCCCGAGCGACGAACGAACCCCGCCGCCTCAAGGCGCCCCTCGCCGCCGGGCGGAGCCCGGCAGATTTACACAGCGGCGGGGGTGAACTGGCCGGGGGTGCGGCCGGCGCCGGCCGGGCCGCGGTAGCACTGGGCGATGTCCAGCCAGTGGTCGGCCTCGTCGCCGGTGGCCACCACGGCCAGGTCGTCGCGGTGCCGCCGCCGGGTGACCAGCAGGCAGAAGTCGGCCGCCGGGCCGGTGACCTTCTGCGGCGAGTCCGCCGGCCCGTAGGCCCACAGCTCTCCGGAGGGCGCGGTGAGCTCGAAGCGGAACTCGGTCGCCGGCGGGGTGAGGCCGCGGGACAGGTAGCCGAAGTCCCGGGTCAGCACGGCGAACACCACCAGGTGCTTGAGCCGGTCGGTGAACTCGCGGCGCGCGCCGAGGGCGTCCATGACGTCCTGCCCGTGCGCGAACTGCTCCATGATGCCGGCGCAGGCCAGGACGATGGGCGGCAGCGGGTTGACCAGCCACGGCACGACCTGCCCGGCCGGTACCGCGGCCAGCGCCTCGACGACTCCGGCGCGCTCGGCGCGCCACTTGCCGAGCAGCTGCTCGGGGGTATCCCCGGCGTACAGGCCGAGCGCGGCGTTGACCGCGCCGTTGAAGTCGTGCTCGGCCCCGGCGATCATGGCCTGGAACGCCTGGGCGTCGGACGCCGCGGTCCGGGCCAGCCGGAAGATGAACGTGAGGTGGGCGATCTGGTCGAAGATCGTCCAACCGGGGGCGGGGGTGGGGGTGCGCCACTGCGACGCGTCCAGCCCGGCCACCAGGGCGTCGAGTTCCTCGCCCTCGTCGGTCAGGGCCTGGAGCACCTCATCGAGCTCGCTCACGCGATCCGTCCTCTCAACTGGATGGGCAGGTCTGTGCGGGTCGGGCGGGCCGGACTCACCGGCGGTCCCGGGCGGGCCGGATTCGCGGCGGCGCCGGGGCGTGCCGGGCTCACCACCGGTCCTGTCCGGCGTGCCGGCCGCCGAGCGCGACGAACCGGCCGCGCGCGTCCCGGGGCCGGGCACCGGCCGGGACGGCGGGGCGGAATCCGGCGGCGACCCGGCGGGCGGCGGCCATGCTCGCCCAGGAGGTCAGCTCGACCAAGGCCGGGTCGCCGGGCGTGCCCGCGCGGTACTCCCCGATCACCCGGTCGTCCACCTGATAGGCGGCCATGGCGGTGAGCAGCGCCAGCCGGCCGGCCGGACGATGCTCGGGGGCGAGGCCGGCGGCGGCGTCCGCGGCCCAGCCGCGGCCGAGGCCCGGCGGCTCGCCGTCCCAGCCGGCCAGCCGGTCGGCGACCAGCTCGCGGACCGGGCCGGGCACCGACCGCCGGCCGGCCCGGTCGATGGCCGCCGCCGCCCGGGCGAAGGCGCCGGCCAGGTTCGGGTCGCCGTGCGCGAAGGCCAGGTCGGCGGGCAGCGCGGCGGCGGGCAGCAGGGTCAGCGACTCCCCGGGCACCGCGGCGCGGCGGGCCGCCGGCCGCATCATGGTGCCGAAGAGCCGCAGCAGGCGCCGGCGCGCCCGGACGGGCAGTCCCGGCGGCAGCGGCGACTCGCCGAGGAAGACGCCGACCATCCGGTTGAGGTAGTGGAAGGTGACCGCCACCGCGATCAGCTCGCGGGCCTGGCCGGCCGGTGCCGGCGGGCCGGCCGGGGCGGCGGTCCCCGAGCGCCGGGCCCACCCGGCGATCCCGTCCGCGGGCGCCGGCGGGTCGCCGGCCGGGCCCGCCGACCGGGCCAGCGCGTCGCCGGTGGCCTGGTGGACGTCCACGCAGTACGGGCAGGCGTTGGCCGCCGAGACCCCGGCGGCCACCGTCTCCTTGACCACGCGCGGCACCGTCCCGGCGGCCAGCAGCGACTCGCGCAGCATCGTCCAGGACGCGGCGAGCGGCCCGGCGGCCGGCGAGTGCAGCAGGATCGGCGGGGCGAGCATGCCGAAGTCGCGCGCCGCCTGCGCGTACACCCGGGCGACCGCCGCCTCGGCGGCGCGCGGCGGCACCGGCGTGACGTGCCGGACCTGGCCCAGCACGCCGGGCAGTGTCAGACGGGTCAGCAC
This sequence comes from Sphaerisporangium rufum, assembly GCF_016863395.1. Classification (GTDB taxonomy): domain Bacteria; phylum Actinomycetota; class Actinomycetes; order Streptosporangiales; family Streptosporangiaceae; genus Sphaerisporangium; species Sphaerisporangium rufum. The sequence goes on along the minus strand of NZ_BOOU01000014.1, from coordinate 79,403 downwards.
CTTGCCCATGGTTCTCCTTGGCTCCCGGCCGGCCGGGCGGCTAGCGGGTGAGGGTGGGCAGCAGCGGGGTGACGCCCCGGCGGCCGCTGGTGCCGCCGCCGGGGGCGGGGGCGCCGTAGGTGACCTCGACGCCGCGCTCCTGGGCGGCCCGCACGATGCCCGGGACGGCCCGCTCGGCGAGCGCCGAGATGGTCATAGCCGGGTTGACGGTGAGGGCGCCGGGCACCGCCGAGCCGTCGGTGACGAAGATGCCCGGGTGGCCGCGCAGCTCGTGCCGGTCGTCCAGCGCGGAGGTGGCCGGGTCGTCGCCGATGCGGCAGGACGACAGCGGATGCACGGTGTAGGCGCCGACGACGTCGTTGGTCCACGCCGCGACCTCGGCGATGCCGTCGCGCTCCAGGATGTCCTTCACCTCGGCGTCGGCCATCGCCCACGCGCGCAGGGTGCTCGGCCGCGGGTCGTACTTGAGCCGGCCGACGCCCAGCATCTGCTGGGAGAGCCGGTCAGCGTTGCCCTTGGCGGGCGGCGGGCCGAAGACGCCCTCGTTGTCGTCCTCGATCATCTGGAAGATGATCAGCCAGGACTGCCAGCGCTTGAGGATCTCCTTCTTGTCCACGCCGAACCAGCTCGGGCCGGTCGCGCCGGGCACCTCGGCGAGGATGGTGCCGAGGCCGGGCGGGAAGTACAGCTGCTCCAGCGAGTAGCGGGTGTACTCCGGCAGCGAGCCGTCCAGCCGGTCCCAGCTGGCCACGACCGGTCCCTTGCCGATCTGGTTGGCCGCGTAGCCCAGGCCGTCCTCCCGGGTGAGGCCGAGCACCTCGCGCACCTTGTCCTCGTTGAGGATGGCGGTGTTGAGCCGCTCGCCGTTGCCGGAGAAGTAGCGGCCGACCGCGTGCGGCATCTTCCCCAGGGTTTGCTCGCTGCGCTGCAGGATGACCGGGGTGGCGCCCGCGCCGGCGGCCAGCACGACGATCTTGGCGTCGATGGTGCCGGACTCGCCGCGCAGCCGGTAGTCCTCGGCGTCCATGACGTCGTAGTGCACCCGGTAGCCGCCGTCGCCGGTACGGGAGATCTGCTGCACCTCGTGCAGCGGGCGGATCTCCGCGCCGTGCGCGACGGCGGCCGGCAGGTAGTTGAGCAGCAGCGACTGCTTGGCGTCGAAGTGGCAGCCGGCCATCATCCAGTTGCAGTTGGTGCACTTGGACAGGTCCACCGCGGCCGGGACCGGGTTGGCGGTGCGGCCCGCGTGGTCGCAGGCCGCCGCCCACAGCCCGCCGGCGTAGGTGACGTCCTGCCAGCCCTGCTGGGTGATGGAGATGGACTCGGCGACCCGGTCGTACCAGGGGTCCAGGGTGTCGCGGCTGACCGCGGCCGGCCACATGCGCCGCCCGATGCTGCCGTGCCGCTCGAAGACGAAGCGCGGCGCGCGCGGCATGGCGGCGAAGTACACGACGCTGCCGCCGCCGACGCAGTTGCCGCCGAGGATGCTCATGCCCTCGCCGACGACGAAGTCGAAGGCCCGGGTGTAGGACGAGCCGAGCTTGAAGTCGTGGTCGAAGTCCGGGGCGGTCAGCCAGGGCCCGCGCTCGAGCACGACCACCTTGGCGCCGCCGGCGGCCAGGTGGTAGGCGGTGATCGCGCCGCCGAAGCCGCTGCCGACGACCAGGACGTCGGTGCGTTCGGTGCTGCTCATGCCGGGCTCCCTGAGGGCGTCGTGTCGGGGTGCAGGCGGGCCAGCGGCCGGCCGTAGCCGAACCGCGGGAAGCGCCAGCGCCCGTCGGGGTCGGGCGGCGTGATGCCGAGGGCGGTCAGGCCGGGGTGGCCGGCGGCCAGCGCGTCGGCGGTGTGCATGTGGGCGGCCGAGTCGAACGCCATGTTGCAGAACAGCGCGAGGCTGACCCACAGCGCCTTCTCCGGGTGGCCGGGGGTGGTGATCCGCCGGACCAGCTCGGTGCGGTCGGCGAACGCCAGCGCGACGAACGGCGGGACCGTCTCGTCCAGCGTCAGGCCGGTCTCGGCCGCGTACGCCCGGGCGTGCCCGTCCAGCGCGGTCGCGAACCCGTCCAGGCTGTCGTGCAGCCCGGTGGCGTCCCAGCGCAGCAGTTCGAGGGCACCGGCCGCCACCGCTCCGCCGCCGGCGGCCGCGCCGGCCACGGCCCGGTCGTCCGGCGAGCGCCTCTCCCCGGGGATGATCGTGTCCGCGAACGCCTCCAGGGTCATCGTCACGGCCTGATCTGGGTCTGCGGTTGCCGGTCGCATAGGCGTTTCCTCGTCCGTCTCGGTCGACTGCCGACCCGTTCATGGTTCGTTCCGGGCCGTCGCCGCCGCATCTTCTGAGTTGCTTTGCGGCCGCCCGCGCCGCACGCCGGCGCCGGCCCGGCGCGCCGACCTCCGGATACCCGCCGCCCGGCGGCGGCCGTCCTATTGCCGAGGCCGGGAGGACGGCCGGAATACCCCGGCCGGCCATCCCCAGGACGAAAGGTATATCCGCAGGCTGGGGGCGGATAGGGGTTGTCGGGGAAGGGCACTGCACCCAATTCTGATGACGTGGCCGAGTGCCGTGGACGCGCCGGCGCCTAGCGCCGTTCCTCCCGGTTTGCACACCATGGCCCGCGTGGGACCCATCGGCCGCCGTGCGGCGCGAAGGATGACGGAGGCTCGTGATGAAGGGATCTCCCGTGTCGATTCGGGGTCAATTCTCACCACCCTTCCAACGCACGGGGGGAGCAATGGAGAACGCCATCGAGCAGGCAGTGCTCAGGGTCGTGAAAAGCATGCACGAGAATCTCGGCGAGCAATTGACGATCAATGACATGGCCCGTACGGCGATGTTCAGCAAGTTCCATTTCTCCCGGGTATTCCAGCGGGTCACCGGACTTTCACCGGGCCGTTTCCTTTCCGCGGTCCGGCTGCAGGAGGCCAAGCGGCTGCTCGCCTCGACCTCGCTGACCGTCACCGACATCAGCCACCGGGTCGGCTACTCCAGCGTCGGCACCTTCAGCTCCCGGTTCACCAGCAGCGTCGGCCTCTCGCCGACCAAGTACCGGCAGCTGCGGACCGCGGCGCCGCAGATCATCATCGACCGGTGGGGCGAGACGACCGGCGACGGCGGGACCACCACGGTGCGCGGCGCCATCTTCTCCCCGCTGGCGGACCGGCCGATCTTCGCCGGGCTGTTCCCCGACCGGATCCTGGAGGGCCGGCCGGTGCGGTACACCGTGCTGTCGGAACCCGGCCCCTACGTCCTGCCGGACGTCCCGCCCGGCGAGTGGCACCTGATCGCCCGGTCGGTGGCCGACGGCTTCGAGGACGCCGACCACCTGCCGGCGGGCGCGGACGGCGGCGTCTGCGTCGGCCGGCTCGGGCCGATCACCGTGCGCCCGGGCGCCGGCACCGCCGTCGCCGATCTGCGGCTGCGCCCGATGCGCCCGCTCGACCCGCCGGTACTGCTGGCGCTGCGCGACGTGCTGCCGGCCCGGGCCCCCGAGCCCGCCGAGCTCGTCCACTGATCCCGCCGCCCGCGCCCCTCCGCGCTCCTCCCCCGGAATCCGGCCGGCCGCGTCCGTCCAGAATTGCGGCCGGCACGGGCGCGGTAGGTCGTCCGCGGGCCACCGCCCGGCACCGCCCACCCGGCGGAACCGGCAGAACCCCCAGAACCGGCAGAACCGTCGAGCCCGCCCCCTCCGGCCGAGGGGGCGGGCTCGGGTCGTGGCCGGGGTCAGCGCGCGGCGTGCACGGTCATCGGCAGGCCGCCCTTCACCCGCAGCGACAGCATCGGCTCGGGGACGACCCGCTGGCCGGGCACCGTGGCCAGCCGCAGCTCGCGGGCCACCATGGCGATGACGAAGGTGGCCTCCATCATGCCGAGGTGGTTGCCGACGCAGAACCGCGGTCCGGCGCCGAACGGGATGTAGGCGTACCGGGGCCGGCCGGACGGCCGGTCGGGGTCGAACCGCTCGGGGTCGAACGCGTCGGGACGCTCCCAGAACGCCGGGTGCCGGTGCAGGGTGTACGGGCTGATCAGCACGTCGGCGCCGGCCGGCACGTGGTAGCCGCCCACCTCGTCCTCGCCCTGGGCCTCGCGCGGCAGCATCCACACCGGCGGGTACAGGCGCATGACCTCCTCCACCACCATCGCGGTGTACCGCAGGCGGTGCAGGTCCCCGTGCTCGGGCAGCCGGTCGCCGAGCACCTCGACGGCCTCGGCGTGCAGCCGTTCCCGGACCTCGGGGTGCCCGTCGATCAGGTGGAACGTCCAGGCCAGCGTGCTGGCGGTGGTCTCGTGCCCGGCGAGCAGCAGGGTGACCAGCTCGTCGCGCATGCGCCGCCGGCCGACCAGCGGGTCGGCCTCCTGCCGGGTCGAGGCGATCAGCCGGGAGACCACGTCGTCCCCGTCCGCGCCGCGGGCCAGCCGGTCGGCCTCCAGGTGGTCGACGATGCGCTGCAGCTCGGCGCGGGCCCGGCGGAAGCGCAGCTGCCGGGGCAGCGGCACCCACATCGGCACCTTGCTGAGCGTGACCAGCTCGAACATGGCCTGGTCCTGCACCGCCTCGAACGAGTGGCCGATCGTGCCGAACGCGCCGAGGTCGGCGTCCAGCAGGGTGCGGCCGAGCACGCCCAGGCTGAGCGCGGTCATCTCCTGCACCACGTCGACCGGCTCGCCGCCGACGCGCGAGCGTAGCCGGTCGACCATGGCCGCCGCCTCGGCGGCGATGATGCCGTCCATCCGGGAGATCCGCTTGTTCTGGAACACCGGCTGGATCATGCGGCGCTGCTTGCGCCACAGCTCGCCCTCGCTGGTGAGCAGGCCGTCGCCGATGGCGCGGCGGGCCTGCACCAGGCCGACGCCCTTGTGGTAATTGCCGCTGTTGTCGGCCAGCACGTGCTTGGCGTGGTCGGGGTGGTTGAAGAAGTACAGCTTCTTCGGCCCGATGGACAGCCGGGCCGCGTCGCCGTACGTCGCGGCCAGCGCCATCAGCGCCAGCCGGTCGCCGGCCAGCTTGCGGAACAGGCCCGGCGCCGCCCATGGGGACGGGCCGGGCGGCACCCGCCGGCCGTCGGAGGACGGCCGGGCGGATGCCTTGGCACCGGTGAGTGTCACGCGGGCACCTCGCTCCAGTCCGGGCTGAGCTGCCGGAACTTGCCCTTGAAGACGAGCAGCGCGTCCCGGTCGGTCTGCTGGTGCAAGGTGAGGATCTTGCCGATGAAGATGGTGTGGTCGCCGCCGTCATAGGTGCGCCACAGCTCGCACTCGAAGCTGGCCAGGGTGCCGTCCAGCAACGGCACCCCGGTCAGCCCGCCGGGCAGCCAGTCGACGTCGTCGAACTGCGCCGCGCCGAGCGTCCGCCAGCGGTTGGCGAAGTGCAGGGCCGCGTCCTCCTGGTGGGCGGCGAGCACCGACACCCCGAAGTAGCCCGTCTCGGTGAGGCACCGGTGCATCACCGCGCCGCGGTCGACGCAGATCAGCACCAGCGGCGGGTCCAGCGACACCGAGGTGAAGGAGTTGGCGGTCATGGCGTGCGGGGTGTCCCCGCCCGTCGTGACCACGGTGACCCCGGTGGCGAAGGTCCCGAACGCCCGCCGCAGCGACCTGGCGTCCGCCACCGGGCGGACGGTTGTGGAATTGTCGACGTCCAACGCTGTCCTCCTGGCTTCCGGTCCGGCGCGCGGCTACGCGGCGTACGGTTCGAGCGCCTCGGCCAGGGCGTCGGGCACCCTGGCGGGGACGGTGCGGGTGTTGGGCCCGCGCATGCACGCCACCCGCTGCCGGCCGCGGGCGATGAGCGTCTCGCGGTCGCCGGGGTCCAGCCGGACGTAGTCGAAGCTGAACTCGACCTGCGTCTGGCCCAGCTCGACCAGGCGCATCCGGATGGACAGCTCGTCGAACGCGGTGATCTCGGCGAAGAACTCGCAGTCCACCTTGAGGGTGAACAGCTTCAGGTCGTCCTGCAGGTCGGCCAGGACCTCCGGGGCCCGCTGCTTGAGGAACATCTCCCGGCAGCGTCCCTGCCAGCGCAGGTAGTTGACGTAGTAGACGTTGCCCACGATGTTGGTCTCTTCGAAGCCGACCGTGTGCAGGTATTCGTAGTACTTGCCCATGGCCTACGACCGCCCTTCGGTGAGGATGGCGAGCACGACGGGCTCCGGGGCGTCCCGGAGGGTCGTGACCAGCGTCGAGACGCGCACGCCGCCGGCGGCGAGCACGACCCAGGGGCCCCGGCCCGCCTCGGTGGCGGTGATCGGGGCGGTGTCGGGCGATCCGGCGCCGGCCAGGCAGGCGGCGGCGGCCAGCACCCGGGCGCCGGCGGTGTCCGGCCCCTCGCCGGTGCGCGCCGAGATCTCCCCGGCGAGCGCGGCGTGCGGGCCGAGTTCCTGGCCCCACTGCTCCTCGGTGCGCGCGGTGACCGCGGCGACCGCGCAGCCGGTGGTGCCGGGCGCCACGACGCACAGGGTGAGCCCGGCGCCGTGCGCGACGGCGGCGGTGCCGGTGCCGGCGAGCTCGTTGACGCCGTCCGGTAGCCCGGCGGCGTCGACCGGCCGGCCGACCGCGCGGCCGGCGGCGACTGCCGCGCGGGCCCGCCGCGCGTCGGGGGCACCGGCGTCGCCGGCGGCCGGGTCGTACGGCTCGACCGCCACCGCGGCCCGCACGCCGGTCAGGTCCTCCAGCGTCCGCTCCAGGTAGGAGCCGAGCAGCGGGGCGACCCACGGCCCGCGGCCGTCCTTCTTGCGCACCGCCTGCAGCCGCAGCCCCGACCAGCGTTCGACGACCTGCCCGCCGGCGTCGCGCACCGCGATGTCGTACAGGTAGGTGTCGCCGTCGCGGGACCGCTCGGTGGCGCAGTAGCGCAGCTCGCCGGTGCCCTCGGCGGTGGTGCCCGCCGAGTGGATGCGCTCGATCCCGGTGGGCAGCAAGGTGGCGTCCGGCACGCAGACCTGGTTGCCGTGCATGAGGGCGTCGCGCATGCCCGGGTCGGCCAGCAGCAGCCCGCCGGGCAGGAAGCCGGCGAACCAGTCGCCGGACGCCTCCGCCGCCACGTCGGCGTCGACGTGCCGGGCCGCGGCCCGGTGGTAGCGGCGCAGCCGGTGGAACCGGCCGCCCTGGAACAGCACGTCCCCGTACATCTCGGTCCGCGGGTCCAGGGGCACCGCGGGCAGGCCGTCGCCGGCCTGGTCCGGGGCGCCCTGCGGGGCCGGCTCGCCGGTGTAGCGCAGGGTGGCCCGGAAGTGGTCGACCTCGTAGCCGGTCTCCGCGCTGCGGATGGCCGCCGCGACGGTGCCGTCGTCGACGACGGTGGCGGCGATCCGGATCGCGGTGCTGCCCTCCGGCGGGATGATGATCGGCCGCAGGAACTCGGCGTCCTCGATCACCGGTGCCGCCTGGTGCCCGGTGGCGGCCGCGGCCACCTGGGCCATGGCCTCCATGCCGAACACCGCGGGGAACAGCAGGTTGCCGTCCAGCAGGTGGTCGGCCAGGTAGAGGTCGGTGCCGGCGCTCATCTCGGCCTCGGTGACCAGCTCGACGCCGTGGTAGCGCACCAGCGGCTTGTCGACGAACCGCAGCAGCGGCAGTTCCGGCAGGTCGTAGCGCACCGTGTCGATGCCCTCGGTGCGCCCGCTGATCACCACGACCGGCGGCACGTCCGGGTCGGCGACCAGCCGCCGCATGATCCGCACGCCCTGCTCGGGGGAGATCGGCGAGATGCCCTTGCGGGCCAGGCCGTCCACCACCGAAAGGCGCTCGCCCATGCCGACGTCGGACCAGACCGACCACTCCATGCAGATGGCGCGGCAGCCGGGGTTGCGCTCCCCCACCTCGCGGGTGAGGTCGGCCAGCCAGTCGTTGGCGGTGGCGTAGTGCGCCTCGCCGTGCAGCCCGGCCCGGCCGATGATGCTGCCGAACGACACCAGCAGCCGCAGCCGGGACTCGTCGACCGCGGCGAGCACGTTGCGCAGGCCGTCGATCTTCGGGGCGAAGGTGCGACGGAACGCGGCGGCGTCCAGCGTGGTGATGCCGCCGGGCTCGTTGCGCCCGGCGCCGTGCAGCACGGCGGTGACCGGGCCGAGCGCGGACTCCAGCTCGGCGACGGCCGCGCGCACCTGGCCGGCGACGGTGACGTCGGCCCGCGCGTAGTGCACGGTGACACCGGCGTCGGCCATCCGCCGCAGGTTGGCGGCCAGCTCGGGGTCGCCGGCCGGGTCGGACCGGCCGAGGACGGCCAGCGCCGCGCCGGTGTCCTGGGCCACCGCCAGGGCGCACTCGGCGGTGATGCCCTTGCCGCCGCCGGTGACCAGCAGCACGTCGCCGGAGCCGAGCGGCTGCTCGATCCGCGGCGCGCCGACCGGCAGGGCCCGCATGGTCGGCACCCGGCGGGTGCCGGCCTCGTCGTAGAACGCCTCGGCGAACCGGGTGGTCGCCGCCACCTCGGCCACCACCAGGTCCACCGCCGCCGGGGTGGCCGGCACGTGCACGATGGTGGTGCGCAGGTGCGGCGCCTCCAGCTGCAGCGTCTTGGCCAGGCCGGCCGCGCCACGGTCGTGCTGGACGACGACGAAGCGGGTGCCCGCCTCGGCGCCGGCCGCCACCTTGGCGGCCTCCAGCGCCTGCGCCAGGTGCTCCTCGGCGCAGCCGGCCGGCAGCACCACCACGATGCCCGAGCCGACCTTGCCGCTCTCCAGCGCCTGGTGCAGCGGCTCGGCGAGCGGCGAGCCGCCCGGCGCGTACAGCCGCCACCGGCCGTTCTCCTGCGGGGAGGTGCGGGCGGGCAGGCGCAGCACGTCGGCGTCGACGGCGAACGCCCGCGCCCACGGCGCGGCACCGGCCACCACGGCCGGGGCGGCGTTCCCGGCGGCCGAGGCGTCGGCGGCCAGCGCGTCCAGCGCCTCCGACAGCTCGCGCAGGCTCGCGGTGGCGAGGTTGGTCGGCGCGTGCGAGGCGGGCACGCCCAGTTTCTGGGTGGCCTGGTCGATGATGTGCATGACGGTGACCGAGCTGAGGTGCAGCTCGTCCAGCGGCCTGCTGTCGGCGCCGACCATCTCCAGCGGCAGCTCGGCCCGCTCGGCGGCCAGCCGGCGCAGCAGGTCGATGCTCGACTCCGGGGCTCCGGCGGTGGCCGGTCCGGCCGTCGCGGGGGCCTCGGCGGCCGGCGCCTCCGGCCGGACGACCACGCCCTCGATGGTGACCGTCGGGGCCTGCTCCACCGGGCTCTGGAAGAACGAGAACTCGGTGCCGACCGCCAGCGGCCGGACCAGCCGGCCGTGGAACAGCTCCTCGTGCGCGACCGGCACGCCGGTCACGTACGCGGCGCCGGCCACCCGCAGCAGCCCGGCGATCGACTCGTCGTCGGTGTCCAGCGCGATGGCGGGCACGTCGGTGACCGACGCGGCCAGCGTGCTGAGCACCCGGCCCGGGCCGACCTCGACCAGCAGGTCCATGTCCTTGGCCGCGACCTCCACCGCCTGGGTGAACTGCACCGGCGCGGTGATCTGCCGGCCGAGCAGCGCGGGGAGGTCGGTGTCGGGCTGCAGCACCTCGCCGGTGACCGTGGAGACGATCTGCCGGCCGACCGGGCCGAACTCCTCGCCGGCCAGGTGCTCGCCGAACGCCTCGGCGGCCGGGGCGACCAGCGGCGAGTGGAAGGCGTGCGACACCGCCAGCCGGGTCCACTTGACCCCGGCCGCGGTGGCGCGGGCGCCGAACTCCTCGATCGCGTCCACCGGCCCGGCGACGACGGTCTGCTCCGGGCCGTTGTAGCCGGCGATCACCACCGGCAGGTCGCCGGTCAGCTCGGTCACCGTGTCCGGCGTGGCGCGCACGCCCGCCATGGTGCCCGAGGCGCTGTGCCGGGTCATCGCCTCGCCGCGCGCGGCGGCCAGCCGCAGCAGCGCCTCCTCGGTCAGCGCGCCGGCCCACTGCAGGGCCGACAGCTCGCCGAGGCTGTGGCCGACCGCGACCTCGGCCTCCACCCCGATCAGCGACAGGGCCCGCAGACCGGCCATCGAGCCGGTGACGATGCGCGGCTGGGCGACCGCGGTGGCCACCATGTCGCCGCCGGTGGGCAGGCCGGCCTGGAGGTAGATCTCCTCGACCTCGGCGAAGCGCCGGCGCAGCGCGCCGCCGCTGGTGCCGCGGCCCGAGCCCTGCCCGGGGAACAGGAACCCGACCCGGCCGGGGCCGTCGGCGTGCCCGAGGAAGGCGCGGCCGTCGGCGGCCAGCACCCGGGTGCTGCCCGCGTCCAGCGCCTCGACCAGCTTGGCCAGCTGCTTCTCGGCGTCCTCGGGGGAGGTGACCACCACGGCGGCCCGCCAGGGCAGGTCGCGCAGCTCGCCGCGCAGCGTGGCCGCCAGGTCGGCGAGCTGGGCGTAGGACACCGCCGGGACGAAGCCGGCCAGCTCGGCGAGCCGCCCGCGCAGCTCCTCCGGCGAACCGGCGTCGGCGAGCAGCAGCTCGGCGTCCTGCAGCGCGCCGGCCAGCATCCGGGTCCGGGATGGCACCCGCCGCCGCGGCCCGGTCTTCTCCAGCACGACGTGGGTGTTGATGCCGCCGAAGCCCATCGCGGTGATGCCGGCCCGCACCGGGGCGCCGTCCGGCCACGGCTCGGCCTTGCGCAGCGCGCGCAGCTTCGCCGACTCGTCGGTGAGCACGTCGTGCGGCTCCACGCAGCCGATGGCCGGCGGCAGCACCTGCTCGTGCACCGCCATCGCCGCCTTGATCAGGCCGGCGATGCCCGCCGCGGCCTTGGCGTGCCCGATCATCCCCTTGATGGAGGTGACCGCCGCCCGCCCCACGGTGGGGTCGGCCTCGGCGCGGGCCTGCGACAGCGCGGTCAGCTCGGTGGCGTCGCCGACCGCGGTGCCGGTGCCGTGTCCCTCGAACAGCTCGACGGTCTCGATGCCGAACCCGGCCCGCTCGTAGGCGCGGCGCAGCGCGAGCTTGTAGCCGCTGACCTCCGGGCGGGTGATGCCGCCCTTGCCGTCGGAGGAGATGCCCCAGCCGGCGATGGTCGCGTAGACGCGGTGCCGGCCGGCGACCGCGTCCTCCTCGCGCATCAGCACGATCATGCCGCAGCCCTCGCCGGGCCAGAAGCCGTTGGAGCGGCGGTCGTACAGCCGCATCTCGCCCTTGGCCAGCGCGCCGGTCTTGGCGAAGCCGACGATCTCGAACGGGTCGATGGACAGGTCCACCCCGCCGGCCAGCGCCACGTCCACGTCGCCGTCGATGAGCGCCTTGCAGGCGGTGGTCACCGACAGCAGCGAGGAGGAGCAGGCCCCGTCGACGGTGTAGCCGCCGCCGTTGAGGTCGAAGTGGTTGCAGATCCGGCCGGCGATGGTGTTGGACAGGCCGCCGGCCAGGGTGTCCTCGTCGATGGAGGGGAACGGGCTCTTGTAGGTCTCCTCCAGGCCGGCCAGGAAGGTGGCCAGCCGGTCGTCGTCCCAGCCCTGCTCCTTCAGCGCGGCGCCCACCGTGCGGCGCACGTACGGCCAGCGCAGCCGCATCACGTTGGCCCGGGTGAACTCGCCGGTCAGCGTGTTGCCGACCACCACGCCGGTGCGCTCGCGGGGCAGGCCCTCGGCCTTGGGGAACCCGGCGTCCGCCAGCGCCAGCCCGGCCATGTCCAGCGCGAGCCAGTGCGTGAGGTCGGTCGACCGGTAGGTGCTGCCCGCGATGCGGTAGCCCAGCCGGTCGAACTCGTACCCCTCGATGACCGCGGCGGTGCGGGCGTAGAAGGTGTCGGGGTGCGCCGGGTCGGCGTTCCAGTAGTCGTCCAGCCGCATCCGCACGTCGGGCAGCCTGCGGAACGCGCGGCGGCCGGCGAGAGCGTTCTCCCACAGCTCCCGTGGCGAGGCGGCGTCCGGGTAGCGGCACGCCATGCCGACGATCGCGATCCTGCTCATACGGTCGCGACCTCTTTCCCGGCGGCCGGAGCCTTCTCGATGGGCAGCTCCGCGACGGCGCGCAGCGCGGCCTCGCGCTCGCGCTGCTCGCGGGCCTTGTTGACGAAGTGCAGGCCCCAGAAGAAGCCGCCGCGGATGGCGCAGATGCCGGCGGTGGCGAAGAACAGGGCGTAGGAGATGTGCACCGCGGTGAGCACCCCGTACAGCAGGGCGATGCTGCCGCCGAAGACCACCTGGGATGCGGGCCGCGACGGGCTGGTGCCCGGGTCGGTGACCATGTAGTTGCTGTAGAGCACGAAGGCGACGCCGGTCATCATGCCGAGCGCGGCGGGGATGGAGGTGTCGAAGAAGATCCCGCGCACGACGGCCTGGAGGACGAACACGCCGGCCCAGCCCATGATCAGTGGCATCCGGTTGGTGAGCTTGCCATTGAGCATCGTGCCGCCGAGGATGATGATGCAGGGCACCAGCCAGTCGATCCAGGTGTCGACGTTCTCGGTGAAGTGGTACGGCGGGGCGATGCTGGCCCACGGGAAGACCAGCAGGATGACCGCGATGCCGAAATTCGACGGGTTCATGTAGTGCCGCATCCGGCCCTTGACCGGGGCGCGCAGCACCCACTTGGCGCCGACCGCGACGGTCACGCCGAACAGCAGCACCAGGATCTGGTCGTTGACGTAGATCAGCATGTTCATCGCCAGGCTGGTGATGTGCGCCGGGTACAGGAACTGCACCAGCCCCTTCAGGCCGCCGCCGGCGTACCGGGGCGCGCGGCCCTCGACCTTGGCGCCGATCCACTCCAGGCCGAGCTCGGTGGCGTAGCCGGTGGCCAGCGCGGCGAACGGCCAGGTCCACGGCTGCTCGAAGCCGAGCAGGGTGTAGCCGACGATGTTGAACACCGTGATGGAGATCGCGAAGTTGCGCAGCGCGGTGATGACCTTGGGGTCGTGGCGCGGTGGGGCGCTGGGCTTGTTCTCAGCCATGTGGATCACTTCTCCTTGGCCGTGCTACCGAGGACGAGCGTGTGGCGGCCGGGGGCGAGCTGGAGCTCCTGCTCGTGGGCCTGGCCGTTACGGTCCCGCCAGTTGATCTTGACCGGGATCGGGCCGGTGACGTTCTGGCCGAGCCCGAGGTGGACGTCGGTGGTGCGCCGGCCGGAGTGGCCGCTGCTGCCGTCGACCCGGCCGACGTACATCCGGCCGTCGGGGGTCTTGGCGCACACCTGGGCACCGGTGACCGGCGAGCCGGCCGCGGGCAGCGCGCCCTCGGCGGCGGGGGTGTCGCGGACGAGCTTCAGGTCGAGGTAGGCGCCGGTGGCCGGGCTCTGGTTCTGGTAGAACACCGGCTCCTCCCACTGCCGGGCGACCGCGAAGTCCAGCCGGCCGTCGCCGTCGGCGTCGCCGGTGGCGATGCCGCGGGTCGGCACCGGCACGGCCAGGCCGAGCTCGCGGGCCAGGTCGACGTAGCGGCCCTCGGGGCCCTTGACGAAGAAGTGCAGCGTCTGGTGCCCGCCGATGTCGTCACCGGCGTTGGCGTTCGGCCACCAGAACGGGTTCTGCAGCAGCTGGTCGTTGGCGGTGGCCAGCTCCTGCAGCTGCGGCCAGCGGTCGATCTGCCCCTTGACGAAGCCGGTGGCCTGCGCGATCGCCGGCTCGCCGCCGTTGTTGAAGTCCTCGATCTTGATGTCCCAGCCCCAGCCGGACCAGGCGGTGCCCGCCGCGGCGCTCTCGTCCTTGAACGGGGCGACGCCCTCGCGCAGCTTGGCGCGCATGTCGCCCTGGTTCTTGGCGGTCGCCATGAACTGGAAGTTGCTCTCCTCGATGCCCCACGAGGTGGTGATGTTGCTGACGAACATGTCGTACAGGCCGTCGTGGTTCAGGTCGCCGAAGTCGACGCCCATGCCCTTGAAGGAGTCGTGGCCGACGGTCTTGGACTTGGGGATGATCGGCGAGCGGACGCCCTCGACCGGGGACAGCTTGATGTGCCCGGGGGTGGAGCGGTTGTAGAACATCCGGTCCGGGCCGAAGTCGTTGGCCAGGTACAGCTCGGGCAGCAGGTCGCCGTCCAGGTCGGTCGCCGAGGCGCCGAGCTCCCAGCCGCGGGAGGCGGCGTCGGGCAGCACGTTGTCCAGCTTCTGGTAGCTGACCGCCGGGCTGTCGCCGGCGCTCGCGCCGGTCCAGCGGAAGAAGTGGTCGGTGCCGCCGTTGTGGCCGTTCGACATCGAGTGGTTCATGTGCACGCCGCCGCTGACCGTGGAGTCCAGCACCGGGCCGTCGGCGAAGTAGTTGCCGATGAAGATGTCGTCGTGGCCGTCGCCGTCGAAGTCGGCGACCGTCGCGGCGTTGGTGTTCCACTGCGCGCCGGTGTAGACGCCGCCGGTGGAGTTCGGGCCGGGCACCAGCTCGGTGGCCTGGTAGGCGGCGGCGTCCAGCTTGGCCGCCCCGGTCTTGGCCAGGTACACGATGGGCGTGCGGCCCCACATGTAGACCAGCAGGTCCAGCCGGCCGTCCTCGTTGTAGTCACCCGGGACGCAGCCCATCGGCGCCATGTGGTCGTTGACCGGCAGCGCGGAGGGGTCGAGGGCGAACGGCGCGTACCGTCCGGCGCCCACGCCGGGGGCCGGGGTGATGACGGCCTGGTCGATGCGGGTGTCCACCAGGCACAGGTCGTTGGACAGCCCGTCGCCGTCCAGGTCGTTCATCGCGATGGCCGCGCCGACCGAGGAGATCCAGGCGTCGATGTGGGTGTAGTCCTTGTTCACCTTGCGGATCGTCTGCTGCTTGTATCCGCTTGGCAGCGCGATGGACAAGGGCTTGAACGAGTACTTGGACGCCAGGTCGGCGGTCTCGGCCGCGGAGTACGAGGGCAGCCGGGCGATCAAGAAGACGCTCGTGACCAGCACGAGGGCGACGATTCCCGGTAGCTGCCTGCGCAGCCAGCCAAGGGTCGCAGTCACGGGCTAACACCTCCAAAAGAAACGAATTGGTCGGCGATGCGCTGCCGCCACACCTCGTAGGCCGGCACATCACCCTGGATCGGCTGGTCGGGACGTGATTGGTTGCTGACCCGCGCCGCCTGCTCGGGCGGCAGGCCGCACAGCACGCGGGTCGCGGTCTCGGTGGCGGGCACCACCAGCCCGGGGCGCACCCGGGCCTCGGCGGCGAACGCCGACCCCTGGGCGAGCTGGCCGCGGTACGGGCCGGCCCGGTCGCGGAACGCGCGCAGCTCCGCCTCGTCGGCGCCACAGGCGTAGGTGGCGGCCAGCCCGGTGCCGGCGTACAGGTCGGCCCGCCGCGACTCGGGGAACCGCTCGATCATCGAGGCCACCCGGTCGGGGTCGGTGCCGCCGACGAACCACAGCGCCCGCCCGATGCCCTGGTCGATCGCCCGGTTGGCGTACCCGGGCGGGCCGTCGGCCGGCCACGGGAAGTGCGGGTCCTGGTACTGCTCGTGCACGTACTGCCGGGTGCGGAAGTAGGCCTGGTGGAAGCCGTAGCCGTCCAGCGCCAGCCAGCGCAGCAGCGGGTCGGGCAGGTGCAGCCGGGACCACAGGAACCTGGGCAGCCGGGCCATCGCCCAGCCCACCCCGACGTAGACGAGGTAGACCTGGGCGTCGCCGCCGGGCCGGGCGAGGAACCCCTCGACCTTGCGGCCGGTGGACAGCGGCGTCGCGTCCAGGATGCCGAACGCCATGCCCGCGCCCTCGTAGGCGAAGCCGCGCCACCGGGGCGGGATGGCCTCCAGCCGCTCCTCGGCCTCGGCCGGGGTGCGCGCCTCGGCCGCGTAGGCGTAGCCGGTGAGGAACATCTCGCCCACCGTCTCCAGCAGCTCGCGCGCCTGCGGGCTCTTTTCGTGGAAGCCGCGGGTCTGGAGTTTCGTCTCCCGGACGTTCGGCGTGATTATGCGGCGTCTGAGCGCCCGTAGACCGCTGGCCAAAACACCTCTCCCTCCCCGGAGTTTTCCCTTGTCATC
This sequence comes from Sphaerisporangium rufum, assembly GCF_016863395.1. Lineage (GTDB taxonomy): Bacteria > Actinomycetota > Actinomycetes > Streptosporangiales > Streptosporangiaceae > Sphaerisporangium > Sphaerisporangium rufum. The sequence continues at coordinate 63,539 of NZ_BOOU01000014.1, read as the reverse complement.
GGGACGGTCTGTGGTTAAATCAAGCCATATGTCGCGGATGTGAATCCACTTCGGTCGTGCTCAGCGGAAACGCCGGATAATTCGAGCAAGCCGCGATAAAGGCGCCCGGTTGAACGGCGCGATGGCACGCCGGACGGCGGGCCGTCCGGAAATCCCGGCGCCCGCTCTTTCCCGAACCGAGAGTGGCGGCCCGCCGGTCACCCGGCGCGGCGCCGCCGCGTCCATGCGCCCGCCGGGCGGTTCAGGCCGGCCGGCCGGGCGGTTCAGACCGGCCGTCGGGGGCTGGGCCGGCCGGCGGGAGGGCTCAGGCCGGCTGGCGGACGGTGGACGGCGCGAAGTGGGCGCGCACCCCGCCGCGCCACAACTCGTACGCCGGCACCTCGCCCGCGGCCTTGTCCACCGCGGTGGCGTCGGCCAGCGCGACGGCGCCGTCCACCGACAGGTCGGCCAGCACCGACAGCGCGACCTCGGTGTGCCGGGGAACGTGGCCGGCGAAGTGCCGCGCCTTGGCGGCGAACACCGAGCCCTGGGCCAGCTCGGCGTAGTGCTCGCCGCTCTCGCGGCGCAGCACGGCCAGCGCCTCGGGACCCGCGCCGCCGGCGAAGGTGGCGGCCAGCCCGACCCCGCTCCACAGGTCGGCCCGCCGCCCGGCGGCGAAGCCGCGCACCCGGGACGCGACATCGTCCACCAGGCCGCCGTGGATGAACCACAGCGCCCGGCCGATGCCCTGGTCACAGGCGCGGGTGAAGTAGTCGGCCCGCCCCTCCCACGGGTAGGGGTCCAGCGGGCGCTGCCGGTCGACGTACCGCGCGGTCTCGAAGTAGGCGCGGTCGAAGGCGTAGCCGTCCACCGCCAGCCAGCTCATCGTGGGGTAGTACGCCGACCCGGTCAGGTCCGGCATGATCTTCTTCCACAGCGGCCGGGGCAGCCGGGCCATGGCGAACCCGATGCCGATGTAGGTCAGGAAGATGTGCGGCTGCCCGGAGCCCATCAGCAGGTCGCGGGTCCAGTGCCGCCGGCCGCGGCCCATGGCGTCCAGCACGGTGAACCCCATCGTCGCGCCCTCGTAGGCGAAGCCGCGCAGTTCCGGGTCCACCATGGCCAGCCGGCGCTCGACCTCCCACAGGTCACGCGCGTCGATCGCCCACTCGAAGCCGGTGATGACCGACTGGGGAATGGCCTCCAGCCGGCGGGTCGCCTCGCTCGGGGTCACCGGGAAGCCCCGCTCGGCGAAGGTGACCTCGGCCAGCGAGGGCGTCAGCACGAGCCTGCGCAGGGAACCAAGAAAGGTCGGCATACCAATGCTCCTCAGCCATCACCGGCGGGAACGGCACTCCAGCCGGACCCTTTCATGGTGGTATGAGGCCAAGTGCGGCACATCTCCCGTCGTGCGGACGCGCCCCGGCGGCCGGCCGGACGGGGTGCGGTAGGGGGAGCACGCCCGGTGCCGCACGGAGGGACGGCACGGAGGGACGGCACGGAGGGACGGCACGGAGGGACGGCACGGGGCGGGCGGCGCGGGGGCGGGCGGCGAAGAGGGGCGGCGCGGGGCGGGCGCCACCCCTCGGGATCGGGCGGGCGGTCCCGGCGGGCGGTCGGCCGGGACCGGCCGGTCAGCGCGCGAGCACCGGCTGGGGCGCCCGGCGGACCGGACGCTCGCCATGCGCGGCCGGTACGGGGGCCGGGACGGTGACGGGCGGCGGGACGGTGACGGCGGCGTGCTCGTCGCCGTACATCATGATCGGGTCGTGGTTGAGGATGGCCTGCTCGTACCGGCGCAGCGCCGGTGAGGGTTCGATGCCGAGGTTGTCGGTCAGCCGGCGATGGAACCTGCGGTAGACGTTCAGCGCGTCGATCTGCCGGCCGGACCGGTAGAGCGAGATCATCAGCAGCTTGCAGAACTGCTCCTGCAACGGGTTCTGCGCGAACAGCTCGGTGAGCTCGGGCAGCACCTTGGCGTGCCCGCCGTCGTCCAGCTCCAGCTGGTAGAGCAGCGCCAGGGCGGCGTTGCGCGCCTCCCGGTACTTGCCGGCCGCGGTCTGGCAGAGCGGCCCGCCGACCAGGCCGCCGTAGACCGGGCCGCGCCACAGGGCCAGCGCCTCGCGCAACTCGGCGATCTCGGTGCGCAGGTCGCGGCGCAGCCCGCTCTCCACCCGGGCCCGGATCGTGCCCACCGCGTTCAGGAACCGCCAGGCGTCCAGCTCGCCGCGGTCGACGGCCAGGACGTAGCCCGAGACGCTGGTGGTGAGCCGCGACTCCCGGCCGGGCTCCAGCCGGCACAGGCTGCGCCTTAATCGGCTCACCTGGGCCTGCAGGGCGTTCTCCACCTTGGCCGGCGGAGTGGTGCCCCAGAGCTCCTCCATCAGGGAGTCGACGGTGACGAGCGTGCCGCCCGACACCAGCAGCGTCGCCAGCAGGGTCTGCTGCATCGTCCCGCCGAGGCGGACGAGTTGGTCATCGCTGCGAATCTCAATGGAACCTAGGATCGAAAAGGCCAACATGATTGCTCCCCGCAAACGCCAGTTCATCCGATCGGATTACCACCGGGAAAAATACCCCGCTCCTTTCTCTCGCGCGCGCCGCCCATCACGGAAACGCCCCTCCCGGGTAATCGGCATTTATCCGTATACTTATACGCCGGTACGAATATAAAATAATTACGGCTTAAATCTAGCATGCGGCCCACAGGCTGTCCAGACCGCCCCGCTATGAAGGAAATGTCCAAATATGGAACTTCATTAGCCGCCGGCCATCCATCCGGCGGATCCGGCAGCCCGCCCGGTGAAACGCCCAGCTCAGGCCGGGTAACCCGATGACAACGGACGCCGGATATCTGATTTCTCAGCCAACCTCAAATAAATGGCGATCACGCCTTCCCATTCGCTCCGCACGGCCCGCGAATGGGTGCGGCCCCTTTGCCGCGCCGGTTCCCGGGCCGGGCCCGCCGGTTCGCCGGACGGGCCCGGCCGGGAACGCCGCCCCGCCCGTCAAAGCAGGGTGCCCGGCGACGGGCGGGGACCGTCGCCGGGCACATCTAGCGCAGCCGCTTCCCCTCCCAGACGCTCAGGCGGTGACGCGGCGCCGATATCGGACCATCCCCGCCGCGGCGACCGCGGTGATGAGGATGGTGATGGCGGTGACGGTCCACAGGCCGGCCCGGTAGCCGCCGAGCCCGCCGTCGGCGAAGACGCCGAGCATGGTCGCGATGACCGCGATGACGATGCCGGTGCCGACCTGCGAGGCCGCGTTGAACAGGCCGGAGGCCAGGCCCTGCTCGTCCTCGCGGGCCGAGCCGACCGCGGCGATGTTCAGCGCGGGGTAGGCGGCCGCGAAGCCGAAGCCGCCGAGCAGCTGCTGCACCAGCAGGATGACGATCGGGTCCACCTTGCCGATCAGCAGCACCCAGGCCAGGTAGCCCACCGCCAGCATCGCCAGCCCGGTGAAGGCCACCGGCCAGGCGCCGTACCGGGTGACCGCCGCGGCGCCGAAGCGCGCGGTGGCCGCGGTGAGCACGCCGCCGAGCAGGAAGGCCAGGCCGGCCTGCAGCGGGGACCAGCCGAGCACGTCCTGGTAGTACAGGGTGAGGACGAACTGGAAGCCGACGTAGGCGCCGAACATCAGCATGCAGAAGTTCGCCCGGGACAGCTGGGGCCGCCTGAAGATCGTCAGAGGCACCAGCGGGGTGGGGTGGGTCCGCTCGACCACCAGGAACAGCGCCAGCAGCACCGCCGCGACGGCGAGCGAGCCGAGGGTGAGCCCGTCGCCCCAGCCGACGACCGAGGCCCGGCTGACCGCGTACACCAGCCCGACCGCGCCGCCGGTGACGGTGATCGCGCCCAGGATGTCGATGCGCTGCCCGTTGCTCTCGCGCGGCAGATCCGCCGGCACCGCCACCATCGCCGCCACGATCACCAGCAGGCCGACCACCGACGGCAGGAACAGCACCAGCCGCCAGGAGATCTCGGCCAGCACGCCGCCGAGCACCAGGCCGAGGGAGTAACCGGCCGACACGATGGCGAGGAAGGTGCCGAGTGCCTTGTTGCGCGCGTCCGGGTCGCGGAAGGCGTCCAGCAGGATGGCCATCGCGACCGGGGCGGTGAAGCCGGCGCTGATGCCCTTGAGCAGCCGCGCGACGACCAGCACCAGGCTGCCGTCGGTGAGGCCGCCCACGAAGCTCGCCACCACGAACACCGCGAGCCAGCCGATCAGCAGCTTCTTGCGGCCGAACAGGTCGGCCAGCCGGCCGCCGAGCAGCAGGAAGCCGCCGAAGCCTAACGCGTAGGCGCTGACCACCCACTGCAGGGTGTCGGGCGACATGCCGAGCTCCTGCTGCACCAGCGGCAGCGCCGGGCCCATGCTGGCGATGTCCATCGCGTCGAGGAACTGCACCGCGCAGACCACCGCGAGCAGCAGGCCGGCGTTCCTGATCCGGCTCCCGACGTGCGACGGGAGATCGCGCGTGGCGGCCCGCGCGGCCGAGGATGTCTCCGTCATTTTCACACTCCGATCCATGCTTCGCTTTTTGGACCGGTCGGTCCCGGACCAGTCGGTCCATTTTTAGCGTAGGCTGGAGGAGCTGTCAACGACACGTGTCGAGGCGGGGAGACACACGGAGCGAAAGGAGTCATGGAGTGGCGAGAACGCCAGCGCCCGGCACCCGCCGGCGCATCATGCTGGTCGCCTCCCGCCTGTTCCGGGATCACGGCGTGCGTGCCGTGGGGATGCAACAGGTCATCGACGAGACCGGCCTGGGGAAGAGCCTGCTGTACCGGGAGTTCCCCAGCAAGGACGAGCTCGTCGCGGCCTGGCTGCGGGAGAGCGACGAAGAGTGGTGGCGAATCGCCGAGGATGCGATCGACCGGCACACCGGTGACCCGGTGCGGCGGCTGTTCGCGCTCGTCGAGCTCACCGCGGAGAGCGCCCGCTCTCCCGGCTTCCACGGCTGCGTCTTCTACAACACGTCCTTGGAGTTCCGCGACGACGACCACCCGGGACGGCGGGAGGCACTGGCGCACCTGCGCCGGATGCGCGACCGGCTACGCGTCCTGGGCATGGAGGCCGGCGCCGAGCGTCCGGATGACCTGGCCGACGCACTCATGCTCGTCATCGGCGGGCTGTACGTGAGCGCGGCGGCCCTCGGCCCCGACGGCCCCGCCAGGGTCGCGGTCAGCACGGCCGAGACGCTCATCCGGGAGCACTGCCCGGTCCCGGCCGCCGCCGGCGCCTGACCCCGGCCCCAACCGGCCGCCCGGCGCCCAGAGACCCACGGTCCCCGGGCGCCGGGCGCGCCACGTCCCGCACCGGCCAGGAGTGAGCGTCCCCCGCTCCGCCGGGAGCGTGACGTTCGCCACAGTGCGCGGCGGCGATGATCACGACATATCATCCCAGAAGCGGACGATCGTACCTCCGCGGATCGCGCCAGAGCCGAAAACCTGGTGAATCCGGGGGCGATTGTCGGAATGCTGGGGGCGAACGATGAGTTTTGTCGGTGGTGCCCGTCAGTCTTGCATGACCACGACTTGTTGTACGTCGCCCGGCCGTGACGGCCGGACACACTCCCACGTCATGTCCCACCACCCCGATCGAGGTACCGTGTCCAGCCCAGTGCTCGACTCCCCCGCCAAGCCCGAAACCCCCGTCAAGGGTCGTACTCCGCCGGTGATCCGCCTGCTGGTGCTGGCCACGTTCGTCGTGATCCTCAATGAGACGATCATGGTGAACGCGATTCCACGACTGATGGTGTCGCTGAACATCACCGAGCAGAGCGCGCAGTGGCTCTCCACCGCCTTCATGCTCACCATGGCCGCCGTGATCCCGATCACGGGGTGGTTCCTGCAACGGGTGTCCACCCGCCACGCGTACGCCACCGCGATGGGCCTGTTCCTGCTCGGCACCGCGCTCGCCGCGGTCGCCCCGACGTTCGCGGTGCTGCTGGGCGCGCGCATCGTCCAGGCGTCCGGCACCGCGGTGATGATGCCGCTGCTGATGACGACGCTGATGCAGGTGGTCCCCCCGACCGACCGCGGCCGGGTGATGGGCAACGTCAGCCTGGCCATCTCGGTCGCGCCCGCGATGGGGCCGACGGTCTCCGGGCTGATCCTGCAGTTCGGCTCCTGGCGGCTGCTGTTCGTCGTGGTGCTGCCCATCGCCGGTCTGATCACCTGGGGCGGGCTGCGGCAGCTGAAGAACGTCGGCGAGCCGCAGTACAGCACCATCGACTGGGTCAGCGTGGTGACCGCCGCGCTCGGCTTCGGCACCCTGGTCTACGGGCTCAGCCGGTTCGAGGGCGGCGAGGTCGGCCTGGCCTCCACGATCGTCGCGGCGGGCGCGGCCATCATCGCGGTCTTCGTCGTCCGTCAGCTGGTGCTGCAGAAGCGCGGCGTGCCGCTGCTGGACCTGCGCACGCTGCGCCACCGCACCTACACCGTGGCGCTGATCATGATGTGCGTGGCCTTCATGGCGATGCTCGGCTCGATGATCCTGCTGCCGATCTACCTGCAGAACATCCGCGGGCTCAGCCCGCTGCAGACCGGCCTGCTGGTGATGCCCGGCGGCCTGGCGATGGGCCTGCTCGGCCCGAGCGTCGGCCGGCTGTTCGACCGGTTCGGCGGCCGCGTCCTGGTCATCCCGGGCGCCATCGGCATCGCCCTCTCGCTGACCGGCTTCACCCAGGTCACCATGACCATGCCGTTCTGGCAGCTGCTCGGGATGCACGCGCTGCTGATGGTGAGCCTGGCCGCGAGCTTCACCCCGCTGTTCACCCTGGCCCTCGGCTCGGTCCCGCCGCCGCTGTACCCGCACGCGAGCTCGATCCTGAGCACGCTGCAGCAGGTCGCCGCGGCCATCGGTACCGCGCTCGTCATCACCGTCATGGGCGCCCGCGCCGACGCACTTCGGTCCACCGGGGCGACCGACGTGCTGGCCGCTCTCGGCGGCATGCGGATGGCGTTCATCGTCGGCGCGGCGCTGTCGCTGATCGTGATCGTCACCGCGCTGATCCTGCCGGCCCGGGTGGACAACGACGGCGCCGAGTTCCACGGCGGCCACTGACCCGGCCGCCCGGAGGGAACGGACGCTCCGCTCCTCCGGCAGCTGAAGCCCTCGCACGAAGCCCCCGTAGCGCGACCGCTACGGGGGCTTCGCCTTTCACCCTGGTGAGGTTCCGCCATGGAACGATGCTCGCCCGGAACGGGCCGACCTATGCTGGAAACGCAACCTGAGCCACATGTCGCAGCGGCCTGTCGGGATGGGAGCGCCATGAAGCCCACGGTGGTCAACCTCATGCGGTACCTCGGCGGTCTGGCGGCGCTGTGGGGCATCGCATACGTGATCAACGGCATCACGCAGGCCGGCGCTTACGTGCGCATCCAGGTCAACCCGGCTGCCGGGACGGCCGACCAGTTGCGGTTGAGCGGCGTGAACATGCCGTACGGCGTCAAACTGGACACCGACCAGTTGCCTGTGCACGCGTGGGGCTCCACGGTCCTCGAACAGGCGCTCTCGCGTGGCGATGTGCTGCTGGCCGGCCTGTGCGCGTTCGCCGGCGCGCTGCTGCTCGAACGACTGCTCATGACCTTCCTCCAGGGGCGCCCGTTCGCCCCCGGCAACGCCGCCAAGGTGGGCCGGCTCGCCGCCCTGGTGGTGGTCGCCGGCGTGGGCGGCCCGCTGCTGCCGACGATCGCCGCCTGGATGGCGCTCAACCGGACCGCCCTCGCCGGAACCTTCACGGCGGCCTACGACTTCTCCCCGGTCCCGCCGGCGATCGGCCTGATCCTCACCGCCCTCGCCGTGTTCATCCGTAGCGGCCGGACACCCGAGGAAGAGCTCACCGCGCCCCGGCTGAGCCGGACCACCGGTTCCTGACCAGCGCGGGATGGAGTGCCGCCCACACCACGAGATCAGGCCGCGGTAGGCCCCCGGACGTCTCCGTTCGCCTTCGGCCGGCCGCGGAGCGCGAACGTGGACAGCACGGCGGTCGGCACGGCCAGGAAACCCAGCAGCGCGGCCCGGCCGGTCCGCGCCCGGTCGCAGTAGGTGTTCACCCTCTGGTGGGTGTCCCCCGGCGCCCCGGCCGTTTTCAGCTCTCCAGCGACCACCCGGTAGGTGAGCCGGGTGATGTCGGTCGAGTAGAGGTCATCGGAGTCGTAGTCGAAGCCGAGGTAGTACGTCACCGGACTGCACCGCACCGACACCCCGGCCCCGCTGAACTCGATCGCCGGACCGGCGAGTGACAGGTATCCCATCCACAGGAACAGCCCGCCCGCCGCCACCCTTGAGATGACCTTGGTTACCGCCATGCGCGGCATGCTAGACGTTTCTCTGCGATCCGTGACTAATGCCGATCAACGTGGGCGGAAGCCGTCGAACATTATGGCCAGGGCGCGGGTGCGCAGGGACTCGTCCCACTGGTTGCGTTCGGCGGCCAGGCAGGCGGCGGCGAGCAGGGCCAGCAGCTCCGGCATGGCCAGGTCACCCCGGACCGCACCGGCCCGCCGGGCCCGGTCCAGCAGCGTCTCGATGGCGTCGACCATGGCGCGCTGGAGGTCGCCCATCCGCGCCTTGACGTCCACCCCGGCGTCGGCGAGCGCGTCGACCAGCACCTTCTTGTGGGTGGCGTCGGCCACGATGCTGGTGAAGAACCCGAAGAAGGCCGCGCCGGCGTCCTCGGCGGCCGACAGCGCGGCGGCCTGGTCGACCAGCCGGCGCACCCGGCCGATCACGATCTCCTCGTACAGCGCCTCCTTGGTGGGGAACTGCCGGTAGATCGTGGCCAGCCCGACGCCGGCCTGACGGGCGATCTCGCGCAGCGACGCCGACATGCCGTCCCGGGCCAGCACTACCTCCGCCGCCGCCAGCACCCGTTCCCGGTTGCGCCGGGCATCGGCGCGCAGCGGGCGAGAGGGATCGGGCATGCGGCCTCCTTGCTAACCGGAACAGTTGATCCGTATAGTCTTCCAGGTAACCGGATCGCCTGATCCGGTTAGTTTAGAGGAGCACGCATGGACTACGCGACGATGGGCCGTTCCGGGCTGCGGGTCTCCCGGGCCTGCCTGGGCGCGATGAACTTCGGCACCGGTCACGCGTTCGCCGGCTGCGACGAGGCCGAAGCGACCCGGATCATCGGCGCCTTCCTGGACGCGGGGCACAACTTCATCGACACCGCCGACGCCTACACCGGCGGCCAGTCCGAGGAGATCGTGGGCCGGGCGGTGCGGGGCAGGCGCGAATCGGTGGTGCTGGCCACCAAGGCGTTCATGCCGCAGGGCGACGGCCCGAACCACCGAGGGCTGTCCCGGCTGCACCTGACCCGGGCGCTGGAGGCCAGCCTGCGCCGGCTGGGCACCGACCACCTCGACCTCTACCAGTGCCACGGCTGGGACGACGGCACCCCGATCGAGGAGACCATGGCCACCCTGGACGGGTTCGTCCGGTCCGGCAAGGTCCGCTACCTGGGCTGCTCCAACTTCACCGCCGCCCAGATCGTCGAAGCGCAATGGGCGGCCGACCGGATCGGCGGCACACCATTCGTGAGCCTCCAACCGCAGTACTCACTGGTGGCCCGCAGCATCGAGGCGGAGATCCTGCCCGCCTGCCGCCGGCACGGCCTCGGCACCGCCGTGTGGTCCCCGCTCGGCGGCGGCGTGCTGACCGGCCGCTACCGCCGGGACGAGGCCCCAGAACCGGAGAGCCGGCTGCGGAGGCTGCTGGACTCCCCACTACCGGCCGCCCGCACCTGGGCCGGCACCCTGCTCAACGACCGGAACCTGGACATCGCCGACGAGGTGCGCAAGGTCGCCGCCGGCCTCGGCGCCACCCCGGCCGCGGTGGCCCTCGCCTGGGTGGCCGGCCGTCCCGGTGTGACCTCCGTCATCATCGGCCCGCGCACCCTCGACCAACTGCACGCCAACCTGACCGGCCTCACCCTCGACCTCCCCGCCGACGCCGCCGACCACCTGGACCAGATCTCCCGCTCCACGACCATCACCCCGGTCAACGGCATGACCGCCCCCCGCGCCGCATGACCGCCCGCTAGATGGCCAGGCCACCCGGCGCCAGCGAGGTCGACACTCCAAAAGCGCCCACCCCGGCCGCCACGACATCCGTCATGGCCGGCTCGCACCCGGTACGGGCGCCGGGCTATGCGGAGTGGGTGGGGAGGGGGCGGGCGGGGTGGGTTATGCGGCCGGTCTCGTCGAAGCCGTCGTTGTAGACGAACGAGGTCGGTAGCCGGTCATGGAACTGGTAGTCGGCCTGGATGCGCCCGTAGGCGTCCAGCACGACGATGTCCTGGCCGGCCATCTCCATCTCGCCGGTCGCGGCGATGACCATCACCCAGTTGAGCCGGATGATGTTGTGGTGGCCGACCGCGTTGTGCGCCGAGCGGAAGGCGTAGCCCATCGGGGCGTACAGCTCCTTGGTGTAGGTCATCTGCGCCAGGATGGCCTCCCGGCCGACCACGGGGTCGCGGCGGTAGAAGACGTAGCAGGCGTCCGGCGCGTACAACTCCTCCACGCCGCGGCGGCGCTCGTCGGGGTCCTCCTCGTTCCACAGCTTGACGTAGCGGTCGGCGAACTCATTGGGCTTGGGCAGCATGCGTCCTCCTGGGTGGGTCACCGCGCCGCGTGCCGGCGCAGCAGCGAGACGAGGTCGGCCGTGACGGCTTGGCCGTGGTCGTGCAGGAAGAAGTGGCCGCCGGGGAAGATCCGGGTGCCGAGCGGGCGGCCGGTGCGCGCCGCCCACTCCCGAAGGGCCCCGGCGGGGACCAGCGGGTCGTCCCGGCCGCCGTAGACGACGATCGGGCAGCCGAGCCGGGCACCGTCGTCGCGGTGGCTCTCGCACACCGCCAGGTCGGCCCGCATCGTCCGGACCGCGGCGGCCAGCGCGTCGGGGTCGGCGTCCACCTCGCGGGGCAGCGCGCCGAGCGCGCGCATCCAGCCGGCCACCTCGGCGTCGGTCATCGCGGCGGCCGGCGGGCGGTCCGGGGCGCCGGCCGGGGCCCAGCCGGACACCGCGAGCAGCGCCGGGCCGGGCCGGCCGGCGCGTTCCAGGGCCACGGCGGTCCGGTAGGCGAGCAGCGCGCCCATGGAGTGGCCGAAGAACGCGTACGGGCGGCCGTCCGGCTCGGCGGCCAGCAGCGCGGTGAGCGCCGCGACCAGCGGGTCGAGCCGGTCGTAGGGCGCCTCGCGGCGGCGTTCCTGGCGGCCGGGCAGCTGGACGCGCTGGACGGCCAGGTCGCTGGGCAGCAGTCCCGGCCACTCCCGGTACGCCGACGCGCCGCCGCCGGCGTGGTGGAACAGCAGCAGCCGCGCGGCGGCGGCCGGGTCGGCGGCGGCCGGCAGCAGCCAGTCGCGGGCGGCCGGCAGGCTACCCACCGGTGCTCACCGGTGCCGCCGGAGCGGCCGGAGCGGGGGCGTGCTGGTCGCGCAGGACGCGGCGCAGGAGCTTTCCGGTGGGGTTGCGGGGCAGCCGGTCCACGAACAGGTAGCCGGTAGGGATCTTGAAGCCGGCCAGCCGGCCCTGGAGGAACTTCATCAGCTCGCGCGGGGTGGCCCGCCGCCCGGGGTGCAGCACCACCGCGGCGCGCACCGCCTCGCCCCAGCGCGGGTCCGGGACGCCGAACACCGCGACCTCGGCCACCGCCGGGTGGTCGCGGACCGCGTTCTCCACCTCGACCGGGTAGATGTTCTGCCCGGCCACGATGATGGTGTCGTTGATCCGGTCCAGCAGGTACAGGTACCCGTCACGGTCCAGGTAACCGGTGTCGCCCATGTGCAGCCAGCCGTCCTTCAGCACGGCGGTGGTCTCCTCCGGGCGGCGCCAGTAGCCGAGGAAGCGGCCGGGGCTGCGCACCGCGACCCGGCCGATCTCGCCGGGCGGCAGCGGCGAGCCGTCCTCGTCCATAATCTTGATTTCGTTGCCCGGGCAGATCCGGCCGGCCGAGCCGAGCACCGTGCTGTCGGGGGTGTGGTCGGACGGCGCCAGGCAGGTGACGAAGCTGCCCGCCTCGGCCGAGGAGTAGCCCTGCGCGAGGTCGCAGCCGAGCATGTCGATGCAGGTCAGCAGCAGCTCCCGGTCGATGGGCGAGCCGCTGTAGACCACCTTGCGCAGGGTGCGGAACGTCTCCCGGGTGACGCCCCGCTCGGTCAGCAGCATGCGCAGCATCGCCGGGGCCGCCCACATGGTGGTGATGGCGTGCCGCTCGATCAGCCGGGCCGCCTCGTCCGGGACGAACGACCGCATCATGACGGTGGTCGCCCCGGCGTTGAACGAGTGCATGAACCACCCGAAACCGGCGGTGTGCAGGCCGGGGAAGCAGCAGAGGCCGCGGTCGTCCGGCCGCCAGTCGATCCAGTCCACGCCCTCGCGCCGGGTGTCGGCGATGAAGGTGAAGAAGGTGCGGTGCGGCAGCACCACGCCCTTGGGCAGGCCGGTGGTGCCGCTGGTGTAGAGCTGGGCCACCGGATCGCCGGGACGCGCGGTGATCGGCAGGTCGGTGTCCGGCAGGCCGGCCTTCCAGGCCAGGAAACCCTCGGCCAGGTGCCCGGGGCCGTCCATCCGGACCACGTGCCGCAGGCCGGGCAGGTCGCCGCGCAGCGCCGCGACCTTGTCCAGGTACTCCCCCTCGGCGAACAGCAGCTCGGCGCCGGAGTCGCGCAGCACGTGGTCCACCTCGGGCGCGGTGAGCCGCCAGTTCACCGGCACCAGCACGGTGCCGGCCTTGGCGCAGCCGAGCGCCAGATCGTAGTAGTACTCCGACTCGCGGCCGAGATAGCCGACCCGGGCGCCGGGGCGCAGGCCGGCGGCGAGCAGCGCGCGGGCGGTCCGGTTGCTCTCCCGGTGCAGCCGCGCGTAGGTCAGCGCGCGGTCCTCGCAGACCACCGCGACGTGGTCGGGCCGGGTACGGGCGTGCCAGGCCGCCCGGGCGGGCAGGGTCCACTCCTCGTCCGGCGCACCGGGCCCGGCGGGGGCGGCGTGCTCGACGCGGGTGTTCGCGGCCGGCCGGGGGTGCTCTCCCGCCGAAGTACCGGGCCAGGCGCTCGTGGTCTGCCGGGCCGCGTCCGGGCCGGTGGATGCGGTGCGTGTGGCGTGGTCGGTGCGGTCGTCCATTGCCGTCCCCTGATCGGCGTACCGGCGCCTGCCGGTCCGCTACCTGGTGGTCGCCTCGGCCGGTTCGGGGGTGAGCCGCCGGTCGAGGTGGTCGGTGAGCTCGTCCACCGACGGGTGGTCGAACACGATGGACGAGGAGAGCGGCAGCCCGAGCGCGGTCTCCAGCTCGTCCTTGAGCCTGATGGCCACCAGCGAGTCCACGCCCAGCTCCAGGAACGTGGCGGTGGTCTCGACGCTTTCGGCGTCGTCGATGTGCAACAGCCCGGCGACGGCGCCCCGGACCAGGGCGCGCACCGCGGTGCGACGGGCCGGGCCGGGGGCGCCGCGCAGTGCCACCGGGTCAGCGGCGGCGGGTGCCGGGCGGGTACGGCCGCCGGGCCGCGCCGCCCCGCGCGGCGCGGCCGGCGGGCGGCGGGCCAGCCGGGTGAAGGCCATGCCGGTCAGCTCGGCGACCGGTTCGCCCTCCTCGGCCAGCACCGCGTCCAGGGTGAACGCCACCCGCGGGTCGTCGCTCGCCGGGACGAGCCGCAGGACGGTGTCCAGCACGGCGGCCCGCGGCTTGCGGAACGCGCGCACCTCGCCGATGGCGATCGCGATGTAGTCGTGGCCGTCGTCGGCCAGCGCGGCCAGGCCGTGGGTGGCGCCGTCCAGCAGCGGCGGCGGCAGGTGCTCGGCGGGGTCGGCGCCGTCACCGCGCAGCCGGCCGGTGACCAGGTCGCCGCCGTGCCGTGCGAGCGTGAGCACCCGGCTGAACCGCGGGCCGTAGTCCAGCCCGGCCCGGGCGTAGGCGGCGTACACCTCGGGGGCGTCCAGCACGCGCTCCGGCGGCCCGGCGGCGGCCGCCCGGTCCAGCAGCTCGCGCGCGGTACCGGGCGTCCGGCTGATAGCGGTCGGCCCTGGCCCGGTCGGCCCGTCACCTGCCGGTCCGGCGCCCGCCGAGCCGGTGCCCGGCGAACTGGTGATCACCGGGTCGACGCCCGCCGGACCGGTGGTCGCGGGGGCGATGGTGGCGGTGACGTGGCGGCGTTCCTCGCCGGTCGGGGTGACGCTGACGATCTCGGCGTCCGCCCGGCCGCCGGGGCCGGGGCGGACCCGGGTGCGCAGCTCCACCGGGCGGTCATCCAGGAACAGCGCCTCGTTCAGGCGGATGTCCCGGACCGGCCGCCGGGCGTCGCCGTAGACCGCGTCGGCGGCCTGCAGCAGCATCTCGACGTAGGCGGCGGCCGGCATGAACGCCCGGCCCCGCGAGGTGTGGTCGGCCAGGTAGGGCGGGGTGCCGGTGCCGATACGGGTACGGAACTCGCGAACGCCGCTCGGGGCGGCCTCCCGGGTGCCGTTCCGGACGACGACCTTCCGGGTGCCATGCGGGGCCGTCGCTTCCCGGATGCCGTCCGGGACGGCCACCTCCCTGGCGCCGTTCGGGGCCGTGGCCTCTTGCGTGCCGTTCGGGCCGGCGGCTTTTCGGGTGCCGTTCGGGCCGGCGGCTTCCCGGGTGCCGTTCGAAGCCGTGGCCTCCCGGGTGCCGTTGGCGGGGGTGTGTTCGCGGCCGAGCAGGCCGCCGGCCGGGCCCGCCGGGGGTCGGGCGGCGGGGAGGCGATAGGCGGCACGGTCGAAGGCGTAGGCCGGCAGTGCGATCCGGCGCCCCGGCCCGCCTTCGTGCACCGCCGGCCAGTCCAGGTCCAGCCCGGCGCCGTACAGCCCGGCGAGCGCGTGCTGGAGTCTCGTTCCCTCGGGGTCGCGGCGGTCCAGGCTGCTCAGCCAGCGGTGGCCGCCGCCGGGCAGGCAGCGCCGGCCCAGCGAGGCGAGCGCGCCGGACGGGCCGACCTCCAGGAAGGCGTGCGGCCCGCGGTCGCCGGCGGCCTGGACGGCGCCGGTGTAGTTCACCGTCTCGTTGAGGTGGCGCACCCAGTACTCGGCCGAGGCCATCTCGCCGGGCGCGGCGGGGGCGCCGGTGAGGGTGGAGACGATGGTGTACTCGGGCTCGCCGAACCGGACGCCGGCCAGCGCGGCGCGCAGCCGGTCCGACAGCGGCGCCATCAGCGGCGAGTGGAACGCGGCGGCGACCGGCAGCGAGGTGACGGCCAGGCCGCGCCCGGCCAGTTCCTTGGTGGCGGCGGCGAGCGAGGCGGCGCCGCCGGAGATGACGCACTGGCCGGGCGAGTTGTCGGCGGCGACGCCCAGGTCGGGCCAGGCTTCGATGAGCGGGCGGATCTCGGCGGGCGGGGCGTCCACCGCGGCCATGCCGCCCGGCTCGGTGACCGACTCGATCAGCGCGGCCCGGGCGGCCAGGAAGGCGGCCCCGTCCGGCAGGGTGAACAGCCCGGCGACGGTCGCGGCGGCGATCTCGCCGACGCTGTGCCCGATGAGCAGCGCCGGCCGGACGCCGAACGACAGCCACAGCCGGGCCAGGGCGTACTCCAGGGTGAACAGCGCGGCGTGGGTGAACCGGGTGCCGGCCAGCACCTGGCCGGCGTCGGCGTCCCGGCCGAACATGACGCCGGTGATCGACCGGCCCAGGTGCGCGGCGAACAGCTCGTCACAGGCGTCGACGTCGGCGCGGAACCGCGGGTACCGCCGGTACAGCGCGGCGCCCATGCCCGGGTACTGCGCGCCGGACCCGGTGAACAGCAGCGCCACCCGGGTGGCGGCCTCCGCCGGGTCGCCGGGGTCCACCGGGGCGGCCAGCAGCCGGTCCAGCTCGGCGCGGTCGCGGACCACGCCGGCCAGCCGGTGCCGGAAGTGGGTGCGGCCGGTGTTACGGGTGCGGCACACGTCGGCGACCGACACCTCCGGATGCGCGGCCAGGTGCGCGCGCAGCGCCTCGGCCTGCCGGGCCAGCGCCGGACGGCTCCGGGCCGAGAGGGTCACCACGTGCGCCTCCCGCTCCGAACCGGTACCCGCGGGGGCCGTGGGGGTGGGGGGTGGTTGTTCCAGGACGGCGACGCCGATGGCGCCGGCGACGCCGAAGCCGTTGACGGTGGCCCGGCGGACCGGGGCCGTCCACGGCCGGCACTCGCGCGGCACGGTCACCGGGTAGGCGTCCCAGGGGATGCGGCCGCTCGGGGTGTCCATCAGGTGCGGGAAGAAGGCGCCCTCGCGCATCTGCAGCAGCACCTTGATGATCCCGCCCATCCCGGCGGCCGGTTCCATGTGGCCGAGGTTCGACTTCAGCGAGCCCACGGTCAGCGGCGCGGCCGGGTCGCGGCCGGGGCCGAACACCCCGTCGATGGAGCCCATCTCGATGGGGTCACCGAGCGGGGTGCCGGTGCCGTGCGCCTCGACGTACTGGATGTCGGCGGGGGTGAGCCGGGCGTCGGCGAGGGCGGCGCGCATGACGGCCTCCTGGGCGGTGCCGTTCGGCGCGGTGAGGCCGGCGCTCTCGCCGTCCTGGCCGATGGCGGTGCCGCGGACCAGGGCGAGGATGGTGTCGCCGTCGCGCCGGGCGTCGGTGAACCGCTTGAGCACCAGCACGCCGCAGCCCTCGGCGCGGGCGTAGCCGTCGGCGGCCTCGTCGAAGGTCTTGCAGTGTCCGTCCGGGGCGAGCATCTTCCCGGCGGTCAGGATGGCGAAGGTGCGCGGGTGCTGCAGCACGTTGACCGCGCCGCACAGCGCTACGTCGGTCTCCCGGCGGCGCAGCCCGGCGACGGCCAGGTGCAGCGCGGTGAGCGAGGCGGCGCAGGCGGTGTCGGTGGTCAGGCTCGGCCCGCGCCAGCCGAGGAAGTACGACAGCCGGCCGGACAGCGAGTAGGCGCCCATGCCGGTGGCCAGGTCGCCGGCCAGGTCGGCGTCGGCCAGCCCGGCCAGCTCCAGCGTGAAGTCCACCGGGGAGGCGCCGACGTAGACGCCGCCGTTGCCGTGCCGCAGCCGCGCCGCGTCCAGGCCGGCGCTCTCCAGCGCCTCCCAGGCGGTCTCCAGCAGCAGCCGCTGCTGCGGGTCGATGGAGGGGGCCTGGCGTGGCGAGATGTTGAAGAAGCGGGCGTCGAACTCGTCGACCCGGTCCAGGAAGCCGCCGCCGGTCGCGATGATGCCGCCCGGTTCGGCCGGGTCGTCCGGCGGGGTCGCGGCGGGGTCCCAGCGGTCGCGGGGCAGCGGGCCGATGCCGGAGCGGCCGGCGCGCAGGAACGCGGCGAACCCGTCCAGGGTGTCGTTGCCGCCGGGGAACCGCAGGCCGGCCCCGATGATCGCGATGGGTTCGTGCTTTTCCAGCAGGAACCGGCCGAGCGCCTCGCGCTGGCCGCGGATGGTCTCCCGCGCCGCGCGCAGCTCTTCCTCGCCGGTCCGGGCGGCAGGGTCGGCCATGGCCGCGCCTCCTTGTCGTCGTCTGGGTGCCGGTGCCGCGGCCGGTGTCGCCGGCCGCGCGGTCACGTCCGGTAGAGCGAGCCGAGCACGTCGTCCCACAGCTCGTCGCCGGCCGGGGCGGCCGGGGCCGGGACGCCGGACGTCTCGGGCCGCGGTTCGTGGAAGAGCGCGGCCAGCACCTCGCCGGTGAGATACGCCATCAGCCGTTCGACGGTGGGGCTGTTGAACATGACGGTGCTGCTTATCCCGTGGCCGATCAGCGTCTCCAGGCGCTGTTTCACGTCGGCCAGTCCGAGCGAGGTCAATCCCAGGTCGAAATAGCTCGCCGCCGTCGGGAGTTCCTCGTCGGGGGTCATGAGAAGCGCGGCCCTGAACTGTTCCGTCACGACGGATTCCAGCGCGGCCCGCCGTTCCGACCTGGGCAGCGATTCCAGACGTTCGATCATCGACGCCATTTTGTCATTCCCTCCCGATGCCGGGCTCAGTACATCACCGCGCGCGTGACGACCGGCTGACGAGAAACTGACGTCCGGCCGTTTTCCGATGCCGGCCGCCGGCCCGGTCATTTATCGGCGGACCCGCCGTCAGTTAGATATCAGCGCGGCCGTGCC
Organism: Sphaerisporangium rufum; assembly: GCF_016863395.1. Classification (GTDB taxonomy): domain Bacteria; phylum Actinomycetota; class Actinomycetes; order Streptosporangiales; family Streptosporangiaceae; genus Sphaerisporangium; species Sphaerisporangium rufum. Next base: position 45,522 of record NZ_BOOU01000014.1, on the reverse strand, counting down.
ATTGTCGGGTCGAGCGTTCATGGAAAATGCCGGTGACCTGTCAGGAGGATGGCGATGCCAGTCCGCGACGACCTGCGCGCCCAGGGCTATTCGCTGCTGCGCGAGCACGAGCTGAAGATCGACCCGGCGATGCGCCGGCACGCGGCGGCGCTGGCCGGCGAGTGGGACCATCTGGAGACCGACCGGTACCTGAAGGACGGGGCGACCTTCCGGGAGCGCCGCTACGACCGGTTCTACTACCTGCCGGCCACCGGGACGATCCGGCTGCGCCCGCACCGGCCGTACTTCCAGTCGATGTCGGCCAACGAGTACGCCGGCGGCATCGACCGCGACGTGGCCGGGCTGACCCCGTCCACGCTGGCCAACCCGCTGCTGGCCGAGCTGCTGGAGTTCGACTTCGCGCAGTTCCCGGTGTCGGACCGGGAGCGCCACCTGCCGTGGGACGTGCAGTGCCACCAGTTCCGGATCATCACCACCCCGAACGAGCTCGGCGACCCGACGCCGGAGGGCCCGCACCGTGACGAGGTGGATTTCGGGGCCATCCACCTGATGTCGCGCACCAACGCCGACGGCGGGCACTCCCAGGTGTACGACGCGGGCAAGGAGCTGGTCACCGAGTTCTGCCTGGAGAACCGGATGGACACCATGTTCTGGGCGGACCGCCAGGTGCTGCACGCGGTCACCCCGGTCACCGCGCGGGACGCCTCCCGGCCGGCGGTGCGGGACGTGCTGATCCTGGGCTACAAGTGCTCCCCCGGCCTGCGCGCGGGCGAATGAACCCGGCCGGCGCCCGCTGATCGCGTTTCCGCTCCCGTCTCCCGCACGCAGGAGGCGGGACGGGAGCGGCGAGGCGGCGCGTCATCGTGACCGGCGGCCGGCACCCGGAGAGTCGGGTGCCGGCCGCTTCGGCGCGCGCGCCCGCCGCATGGGCCCGCGGCTTCGGCGGCCGCCGGGTGGCCGGCCCGGCGGCCGTGCTCTTCATCGACCGGGTGCCGGCGGGTCCCGTCCGGACCGGCCGGCATCCGCTCAGGTGGCGGTGTGCAGGCCGCACTCGGTCTTGTCGAACATGGCCCACCGGCCGCCGCGCGGGTCCTCGCCCGGCGCGGTGGGCCGGGTGCACGGGCGGCAGCCCACCGAGGCGTAGCCCCGGCCGATCAGCGGATTGACCGGCACGCCGTGCCGTTCGATGTAGGCGGCGACGTCGGCGGCGGTCCACCGGGCCAGCGGGTTGACCTTGACCTTGCCCCGCGCCTGCTCGAAGTGCACGACCGGGGTGCCCGCCCGGCTCGGCGACTCCTCGCGTCGCAGGCCGGCCGCCCAGGCGTCGTACCCGGCCAGCGCCTGCTCCAGCGGCTCGACCTTGCGCAGGTGGCAGCACAGGTCGGGTTCGCGGGCGTACAGCCGCGGCCCGTGGTCGCGGTCCTGCTCGGCGAGCGTCCGCGCGGGCCGGACCGACCGCACCCGCACCGGCAGCGTGGCACGCACCTGGTCGCGGACGGCGAGCGTCTCGGGGAAGTGCAGCCCGGTGTCGAGGAACACCACGTCCACGCCCGGGGCGACCCGGGAGGCCAGGTGCGCCAGCACCGCGTCGGCGAACGAGCTGGTCACGCAGAACCGCGCGCCGAACTCGCCGGCCGCCCAGGCCACGATCTCCTCGGCCGGGGCGTCCTCCAGCTCCCGGCCGGCGGCGGCGGCCAGCGCCGCCAGGTTGGCCCCGTCCCGGGTGGCGCCCGTGGTCACCGTCATCTCAGCTCCTCCTCGTCGGCCCGGGCGACCCACCGGGCGAAGGTCTCCGCCGGGCCGGTGCGGCCGGCGTGGTAGCGCCGTGCCAGGCGCTCGACATAGTCCGGCAGGTCGGCGGCGGTGGTCTTCAGGCCGCGCAGCTTGCGGCCGAACCCGCCCTCCTGCCCGGCGGCCATGGTGAGCCCGCCGCCCAGGTGCACCTGGAAGCCCTCGACCCGCCGCCCGCTCTCGTCCACGACCAGCTGGCCCTTCAGGCCGATGTCGGCGACCTGGGTGCGGGCGCAGGCGTTGGGGCAGCCGTTGAGGTTGACGCTGATCTCGACCGGCAGGCCGGCCAGCCGCCGCTCCAGCTCGGCGACCAGGGTGACCGCCCGCCCCTTGGTCTCGACGATGGCGAGCTTGCAGTACTCGATGCCGGTGCAGGCCATCGTGGCGCGGCGGAACGGCGACGGCTCGGCCTCCAGCCCGATGCCGCGCAGGTCGGCGACCAGCGGCGCGGGGTCGGCGACGTCCAGCACCAGCAGTTTCTGGTACGGGGTGAGCCGGATCCGGCCCGACCCGTGCCGCTCGGCGATCGTGGCCAGCTCGGCCAGCGCCGTGCCGGACACCCGGCCGACCACCGGCGCGGCGCCGACGTAGTACCGGCCGTCCCGCTGCCGGTGCACGCCGATGTGGTCGATCGGCGCGGGCGGCAGCTCGGGGGCCGGGCCGTCGGCCAGCGGGCGGCCGAGGTACTCCTCCTCCAGCACCCGGCGGAACCGCTCGGACCCCCAGTCGGCGACCAGGAACTTCAGCCGGGCCCGGTGCCGCAGCCGCCGGTAGCCGTAGTCGCGGAACAGCCGGATGACGCCGAGCCACACGTCCGGCACGTCGGCGAGCGGCACGAACGTGCCGAGCCGCTGCGCCAGCATGGGCGAGGTGGACAGGCCGCCGCCGACGCGCAGGTCGAACCCCGGGCCGTGCTCGGGGTGCACGACGCCGACGAAGGCGATGTCGTTGGCCTCGTAGGGGACGTCGGCCAGCCAGGAGATGGTCGACTTGAACTTGCGCGGCAGGTTGGACAGCGAGGGGTCGCCGATCCAGCGGGCGGTGATCTCCTCGATCGCCGGGGTGGCGTCCAGTACCTCGGCGGCGCTCACCCCGGCCACCGGGCTGCCGAGGACGACCCGCGGGCAGTCGCCGCACGCCTCGGTGGTGGACAGGCCGGCCGCCTCCAGGATGCGCCAGATATCCGGCATGTCCTCCACGCGGATCCAGTGGAACTGGATGTTCTGCCGGTCGGTGATGTCGGCGGTGTCGCGGGCGTACCGGGTGGACACCTCGGCGATCGCGCGCAGCTGGGCCAGGTCGAGCCGGCCGCCGTCCACCCGGACGCGGAGCATGAAGTACTCGTCGTCCAGCTCCTCGGGCGGCAGCACCGCGGTGCCGCCGCCGTCGATCCCGGGGCGGCGCTGGGTGTACAGGCCCCACCAGCGGAACCGGTTGCGCAGGTCGTCGGGGTCGATGCCGGCGAAGCCGGTGCGCACGTACACGCGTTCGATCCGCTCGCGGACCAGCAGCGGATCCTCGACGTGCTTGACGCGCTCGTTGGCGTTGAGCGGCTCGCGGGAGCCGAGCGCCCACTGGCCTTCGTCGCGCGCGGCCGGCGCGGGGGCGGTTGTCGCTGTTCTCGCCATCTGCGGCGACCTTTCCGGGACGGGACGGAGACGTGGGGGGGACGGTGACGGGGGACGGCGCCGGGGCGGACGGCGGCTCAGCCGGCGGTGACCGCGGCGAGCGCGTCCTTGACGACCTCGAGGGAGCGGTCCACGTCCTGCTCGGTGGTCCGCCAGTTGACCAGCGAGATCCGCATGGCGGCCCGGCCGTACCAGGTGGTGCCGCCGAACCAGCACACCCCGCTGCGCTGGATGCGGGCGATCACCTCGCGGGTGACCGCGTCGTCGTCGCCGAACCGGACCATGAGCTGGTTCAGCACGACGTCGTTGAGCAGCTCGACGCCGGGGACGCCGGCCAGGCCGTCGCGGAAGCGGCGCACCAAGGCGCAGCAGCGGTCGACCAGCTCGGCCACGCCGGACCGGCCGAGCGTGCGCAGCGCCGCGTAGACCGGCAGGCTGCGGGCGCGGCGCGAGAAGTCCGGCACCCATTCGATGGCGTCCCGCTCGCCGTCGGCCGGGGCGGGCAGGTAGCCGGCCCGCTCGTTCAGCATCGCCGCGCGGTGCGCCTCGGGGTGGGCGACCATGACGATGCCGCAGTCGTAGGGCACGTTGAGCCACTTGTGCGCGTCGCTGGCCCAGGAGTCGGCCTTCTCCACCCCGGCGACCAGCGGGCGCAGCGCCGGGCTGGCCTTGGCCCACAGCCCGAACGCGCCGTCCACGTGCACCCAGGCGTCGTCCCGGCGGTGCACGATGTCGCAGATCTCGCCCACCGGGTCGATGGCCCCGGAGTTCACGTCGCCCACCTGGGTGCAGACGATCACCGGGCCGTCGCAGCCGGCCAGGGTCTCGGCCAGCGCGTCCGGGCGCATCCGGCCGGCCCCGTCCACCGGGACCACCTTGACGTTCCCGGAGCCGAAGCCGAGGTAGCGCAGCGCCATGTCGATGGTCATGTGGCGCTGGGCGCCGCCCACCAGGTGCACCTCCGGCGCGCCGCGCAGCCCGTCGTTCTCCACGTCCCAGCCGAGCCGGCCGAGCAGGTGGTGCCGGGCGGCGGCCAGCGCGGTCATGTGCGCCATGGTGCAGCCCGTGGGGAAGCCCACCGAGGTGCCGGCCGGCAGGTCGAACAGCTCCACCACCCACCGGGCGGCGACGTGCTCGGCGACCGCGATGGCCGGCGACAGGTTGTACAGGCTGGCGGTCTGGTCCCAGGCCGCGACCAGCCAGTCGGCGGCGACCGCGACCGGCAGGGTGCCGCCGGTGACATAGCCGAAGAACCGCGGCCCGGACGCGGCGGGGATGCCGCCCTCGGCGGCGGCCCGGCCGAGCAGCTCGACGGTGTCCTCCGCCGGGACCGGCCCGGGCGGCAGCGGGCCGCCGAACAGCTTCAGCAGGTGACCGAGGTCGGCCGTGGCGCCCGCCGGACGGTTTCCGATACCGGCCAGATAATCGACCGCCTGGCGATAGGCAAGGTCCAGAGGAGCACTATCGAGGTGAGTCATGGATAAAACGGTAAGGTCCGGGCGCTGACATTCCGCTGACCGTATTCCGTCCGTGGAATTCCCGGGATTGCGCGTGGTGCGCCGGTAATTCTAGGGTGGGTTCAGCGGATACGCCGTAGGGTGTTCCCCGGCTCTCCGCCCGGCCGGCGGCGGCTCGTCCCGGCCCGGTGTGTTGTTCCCCTCTCGTTCTATGGAAAGGTGGCGGACCTGTCATGTCCGAAGAAAAGACGCTGGCCGTGATCAACCAATTCAACGACGCCTTCCTGAAGCACGACCCGGCGTTGCTGGACGGGCTGATCGCCGACGACTGCGTGCTGGAGAACTCCGGGCCGGCGCCGGACGGCTCGCGGCACGTGGGCGGGGCCGCCTGCCGGGAGTTCTGGTCGGGCATCGCGGCCGGCGCGGGCAGCTTCGAGCCCGAGGAGATCTGGGTGGCCGGCGAGCGGGCCGTCATCCGCTGGCGGCTGCGCTGGGGCCCGACCGACGCCGACTCGGTGCGCGGGGTGAACCTGATGCGGCTGCGCGACGGGCAGATCGTCGAGGGCATGGGCTACGTCAAGGGCTGACCCGCGGCGTACCCGGCGCCCCGGCCGACCACCGGCCGGGGCGCCTTTCGCCTGTCCACCCCGCCGGGGCGCCGGTCCAGGACCGGCGCCCCGGCGGCGGGACGGAGTCCGATGCGCCGGGTCAGCGGTCGTCCAGCGGACCGCTGACCGGGATGATCATGCCGTTGGGCAGCCAGCCGCCGGTCCCGTGATGCGCCGTCGCGTTCCCGGCCGTCGCGTTCCCGGCCGCCGCTCTTCCGGCGGCCGTGTTCCCGGCCGCCGTGTTCCCGGCCGCCGTGTTCCTGGGTGCCGCGTTCCCCGCCGCCGCGTTCTGGGCCGCCGCTCCCCCGGCCGCGCCGGCGCCGGGTACCGCCAGGCCACCCGAGCCCGGAACGTACAGGCGGGCGGCGGCATACAGCGTGGCCGGGCCGGTGCGCACCTCGCCGCGGGCGCGCCGCCAGGCGGCGTACCCGGAGGAGGTGGCCGGCTCGCCGGGCCGCAGCTCGGCCAGCGCGGCGAGGTAGGCGGCCGGGCCGGCGTCGCCGGGAGCGTACCGGAGCGGGATGAGCTGCCCGGCGCTCGGGGCGAGCAGCGGCGCGGCCAGCAGCCAGGGCGCCAGGTAGGTGCCCTGCGCGACCAGCCGGCCGGCGGCGACCGCGCGGACCGCCTCGCCGGCGGCGGTCCAGCCGCCCACCACGATCAGCGGCCGCCGGACCGCACCGGACGCGGTACCAGGCGCGGCGCCGGACGCGGAGCCAGGTACGGCGCCGGCGGTGGAGCCGGACGCGGTACCAGGCGGGGCGCCGGCGGTGGAGCCAGGTGCGGTGACGGATGCGGAGCCAGGTGCCGCGCCGGCCGCGGTACCAGGTGCGGTATCAGGCGCGGTGACGGTGATCCGGGCGCGGGCGGCGGCGGCGCGGACCTCGGCGGCGGCCGCGGCGCCGCGCGGGGAGCCGTCGGCGGCCAGTGCCACCGCCCGCTCGCCGCGGCCGGCCAGGAACCGCACGATGGACCGCAGCGCGGCGGCGTCCGGCGCGGCCAGCCGGTCGGCCGGGCAGCCGGCCGGCGCCCGCCCGCCGGCGGCCAGCGCGCCGAGTTCGGCGCTGGCGCACTCGGCGGCGTCGGCGCCGCCGCGGCGCCCGGTGGCCGGGGCGGGGCCACCGGGCGTCGCGGCCGTGGCCGGGACGACCAGGAAGGGGACGGCCAGCGCGACGGCGCACAGCCACGCCGCGTGCCTGCGGGGCAACAGGCCACGGCGGGCCAGCAGCCGTCCGGCCGCGACGCCGGCCAGGGCGGCGGCCCCGGCCAGCAGCAGCGGCCCGGTCATCCCGGGCGGGGCCAGGCGCCCGTGGCCGTGGCCGCCGGCCACGTCCGCGAGCGCCTGGAGTGCGGGTGCGGCGTTCATCGCAGCACGCCGTCGCTCACCGCGAACAGCACGCCGTGCGGCTGGCTGTCGCCGTAGTCGCCGTGCGGCCAGGACGCCCGGTCGAAGGCGACGCACGGCCGCCCGGTGTTCTCGTCGCGGAAGGTGGTGTCCAGCGACACCCGGCCGGCCGGGGTCAGGTCGAACATGCAGACCCGGTGGTCGCCGCCGCCGCCGAACGAGCCGGCCACGAAGTAGTTCGCCACCGCGAGCCGGCGTACCTGGTCGGTCTCCCGGTAGACGCCGCCCGGGCCGCGCCGGAAGGTGTCCATGGTGCCCCAGTGCGGCCCGCCCGCGGTGGTGTCGCGGATCGGCACCACGCCGGCCAGTTCCGGGCAGTCCCGCTCGTCGCCGCCGGCGTACACCTCGGCGAGGCGGTCCACCGAGCAGCGCGCCTTGCCGCCGGCGGCCAGCAGCTTGCGGATGTCCAGCACGTAGACCATGCCGGTCGTCCGGTCCATCGGGGTGCCGTAGGGCACCGACTGGCCCATGACCGCGTGGAACAGGAAGCGGTCGTCCGGGCTGACCGCGAGCCAGCTGGAGTTGTCGCCGCCGCCGCGCACCGACCCGTCGGGGTGGAAGCGCCGGTAGGCGGCGGTGTCGTCCATCACCTCGCGCCACTTCGGCTCGGCCGCGGTGATGTCGGGGGTGTAGAAGATCGCGCCACCGGCCATCGAGGAGACGAACGCGCCCCGGTGCTCGCGCCGGTTGGTGGTGGCGACCTCCATGACCACCCGGGACTCGCGGAAGAAGGCGTGCTGCTCCAGCGGCCCGCGCGGCCCGTCGCTCACCTTGGTGACCGACTTCAGCTTCGGGTCGTTCCGGTCGGCTATGTCGAAGACGCGCACCGTCTGCCGGGCCAGGTTCTCCTGCAGCGGCGAGTCGGGGGTCATGAAGTTGCGCGCCTCGGCGAAGTCGCTGACCACCATCACGCCGAGGTCCTCGCGCACGGCCAGGCCGTGCGGGTTGGCGCAGGTGGCCGCGGGCAGCGCCGGGATGTTCCCGCACTGCTCGGGGTCCTCGCCCTCGGCGGTGGCCGCCGGGATCTCGGCCAGCGTGCGGCCGTCCGGGCCGATCCGCACGATCTCGCCGGGCGAGCCGGCCGCACCGTTGCCGACGCGCGTCTCGCCGTTGGTGTAGGTGCACGGCCCGGTGACGTCCGGCCCGCCCATGTAGGTGCCGTAGGCGGTGCCGTCGCTGAGCACGTGGAAGGCGTCCGGCAGGGTGCCGCACGGCGTGTCGGCCGGGCTGTTCACCCCGACCAGGCGCAGCGCCGGCAGCTCCTTGGCGTCGAAGACCAGGGTGGTGTCGGAGATGATGCCGCCCGCGTAGAGCCGGTCGCCCTTGTGCCAGACGTACTGCAGGTGGTGCGGCTCGTTCCCGGTCTTCGGGCCGATGGTGACGGTGTTGACCACCTTGCCGTACGACGGGGAGCCGGGGGTGGCGTCGATGACGGCCAGGAAGTCGGGGGCGGGCTGGACGGCCGGGCCGGCCCAGGCCAGCAGCCACTGCCGGCCCGGGCCGGCGGCCGCCGCGGTGAGGTGGTTGGTCGCGGTGTAGGTGACGCCGTCGGTGCCGGTGACGCCGGTGGACCAGACGGAGGTGGCGCCGGCCGGCGGGCCGGCGGCGGTCAGGAGGCCCGTGGCCAGGGCGGCCGCCGAGACGAAGGCGGCCGCCCTGCGGGCGAGCGTGGTGGGTCGCATGCCGGTGACCTTCCGGGGTTACGCTGCGGGCGCCGGTCAGTCCAGCTGGGAGACGACCATGACGCAGTCCGCGAGGGCCCGCGTCGAGTGGCCGGGCCCGGAGGTGTCCTCGACCAGCATGGTGTTGCCCGGGCTGAACCGCCGGGTCTCGCCGTCGCTCACCGTCGACTCCAGCGAGCCGCTGATCAGCGTCATGATCTGCCGGCGCGGCGCGGGGTGGAAGTCCCCGGTGTACCCGGCGGGCAGGAACAGGTAGACCACCTGCTTGGCCGGCACGCCGTCCGACACGTAGATGGGCGGCGCGGGCGGCGCGAAGTTCATCGCGGTGACCTCCATGGTCTCGTCGATGAAATGCGACTCGCCCGACTCGTCGTTGTAGAGACGCTGCACGTCAATCTTGGTGGATTCTCCGGCCATTTTCCCGTTCCTTCCGCCGACCCCGCGATAAGCAACCGTCACGGGATTTCGAATATCACTCACCTGACTATGGCAGAGCGCTCTGACTTTGTGCTGATACCGGCCTTACCGGCCGCTGACACCGGGCGGCGGGCCCGGCCGGGCCGTATTACCCCGATCCGGTCAGCGGCCGGTCAGCCGGGTATGCGCCGCCCCTGTTACGCTGCCAATGCCCCGGTCGAGCCACCGGCAGGCGATAGCCGCCGGCGCGACCGCGAGAATGCGTTTCAATAATCGAGATGGCAGGTGAGCCGATTGGACGCCGACACATTACCGGGGACCGGGATTTCCCATCTGGACGCGCTGGAGGCCGAAGGCGTCTTTCTGATGCGCGAGGTGGCGGCCGAGTTCGAGCGCCCGGTGCTCCTGTTCTCGGCCGGTAAGGATTCCATCGTGATGCTGCGGCTGGCCGAGAAGGCGTTCGCGCCGGCCCGCATCCCCTTTCCCGTCATGCACGTCGACACCGGTCACAACTTCCCCGAGGTCATCGAATTCCGGGACCACCGGGTCGCCGAGCTCGGCGTGGGGCTGGTGGTGGCGAGCGTGCCCGAGGCGCTGGCGTCCGGGCTGGTGCGCGAGCCGGCCGACGGGTCGCGCAACCGCATCCAGACCCCGGTGCTGCTCGCCGCCGCGCAGCGGCACCGGTTCGACGCGTTGTTCGGCGGCGCGCGGCGCGACGAGGAGAAGGCGCGGGCCAAGGAGCGGGTCTTCAGCTTCCGCGACGAGTTCGGCCAGTGGGACCCGCGCAGCCAGCGGCCGGAGATCTGGTCGCTGTACAACGCGCGGGTGCATCCGGGGCAGTCCATCCGGGTCTTCCCGCTGTCGAACTGGACCGAGCTCGACATCTGGCAGTACATCGCCCGGGAGCGGCTGGAGATCCCGGCCATCTACTACGCGCACGAGCGCGAGGTGGTGGCGCGGGACGGGCTGCTGTTCGGCGTCGGCGAGCATCTGCGGCCGCGCCCGGGCGAGCGCCCGTTCGTCGCCCGGGTCCGCTACCGGACGGTCGGCGACGCCTCCTGCACCGCGGCGGTGCGCTCGGCGGCGGCCAGCGTGCAGCAGGTGATCGAGGAGGTCGCGGCCACCCGGATCACCGAGCGGGGCGCCACCCGGGCCGACGACCGGGTCAGCGAGACCGCCATGGAGGACCGCAAGCGAGAGGGGTACTTCTGATGTCCAGCGGAGTCCTGGAACCGGTGGCCGCGCCCGCCCCGCCCACCGCGCCGGTAGCGCCGGCGCCGGCGGTCAGTCGGCTGCGCTTCGCCACCGCGGGCAGCGTCGACGACGGGAAGTCCACCCTGCTCGGCCGGCTGCTGTACGACACCAAGGCGCTGTTCGAGGACCAGCTCGCCGCGGTGGAGGCGGTCAGCGCCGCCCGCGGCCACGCCTACCCCGACCTGGCGCTGGTCACCGACGGGCTGCGCGCCGAGCGCGAGCAGGGCATCACCATCGACGTGGCCTACCGCTACTTCGCCACCCCGCGCCGCCGGTTCATCATCGCCGACACCCCCGGGCACGTGCAGTACACCCGCAACATGGTGACCGGCGCCTCCACCGCGGACGTGGCGCTGATCCTGGTGGACGCGCGCAAGGGCCTGGTGGAGCAGTCCCGGCGGCACGCCTCGCTGTGCGCGCTGCTGCGGGTGCCGCACCTGGTGCTGTGCGTCAACAAGATGGACCTGGTCGGCTGGTCGGCCGAGGTGTTCCACCGGATCCGCGCGGAGTTCGCCGCGTTCGCCGGCGGGCTGGGGGTGGCCGAACCGGCCGCCATCCCGATCTCGGCGCTGCTCGGCGACAACATCACCGCGCGCTCGGCGAGCATGCCGTGGTACCAGGGCCCGCCGCTGCTGCACCACCTGGAGCGGGTGCCGGCCGCCGCCGGGCCCGAGGCGGCCGCGGCCCGGTTCCCGGTGCAGTACGTGATCCGGCCGCGCTCGGCGCGCCACCCCGACTACCGCGGCTACGCCGGGCAGCTGGTCTCGGGCGTGCTGCGCCCGGGGGACGAGGTGACGGTGCTGCCGTCCGGGGTGACCAGCGTGATCGCCGCGATCGAGACGGCCGACGGCCCGGTCACCGAGGCGCGCCCGCCGATGTCGGTGACCGTCCGGCTGGCCGGCGAGGTGGACGTGTCGCGCGGCGACATGATCTGCCTGACCCGCCGGCCGGCCACGGTGACCCGGAACCTCACCGCGACGGTGTGCTGGATGGACGAGACCCGGCCGCTGGTCCCCGGCGGCCGGTACCTCGTCAAGCACACCACCCGCACCGCGCGGGCGCTGGTGGACGGGCTGTCCTACCGGCTGGACGTCAACACCCTGGCCCGGGACGCCACGGCCGGGTCGCTGGCCCTCAACGAGATCGGCGAGGTGCGGCTGCGCACCACGACGCCGCTGGCGTGCGACACCTACCAGGCCGACCGGAGCACCGGCGGGCTGATCCTGATCGACGAGGCCAGCAACGCGACGGTGGCGGCCGGCATGATCACCTCCACCGGCTGACCCGGGTGCCGGCGGCCCGCCCCGCCGCCGGCACCACCCGCACGGCGGACGGCCGCCCGCCCCCGATCGGGGCGGGCGGCCGTCTCGTGCCGCTCGTCTCGCACCGGCCCGCCGGCCGGGTCCGCCGGCGGGATCCGCCGCTCAGCCGGCCGCCGCGGCCCGCGGGTCCGGCTGGGCGACCAGCATGGCCTCCAGCACGCGCAGCGCCTCGTCGGCCGCCGCGGCGGCGCCGAGGTCGTCCGGCGCCGCCGCGCAGGCCTCGAACATCGCCACCACGTGGCGACCCTGCTCCGTCACCCGGTCCTGCACGATGACCACCCCTTCCGTCCCCGACCCGTCCGGGCCGTGCGTGTGTGCCCTGGCATGCCGGCGCGGGCCCGTCCGGGCCCGCCGGTCACCGCCCGCCGCCGGCCCGGCGGCCCGGTGGCGGGAAGTGGAACGGCCCGGCCGGCGGCGTCCGGCCGGGCCGCGTCGAAGGGTCCTCCACGCGCTAGATGGCGTTGCAGGCGCGGAAGACGTGCACCAGCGCGGGCAGGCTCGCCGGCCCGCGGAAGGCGATGTACTCGGGCAGCACCAGGGTGGGCGCCCACTTCTCCTTGTAGGCGAGCTGGGTGCGCGCCGGGTAGATGTGCGCGCCGTTCTCCCACAGGTAGGTCATGAACCAGTGGAACGCCCGGCTGTACCCCGGCAGGTGCGGGCCGTGCAGCGAGGTGAACGGGGTGAACCCGAAGTGCAGCCACGGCACCTGCTCGGCGCGGAACACGTCGATGGCGGCCTTGTTGATCGCCTCCATCACGCCCGGCGGCGAGTCGGGGACCCGGCGGCTCAGGTCGTGCATCCACCCCGGGCGCGAGCCGAAGACCGGCGAGTAGGACACGTACCCGATCAGCCGGCCGTCGCGTTCGGCGACGAACAGCCGCCGCAGGTTCTGGTGGCGCCCGCCGAGCTGGCCGACCAGGAACTCCAGCGCCTTGACGTCCTCGCCCTTGGTGCGCAGCCACGCCGCGTCCAGCTCCTCGATGGCCGGGCGCCACTCGTCGTAGGAGGCCTCGCGGATGCGCAGCCCGGTCCGCAGCGCCCGGGAGATCTTGTTGCGCAGCTGCATGAACTTCGTGCCGCGCAGCGTGAAGTCCTCAAGGTCCACCGCGTAGGAGGCGCCCATCTGGTTCACGGTGAAGCCCTGCTCCAGGTACGGCGGCGCGTCGGCCCCCTGCAGCTGCACCGCCACGATGTCGCGGTGCTGCGCGGCGGCGAAGTCGACGAAGGCGCGCAGCAGCCGCGACCGGTTGTGCCGCGGCGCGAACGGCCCGCCGAACTGCACCAGATAACGCCCGGCCGGGCGGAACACCACCACGCCGGCCTCGCCCGGCAGCCGGAAATAACTGTTGCCCTCGCTGAACGCGAAATAGGCGCTCGGATTCCCGGCGTCCGGATATCTCTGGATCGCGTCGAGCGCGATTTCGGACTCCACCATCATGCTGGTCAAGGTCGCCACCCCTCTCCTTCGCCCCGACGGGCCTGCCCCACGAGTTATCCACGGCCGGCGCGTGGCCGCAAGACCCAGAAAAGCGCCGGTCAGATGCCGGTCAGCCGACCGTCAGCCCGGCCGGCTCCAGGGCCGGTAACCGTCAGAACAGTGTCAGGTGAAAGTCAGGCGGCGCCGCCCATACTGAATTCGAATACGCGGGGAACGCCGGACACCAAAAAATTCGCGGCCGCCCCGCCCTGTCTGCGAGGAGAACCGCGATGCGTTCGCTGAAAGCCGCGCGCGAGGTCTGCGAGAAATTCCATCCCGGGCTGCTGGCGGAACTCGAAGCACTGCCCCGCGCCGAACGGGAGGCCGCGGGCAGCCCGGTGGTGGAGATCTACCGCCGGCACGGCGGCCCCGGGCTGCTGGTCCCCGCCGAACACGGCGGCCACGCGGCCGGGCCGCTGGCGGCGGTGCGGGTGCAGCGCGCGCTCGGCGCGGCCTCGCCGTCGCTCGGCGTCGCCACCGTGATGCACCACTTCACCGTCGCCATGCTGTTCAGCCTGGCCGGCACCGCCGAGCGGCTCACCCCGGCCCAGCGCAAGGTGCTGGGCGCGGTGGCCGGCGACGGCCTGCTGCTGGCGTCCGGCTGGGCGGAGGGCCGCACCGAGCAGAACATCCTGGCGCCGGCGGTGGTGGCCGAGCGCGTCCCGGGCGGCTACCGGGTGAACGGCACCAAGAAGCCGTGCAGCCTGTCCCGGTCGATGGACGTGCTGACCGCCAGCGTGGCCGTCACCGATCCCGACGGCCGGACCTCGCTGGCGCTGCTGCTGATCCCGGCCGGCTCTCCCGGCATCAGCGTCGAGCCGTTCTGGCGGGCGCCGGTGCTGGCCGCCGCGCAGAGCGAGACCGTGCGCCTGGCGGACGTGGACGTCCCGGAGGACCTGGTCATCCGCAGCACCCCCGAGGACCACGACCGGCTGGACGACCTGCAGACCGCCGGGTTCACCTGGTTCGAGCTGCTCACCACCGCCTGCTACACCGGGGCCGCCTCGGCGCTGGTGGAGCGGGTGCTGACGGCCGGCCGCGGCACCGCCGCCGAGCGGGCCGAGCTGGCCGTCCGGGCCGAGGCCGCGGTCGCCCTGGTGGAGGGCGCCGCCCGCGCGATCGCCGGCGGCGTGTCGGGGGACGAGGCGGTGGCGGCGGTGCTCGTCGCCCGCTACCAGGTCCAGGACCTGCTCGGCCGGGCCGTGGACCAGGCGGTGGAGATGCTCGGCGGCATCGCCTTCATCGGCTCCCCCGACGTGGTCCAGCTCGCCGCCTCGGTGCGCGCGCTGGCCTTCCACCCCCCGTCCCGATCCAGCGCCGCCGCCGGGCTGGCCGGCTACTTCGCCGGCGAGCCGCTGCGGCTGTCCTGACTCGCACCGACGAACCGACGAACCGAGCAAGGAGTCCGGCATGGACATCATGAACCCCTACGAGACCCCCGCCACCTTCAAGCTGCACCGGGCGGAGTACCTGGTGGGCTTCGCCATCACGATCGTGCTGATCTTGACGCACCTGGGCGAGATCCGGTGGATCCCGGCGCTGGCGCTGTTCGCCTACATCGACCTGTTCGGCTACATCCCGGGGGCCATCGCCTACCGGCGCAGCCGCGACGGCCGCATCCCGCGGTTCTACTACGTGCTCTACAACACCATGCACAGCCTGATCACCTGCACCGTGGTGGTGGCGCTGTGGCTGTGGCTGGTCGGGCCGGAGTGGGCGCTGCTCGCGGTGCCGTTCCACGTCTTCGGCGACCGCGGCGTGTTCGGCAACTTCCTCAAGCCGTTCGGCCTGCCGTTCGAGCCGGTCGCCAGCCCGCTGTACGACCAGCTGGCCGCCGCGCTGCGCCGCCGCTCGGCCGGGCCCGGGCCGGTGCCGACCCCGGTGGACGACCTGGCCGTCGCCTCCCCCGAAGCGGCCCGGTGACCGGGGTCGCCGCGGGCCCGGCGGCGGCGGACATCACCCGCCGGGCGCTGCGCCAGGTGACGGGAGGCGTGTCGGTGCTCACCGTCGACCGGGACGGGCTGCGGCACGGCACCACGGTGAGCGCGCTGGTCACCATCTCCCGGCAGCCGCTGATCCTGGGCGCCTGCCTGCGCCCGTCGTCCAAGTTCGCCGCGCTGGTGCCGGCCGGCGGGCTGTTCTCGGTGAACGTGCTGGCCACCGGCCAGGAGGTGCTGGCCAGGAGGTTCGCCGACCCCGCCCGGCGGGTGGGCGACGAGCAGTTCGCCGGCCTGTCCTGGACCGCCGACGAGACCACCGGGGCGCCGCTGATCGGCGGCTGCCTGGCCCATCTGGCCTGCCGGGTGACCGAGCGGCAGCGGATCGGCGACCACGAGCTGCTGCTCGCCGAGGTGGTCGGCGGCACGCCGGGCACCGGCCTGCCGCTGGTCAGCTTCGCCGGCCGCCTGCACCACGGCGTCCCGCACCACAACGATCCGACCCTGAGCGAGGTGTCATGAGCACGAGCATCGAGGTGCCGCTGGAGGCGGACTGGGACCGCGCGCCCAACCTGCTGGACGGCGCGCAGGAGCTGGTCCTGACCGCCGAGCGGTGCGACCTTTCGTACTGGTTGTCGGCGGTGGCCCAGGGCACGCTGCGCGGCCGGGCCGAGCGCGGGCACGCCGCCGTCACCCCCGAGCACATGCGCCGGCCCGGGCCGCTGCGCGAGGCGCTGGTCCTGGAGCTCGGCAACCGGGCGATCGCCGAGGCGCGGGCGGTCCGGGTGCTGTCGCACTACGTGGTGGCCGCGCCGGGCATCCCGGAGCTGGAGTTCTTCACCACCCAGGTGGTGGACGAGGCCCGGCACGCCATGATCTTCCGCAACCACCTGGTGGAGCTGGGCGTGCCGGCCGAGGGGCTGCTTGGGTTCATCGACGCGCAGGGCGCCGACTACACCGAGCGGGTGCTGAATCCGATCGCCGAGTTCGCCACCCGGGTCGTCGCCGAGGAGGGCGACTTCATCGGCGCGGTGGCGGTGTTCACCATCGTCATCGAGGGGGTGCTGGCGCCGGCCGCCGAGCTGAGCGAGCGCAAGTGGACGCTGCTCGACCCGGCCGCCGCCGAGATCGCCCGCGGCGCGTCGATCGACGAGATCCGGCACCTGGCGGTGGGCAGCTCCATCGTCCGCGAGCACCTGGCCGCCCATCCGGAGTACCGGCCGCGGCTGATCGAGCTGATCCGGCGCGGCCGGGCGCTGTGGGACGAACTGCCGGTGGAGGAGTTCGTGCTGCACCGCGAGGAGCTGTTCCAGGAGGGCATGTTCGAGCACGCCGGGCTGCTGCGGGACTACGAGGTCTTCCCCGGCCGCCGGCTGCTGGAGACCACGCCCAAGGAGCGGTACGACCTGGCCGAGCGGTGGACCGACGACATGGCCGAGGTGCGGCTGCCGTACATGGGCATCCCCGAGGCGGTCGACCTGATCCGCACCTTCCCCCGGTGATCGGGCCGTGGACCCGACACCCGCGCCGGGCGGGGCGCCGCTGCGGCGCACGCTGACCACCGGCAAGATCGTGTTCCTGGTCGTCGCGGCGGCGGCGCCGATGTCCGGCATGGTGGGGTCGGTGCCGCTGGCCTTCGCGCTGGGCAACGGCGCCGGGGTCCCGGCGGCGTTCGTGCTGGCCGGGCTGACCCTGCTGTGCTTCTCGGTGGGCTACGCGGCGATGAGCCGCCGGATCGTCAGCACCGGCGGCTTCTACGCCTACATCGCGCACGGCCTGGGCCGCCCGGCCGCGGTCGGCGCCGGGCTGGTCGCGGTGATCGCCTACAACGCGGCGGTCGTCGGGGTGGCCGGCGCGTTCGGCTACTTCGCCGAGCTGGTGGCCTCCTCCTACGGGCTGCGGCTGCCCTGGACGGTGTGGGCGGCACTCGGCGTCGCGCTCATGGGGTTCATGGGCTACCGGCGGATCGACCTCAGCGCCCGGCTGCTGGCGGTGCTGATGATCGCCGAGGTGGCGGTGCTGGTGCTGCTGGCCGCCGCGGTGGTCTGGCGGCACGGCGCCGCCGCCTTCCCGGCGGCCGCCGCCGAGCCCGGCGTGGTGTTCGCGCCGGGGCTGGGCGTGGCGCTGATGTTCTCGCTCATCTCCTACGTCGGGTTCGAGGCGGCCGCGCTGTACGGCGAGGAGACGCCGAACCCGCGGCGCAGCGTGCCGCTGGCGACCTACCTGTCGGTCGTGCTGATCACGGTGTTCTTCGCCGCGGTGAGCTGGGCCGCGGTCGGCGCCGTCGGCGTGGACCGGCTGACGAAGGTGGCCGGCGCCCGGCTGGGCGACCTGTTCTTCGACCTGGCCAAGGGCTACGTGGGCGGGTGGATGACCGGCGCCATGCAGGTGCTGCTGTGCACCAGCCTGTTCGGCGCGATGCTCGGCCTGCACAACGCGGCCAACCGCTACCTGTACGTGCTCGGCCGCGAGCGGGTGCTGCCCGCCCGGCTGGGCGCGGTGCACCCCCGGCACGGCTCGCCGCACCTGGCCGGGCTGGTGCAGACGGCGGTCACCGCCGTGGTGTGCGCCGCGTTCGCGCTGGCCGGGCTGCACCCGTACGTCAACCTGGCGACCAGCATGCTCGGCCTGGGCACGGTCGGCATCGTCGTGCTGCAGGGCGCGGTCACCGTGTCGGTGGCCGCCTTCTTCCGCCGCCGGCCGGACCGGCACTGGTGGCGGTCGGCGGTGGCGCCGCTGCTGGCGCTGATCGGGCTTTCGGCGGCGCTGGTGCTGCTGCTCGGCAACTTCCCCATCGTCACCGGCACCACCTCGCCGCTGGTGAACCTGCTGCCCTGGCTGCTGGTCCCGGCCGCGGCGGCCGGCGCCGGCCAGGCGCTGTGGCTGCGCGCCCGCCGGCCCGCCCGGTACGCGGCGCTGGCCCGCAACGCGGAGACCGCGGGCCAGGTCCGGCCCGCCGTCCCCGAGCCCGCCACCGAACCCGTCCCCGAGCCCGTCGCCGAGCCCGACACCCGGCCCATCACCGGGCCCATCACCGGGCCCATCACCGGGCCCGTCCCCGAGCCCGTCCACGAGTCCGTCCACGCCGTCGAGGCGTGACCCGTCCGCCGGCCGTGCCCGGCACGGCCGGCCCGCTTCGCAGGAGCTTCTCGTGCACGATCCACGGCCCCTTCTCGAACCCGCCGCCACGGCGGCACTGGCCCGGCGCGGGCACGCGCTGGACGTCCCGCGGCTGCGCGCCCTGCACGACCTGCGCACCGGACTCGTCCGGGAGCGGGACACGCTGCGCGGCGAGCAGCGCCGGCTGGGCCGCCGCGACGGCCCGGGCGGCGACGACCCGCGCGAGGCGGCGCGCGAGCTCCGCGACCGGCTGCGCAAGCTGGAGGACGAGCTGCGCCGGGTCGAGGGCGACCTGCGCGACGCGCTGCTCGCCGTCCCCAACCTG
Organism: Sphaerisporangium rufum; assembly: GCF_016863395.1. GTDB lineage: Bacteria > Actinomycetota > Actinomycetes > Streptosporangiales > Streptosporangiaceae > Sphaerisporangium > Sphaerisporangium rufum. The sequence continues at coordinate 27,102 of NZ_BOOU01000014.1, read as the reverse complement.
CCCGCGCCGGAGGCGCCGGACGGCGGCCCGGCGGACCCGCCGGTGGTGCGCCGGGTGTGGGGCCAGCCGCCGGAACTCGGCTTCCCGGCCCGCGACCACGTTGACGTCGGCACCTCGCTCGGCCTGCTGGACCCGGTGCGGGCCGCCAAGCTGTCGGGGTCGCGCTTCGCGGTGACCCGGGGCGCGATCGCCCGGCTGGAGCGGGCGCTGGCGTCCTTCCTGCTGGACCTGCACACCGGCGAGCACGGCTACGTCGAGCACGGCGTGCCGCACCTGGTCACCCCCGAGGTGATGACCGGTACCGGCCAGCTGCCGAAGTTCGCCGAGGACCTGTTCCGCACCCGGGTGGCCGACCGCGACCTGCTGCTGGTCCCGACGGCCGAGGTCCCGCTGGTCAACCTGTACCGCGAGGAGGTGCTGCTCGCCGACGCGCTGCCGCTGGCGCTGGTGGCGCGCACGCCGTGCTACCGGGCCGAGGCCGGCTCCTACGGCCGCGACACCCGCGGCCTGGTGCGGCTGCACCAGTTCGAGAAGGTTGAGCTGGTGCGGCTGTGCCACCCGGATCGGGCGGCCGCCGAGCTGGAGCTGCTGGTCGGGCACGCCGAGGAGTGCCTGCGCCGGCTGGGCCTGCACCACCGCGTGGTGGAGCTGCGCGCCGGGGACCTCGGCTTCGCCGCCCGCCGCACCTTCGACATCGAGGTGTGGCTGCCCGGCCAGAACGCCTACCGGGAGATCTCCTCCTGCTCGGACTGCGGCGACTTCCAGGCCCGGCGGGCGGGCATCCGGGTGCGGCAGCGCGACGGCCGCAAGGTGCCCGCGGCGACGCTGAACGGGTCGGGCCTGCCGATCGGGCGGACCCTGGTGGCGATCCTGGAGCAGTACCAGCGGGCCGACGGGTCCGTGACGGTCCCGCCGGCCCTGGTGCCCTACGCCGGTTTCGCGATGATCGACCCCACCGGCGCCCCGGCCGGCTGAGCCGCCCGGGCCGGCGCCGGCCAGCGGGTCAGCGCCACGACCAGCACCTCCTCGCTGCCCGGGCCGGCCGGTCCGGGCAGCGGGTCGTCCTGCTCGCAGACGACCAGCCGCCGGTCGACGACCAGCATCCGGCCCTCGGCCAGCACGCCGGTCCAGCAGGGCTCCGGCTCGCCGATCCGGCGCAGCCGCAGCGGGCCGGGGAGCAGTCCCCGGCGGCGCAGCACGGCGGTCAGCTCGTACTCCGGCCCGCCGTCCGGCGGCGCCGTGACCGCCGGACGTGGCCGGCGGGCGGGCCGCGGGGCCGGACCGGCGCCGAAGGTGCGGCGCAGCCGCCGCACCTCCAGCAGCCAGTCGGTGGACACGTCCAGCCACATCCCGGCCAGCCCCCGGCGGACCAGCGGGGCCAGGTCGGTCTCCGGCGGCGTGGGGCCGCCGGGCGGCGGCCCGCCGGGGCGGGCCGCCGCCGCGGGGGCCAGATACCAGTCGTCGTCGGCCGTCCAGGACATCCGGTAGCGGGCGGGCCGTCCGGCCCGCGCCGGCCCGCCGGGATGCCCGGCGGGCCGGCGGTCCCGGTGGGGGTCCGGGACCGCCGGCCGGACCGGCGGCAGGTCGGCGAAGGCGAATCCCCGGCCGGGGCGCGTCATGGCCGTCCTCCCGTCGCCGGCGCCGTCAGGCGGTGCGGCCGGTGGCCGCCCAGGTGTTGGCCAGGCGCTCGTCCAGGTGCCGCGCCGAGGAGTTGACCCGCCACAGCGCGCCCCGGGCGATGCCGCGCCGCATCCGGTCGGAGGTGGCGGCCGGCAGCACCACGTTATGGAACCACCCGGCGGCGTGCTGGGAGTCGATGGTGATGTGCAGGCGATGGTAGGTGATACCCGCGTCCGGCAGGCCGAGCCGCTCCCAGGCCCGCACGACGTTGCGGAACCGGTCGGGCACCAGCCACTCGGTCATGCCGAGGAAGCCGACCGCCTCGGGGTAGGTGTGGCGGTACCGGCACAGCAGCACGGCGAGGTTGCCCGACAGCAGGTCGCTGGCGGTCATCGCGCTCTCCAGGTCCTGCGGGCGGATGTCGAACACGTCGTAGATCATGTTGAACAGGTGGGTGTGCACCTCGCCGGGGTCGCCGTTGCCCATCTCGTCCCAGAAGTTGCCGGCGATCTCCATCTTGCTGGCACCCGACGTGCCGATCTGCATCATGGCCAGGAAGTCGTCGAAGCGGCCGTCGACCACCGACTCCTGGATCACGTAGGTGCGCAGGTCCTCCGGCCGGGCGTCCCGGTTGATGAACTCGGTGTAGTACGGGTGCTTGAAGGCCCGGTGCCGGCGCACCAGGTCCTTCAGCCAGGACAGGTACCGCTTGGGGTCGGCGGGCGCGCCCTCCAGCGTGCCGGGCTCGATCCACCGGTCCTCGGCGGCGGTGGTGGCCGTCTCCAGCATCCGGGTGACCTCGTGCACCAGCACCGAGCCCTCCGCGGTCGGCGTCTCGGGGATCTGCATGATGGTCTGGTAGATGCGCGAGAGGAGCAGCTGCTGCTGGTAGAAGGCCTCGCCGTCCCCGGCGAGCGCCGCCTCGTTGAGGTCACCGATGGCGGCGGTGACGCGCTCCCGCTCGGGCAGGAACGCGCGGTCGACCTCGTCGGCGGGCAGGGCGAGCCAGGACGACACCTCTTCCACGACGGCGGCCGCCGGGCCGGCAACGGACATGGTGGGCCTGTCGATGATGGACACGGTTTCTCCAATTCCTTTTGTGAATTGGCACCGCGCTCGCGCGCGCGGGAGGCGGCACCGTTTCTCAAACATCCACACGCGGCCGGCCGGACACCATTTCCGCCGTTCTGGTGGACCTCGTACGCCGCAGCACTGGACCTGTCAGTTGTTTACTATCGCAGAGAACGCTGACATCGCCCTGATCGGGAACTTACCGGCCGCCGGAGCGCCCGCCACGATAAGCCCGCGCAGGAGAATCGGGCCGCGGTGACATACGCATGAGGGGGTGCGTCATCGATGACCCGGACGCGAGGCCGGGCACCGGTTTACAAGAAATGCGGATGCTCGGGACGGTCTGACCCGTTCACCGCGGCGGGCCGTGCCGGCCCGGCCGGAAGGCCGCGTCCACCAGCGGCCCGAAGCGGAGACGCCGGAAACACCGGAAACACCGGAAACGCGGTATGGGCACCCGGCCGCATCGGGTGCCCATACCGCGTTTTCCGGCAGGTGCGGAGAGGGCAGGATTCGAACCTGCGCGGGCATCGCCCGACCGGTGGAACCGGTCCCCGTTAGGCCGCTTCGGGAACCTCTCCTGGATTCTCGTGGTGCGGTGTCTCCTGCTTTTCTTCGTTTCCTGCGGTCCGTTCTGATTACAAGTATGCCCACCGCCGCTGATCTCGCCCTGATATCACGCTGAGCGCCGCCGCCCGGCGGATCGGCCGGGCGATACGGCCGCACCCGGCCCGGGATGGGCGTGGTGAGCGGTGGGGCGTCAGCCGGTCCAGCCGGCGACCCGCCAGCCGTCCGGGACGGCCTCCGGCTCGCATCGGGGCCGGCCGGGGCGCATCCGGCCGATCCAGGCGGGCAGCCGGGCGTCGGACTCCGGCGCGGCCTCGGCGGCCGGGGCGGCGGAGGCGGCGCGGGCGTTCAGCACCATGATGAGCGCGGCCAGCTCCTCGGGAGTGGGCCGGCCGCGGACCACCCGCAGGAAAGGCTCTTCCGGCATGGCGCACCTCCCGGTCGCGAACGCCTTCGCCTCCGAGCATCGCCGCGCCGGGCGGCCGCCGCCAACTTCCAGAATGCGCACCGGCCACGGCGTCGATCGGACGACCGAAACCCGTTTTCTTTTAGGGGGGTCATTCCGAAACCCGGCGGACAACCGGGAAAAGGCGGCCCGGGCCTGGTACCGGCATTTCTGTCAAGCCGGGCCGATGGCAGGAAGCGGCTCCGCTCCGGCAGTTTGCTGGCCGCCATCGCGCTTCCCGGCGAACGCGCCGACCGGCACATTTGTCGGTGTGGCCGGGAAACCGGCGACGAGCGGTCGGGAAACGAGCGGAGGACGGAAATGACGAACGCAACGCTGACGCGGGACCGGGTCGACGCCGTGACGCTGGAGGTCGCCGGGGAGACCGGTGGCGCCACCTGCGGGCTGGACTGGCCGCTGCGCCCGCCGGCGGTGGACGTCGGCGAGGAGCGGACCTGCGGCCCGCACATCGCGCTGGACTCCGGCGAGCCGGGCATCCGCGGGCTCTTCCGGTTCCGGCCGGAGACCGCGCAGCCGCTGAACGCGCTGTCGGAGGTACTGCTGTGCGGAAAGAGCACGATGTCCCGCGGCGAGCGCGAGTTGATCGCGGCGTACGTGTCGGCGCTGAACGAGTGCCGGTTCTGCTTCTTCACCCACGCCGCCTTCGCCGCGGTGCGGGCTCCGGAGGGGATGGGCCTGGTCGAGCAGGTGTGCGCCGACCTGGATGCCGCCCCGGTCTCCGGCAAGATGCGCGCGCTGCTGCGCATCGCCGGCGCGGTGCAGCAGGGCGGCAAGCGGGTGACCGCCGAGCAGGTGGCGGCGGCCCGGACGGCCGGCGCGACCGAGGTGGAGATCCACGACACCGTGCTGATCGCCGCCGCGTTCTGCATGTACAACCGGTACGTCGACGGGCTGGCCACGCTCGCGCCCGCCGACCCCTCGGTGTACGCCGACCGGGCGAAGATGACCGGCGGTTACCTCGCGACCGACTACCGGCGGCCGGCGTGACCGGCCGCGCCGGGACGGGCTCCCCCGGCGCGGCCCGGCGGGCGTCAGGAGAAGAAGTCGTCGATGACGTAGGAGTCGTAGGGATAGCTCCAGCGCTCGGCGATCCGGCCGTCCACCAGGCGGAAGACGTGCACGCCGCGCTCGTCGAGCACCTCGCCGTCCCGGTCGCCGCGGATGCGGATCATCGCCGCGACGTGCTGGTCGTTGACCAGGAAGGTCTCCGGCTCGTACCGCAGGGAGTTCCCGGTCGTCTCGGCGAGCCGTTCGACGTAGCGCAGCACCGCGTCCTTGCCGCGGTGGTCGCCGGCCAGCGAGCCCCGGCCGGGCACGTGGAAGACGACGTCATCGGTGAGCAGGGTGTCCCGGAGGAGTTCCAGGTCGCCCTTGGCGATGGCGTCGTAGCTTTCCCGGGCGGGGTTGACATTAGGGTGGTCGGACATTACGGCCTCCTCATTGACGGTGCGGATCTTTTGGGGGGGCGCCGACGGTGACGCTACGCCCGACATTCCGGACAAACAAGGGAGTGAGAAGAGACTTACCGAATGGCCACCCACCGGTCACGGGCCGAGTCAAAAACCCGCTCACCTGCGCCGACCCCAGTATCCGCGGCCCGCCGTTGACAGGCCGCCGTCCCATGACAAAACATGTGCATTTGTCAGCTGGACCCGGCCGGCCCGGCGACAAACCCGCCCGATATCCCGATTTCCGTACGCCCGTATCACCATGCCCAGGAGCGCCCATGCCCCACATCACCCTCGACTCCGCCGAGCCGGGGATCCGCGGCCTGTTCCGGTTCCGGCCGGAGACCGCGGGCCCGCTGAACGCGCTGGCCGAGGTGCTCCTGCGCGGGGACAGCACGCTGTCCCGCGGCGAGCGTGAACTGATCGCCGCGTACGTCTCCTCGCTGAACCGCTGCACGTTCTGCTACTCCTCGCACGCCGCGTTCGCCGCCGCCCAGCTCACCGAGGGCATGGACCTGGTCGAGCAGGTGCGCGACGACCTGGACGCCGCCCCGGTGTCCGAAAAGACGCGCGCCCTGCTGCGCATCGCCGGCGCGGTGCAGCGCGGCGGCCGGGAGGTCGGCGCCGCCGACGTGGCCGCGGCCCGGGAGGCCGGCGCGACCGACGTGGAGATCCACGACACCGTGCTGATCGCCGCCGCGTTCTGCATGTACAACCGGTACGTGGACGGGCTGGCGACCCTGGCCCCGGACGACCCGGCGGCCTACGCCGAGCACGCCAAGTTCATCGTCGAGCACGGCTACGCGGCGCCGCGGCCCTGATGTCCCCGATCCACCACCGCTACCTGATCATCGGCGCCGGGCCCGGCGGCCTCCAGCTCGGCTACTTCCTGCACCGCGCCAGTGCCGACTACCTCGTCCTGGAGCGCGAACCCGCCCCCGGCGGGTTCTTCCGCCGCTACCCCCGGCACCGCCGGCTGATCTCGCTGAACAAGGTGAACACCGGGGAGAAGGACCCGGAGATCAACCTGCGCTGGGACTGGAACTCCCTGCTCAACGACTCGCTGCTGTTCCCGCGCTACTCGCGGCAGTACTTCCCGCGCGCCGAGGACCTGGTCCGCTACCTGGCCGACTTCCAGCGCGAGCACGGGCTGAACGTCCGGCACTCCACCGAGGTGCACCGGGTGGACAAGGACGGCGACCACTTCACCGTGCACGCCGGCGACCAGGTGTACCGCGCCGAGTGCGTGATCGTGGCGGCCGGCTGGGGCGGGCCGTACGTCCCCGACATCCCCGGCATCGAGCACGCCATGGGGTATGAGGACGTGCCCATCGCCGGCGAGGAGTTCACCGGCAAGCGGGTGCTCATCATCGGCAAGGGCAACTCCGCGTTCGAGACCGCGCACGCCATGCTGGACCACGCCGCGGTGATCCACCTGGCCAGCCCGAGCCCGGTGCGGCTGGCCTGGAACAGCAAGCATCCCGGCCACGTGCGAGGGCAGTACGGCGCGCTGCTGGACAGCTACTGGTTCAAGACGCTGCACGCCGTGCTGGAGTGCGACATCGACCGCATCCGGCGGGAGGGCGACCGCTACCTGGTGGACATCACCTACACCCTGGCCGACGGCGAGCGGGCCGAGCTGGAGTACGACGCGGTGGTGCGCTGCACCGGCTTCACCATGGACACCGGCGTCTTCGGCGACTCCTGCCGGCCCGAGCTCACCCCGAACGGCCGGCTGCCCGCCATCCGCGCCGACTTCCGGTCCGCCAACGTCGACGGCCTGTACTTCGCCGGCACGCTGATGCAGGCGCGCGACTTCAAGCGGGCCTCCTCGGCGTTCATCGACGGGTTCCGCTACAACCTGCGCACGCTGGCCGCGCTGCTCGCCGAGCGGTACGACGGCGTCCCGCTCGCCGCCCGGCCGGTGCCGGCCGACCCCGGACGGCTGGCCGACACCATGCTGGAGCGGCTGAACCACAGCTCCGCGCTGTGGACCCAGTTCGAGTACCTGTGCGACGCGTTCGTGCTGGACGAGGCGACCGGCGAGTTCTGCCACCACACCGACCTGCCGGAGGACTACGCGGTCCAGCGGTTCGCCGGCCACCCGCTGTGCCTGACCGCCACGCTGCGCTGGGGCCCGCGCGACCGGCCGGACGTGTTCGCCATCCAGCGGCACCCGACGCCGGAGCGGGCCGAGGAGTGCGCGTTCCTGCACCCGGTGGTGCGCGCGCACCGCCACGGCGAGCAGGTGGCCGAACAGCACCTGCTGGAGGACCTGCTCGCCCGGTGGCAGGACCCGGTCCGCCACGTCCGCCCGCTGCGCGACTTCCTGGCCACCCTTCTCGACCGGTGACGGGCGGTCAGCCGGCGTCCGGCGGGCCGAAGGGCGCGGTGAAGGCGGCGATCAGATGGTCGACCACCCCGGCCGGGCCGCCGCGCGCGAAGGCGGCCCGCTGGCGGGCCGCGCCGGTACCGTGCTCGCGCAGCAGGGCGAGCCCCCGGGTCACCAGGTCGAGGTCGCCGGTGCCCGCCAGCGCCGGGCGGACGTGCTCGGCCAGCTCGGCGGCCAGCTCCACCGCCGGGCGCAGCGCCCCGGTCACCGGGTGCACGCCGTGCCCGGCCAGCCCGTCGCGGGCGGCCCGCCAGTAGGCGGCCCGCAGCAGCGCCTCCGGCGGGCGCGGCCCGGGGTCGCCGCCGCCGACCCGGTCCAGCGACACCACGACCAGCGCCCGGACCAGCGCGGCCAGCAGCGCCGACTCCCCCGCCGTGGCGGGCACGTCGGTCACCCGCACCTCCAGGGTGGGCAGCCGCGCCGACGGGCGGACGTCCCAGAAGATGGTGCCCGGATCCACCAGGGCGCCCGTCCCGGTGAGCGCCGCGACCAGTTGCTCGTGCTCGGCGAGGGAGGCGAAGTACGGCGGCGGGCCGGCCACCGGCCACTTGCCCCAGGACAGCGTCCGCCAGCCGGCGTACCCGGTGTCCCGGCCCAGCCAGTACGGGGAGTTGGCCGTCAGCGAGATGAGCACCGGCAGCCACGGCCGCAGGTGGTTGCCCACCAGCACCGCCTGCTCGCGGTCGGGCAGGTGCACGTGGACGTGCCCGGCACAGATGCTCTGCTCGTCGTGCAGCGCACCGTAGGTGGCGATGCCCGCCTCGTACCGCGGGCCGTCGTGGATCGGCGGCGGCACCGCCTCGCCCAGCACCGGCGTGCCGGTGGCCACCACGGCCAGCCCTTCCTCCCGCGCGGCTTCGGCCACCCCGGCGCGCAGCCGGGCCAGTTGCCCGGCCAGCTCGGCCGGCCCGCCGCACGGGTCGGTCCTGGTCTCGACCTGGAACCTGGTTATCTCGGTGCCGACCAGCGGGCCGAGCCCGGCCGCGGCGCGCCGCGCCACGTCGGCGCCGCGCGGCGCCACCTCCCGGGTCGCCGGGTCCACGACGAGGTACTCCTCCTCGACGCCGATCAACGGGCACGCCGGGTCGAAGGGTAACTGCTGCGGGGCGTCCGCGGTCGCCGTCATCTGCTGCTCCTGGTGATCGTTCCGGGCGCTGACCCGGCAACGGTACCCAGCCGGCCCCCGTCGGGACGGGCCGCGCGCCGGATCGCGGCAACTCGGCACGTTGGAAGAAAGCCCACCATGACCGGCGAGCAGCCCGTCCCCGATGGCGGGTGGTGCTCACGCCACGTGGGGCCTTACAAGGCGACCCTGCCTTGTAAAGTGCGTTTGCCTCGTAGGACAACTGCCGATGTGGAGGCGCCCGTGGCGATCAGTGACTCGGACATCTTGGCTACGGTCTCCGCCTACCTCGAACGCTACGCAGACGACACGCTGCTGCTATCTGAGCCGCTCGGGCTGCTGTCGCAAGGGAAGGGGTTCGCGTCGCGGCGGAACTTCGTGATGCATGTGACCGCCAGTGCGCTGCTGGTACGCAACGGCGAGATCCTGCTCATCGACCACCTCGCGTACGGGATCCCGCTGCAGCCTGGAGGGCACCTGGAGCCTGCCGATGCCACGCTGATCGACGCGGCGCTGCGCGAGTTGACCGAAGAGACCGGGGTCGACCCCCGGCAGGTGTTCCCAGCCTCACCGATCCCGGTCTACGTCGAGTACGGCTTGGTTCCGCCCCGGCCGGAGAAGAACGAGCCGGCTCACCACCACCTCGACATCGGGTACGCCTTCATGACGAACGCCGATGTGGGGCGTATCCAGGAGTCCGAAGTGGGAGGTGCGGCCTGGTACCCGCTGGCCGCGGCCGAACGGCTCGTCGGAACCCGCATCGCGCGCGCGGTGAGCGTACCGGTCCGGACCGGTTGATCGAGTCGGATGGGGGGTGCGTTCAACAGGGAAGTCACGGGGCCCTTTCGGTGCGGCCGTCGGATCCGCCACACCGGGCCGGACAGGTGCGGCGGCGCTATTGGTGACCGTTTTCCAGCGGTCGGCCGTACTGCAGGTAGACGGTGCGGCCCGTCTCGACGGCGTGCATGCAGGCGTCGATGCGGCGGGCCATATGCGGGGCCAACCGGGCGGTCCACTCTGAGCGGGTGGACCAGGCGACGGCGGACAGTTCCTCGTCGCAGGGGCGGACGGCAGCGGCCTCGGCCGGGCTGAGGACGCCGCCGTCGAACAGGAAGTTGATCAGCGGGAGTCGTCCGTCGTCTTGGGTGGGGACGATGTCGATGGCCAGCAACCGGCCTGGGGGAAGGTTCAGGCCGAGTTCCTCCTTCACTTCGCGGACAGCGGCTTGCCAGGGGTATTCGCCGTGTTCCAGGGCACCGCCGGGGATCTCCCAGGTGTCGGAGCGGTAGGCGGGCCGTACCAGCAGCACGCGGCCGTCGCTGTCGCGGAGCACCGCGCCTGCGCCGACCACATGGTGTGGCAGGCCGGCGTAGTACTCGGCACCAGGTAGAGGTTGCTTGGCCATGGGGCGACGCTAGCCGCCCGGCCGGGACACTCTCCTGCGATTGCGGCCAAGCACCATGGTCCAAGCCAGTCGCCGAGGGCCTCCAGCCGTTCGGCGAGCGCGGCACATCCGCGGTCTCGGCGTCCGGCGCCGGCCGGCACGTCCCCGCGGTGTCCCATCCAAGGTGGGCGTACATGGCGCGCGCCGGCGGCCGGGGGCGACCCGGGTCAGTCGCGGCCGGTGCGCAGGGTGAGCATGCCGTCCGGCCCGCCGTCCACCCGGGTGCCGAACTCGCGGCCGACCCGGTTCAGCAGGCCGCGCAACCAGGCCACGTCCTCGTCCGGGGCGAGCCGGTTGCGCATTTGCCGGCTGCGGAAGGGCACCATCCGCAGGCCGGCCAGCCGCCCGTCCGGCTCCAGCGACACCAGGTACAGCAGCCGCAGGTCGTCCCGGTACTCCTCGTAGCCGGAGATGCCCTCGTAGTCGTCGATGAAGTCGCCGCAGCCGTACATCACCAGCCGGTCCCGGTACACCTCGACCGGCCGGGGGTGGTGCGAGGAGTGCCCGAACACCACGTCCACTCCGCCGTCCACCAGGGCGTGCGCCATCGCCACCCGCTCCCCCGGCACCTCGTAGCCCCAGTTGGAGCCCCAGTGCACCGAGGCGACCACGATGTCGCCCGGGCGGGCCGCGGCGCGCATCCGGGCCGCCGCCGCGGCCGCCGCGTCCGGCCGTTCCGGCATCAGGTACACGCCGGGGCGGTCCGGGCCGGCCGCCCAGGCCGGCGGGATGCCGCTGGAGGTGGTGCCGAAGGCGAACACCAGCAGCCGGCCGCCGGGGATCGGTACCTCGGCCGGGCGTTCGGCGGCCGCCTCGTCCGGGCCGGCGCCCGCCGTCCGCAGCCCCGCGCCGGCCAGCGTGTCCAGCGTCTCGGCGAGCCCGTCCCGGCCGAAGTCGAGCACGTGGTTGTTGGCCACCACGACGGCGTCCGGGCGGGCGGCGGTCAGGCACGGCACGTTGGCGGGGTTCATCCGGTAGTGCACGACCTTGTCGGGCGCGAAGTCGGCGCAGCGGGTGACGGCGGTCTCCAGGTTCATCACCCGGGCGTCGGGCGCGGTGGCCGCCAGCACGTCGAGCACGTCGCCCCACGGCCAGTCGAAGTCCACCGGCCGGCGGATCGGGCCGCTCTCCAGCTCGGCCAGCCGGACGTAGCCGCCGGCGTCCTTGATGTAGGACTCGCGCAGCACGGGATCACCGGGGTGCGGCAGGATCTGGTCCACACCGCGTCCGGTCATGACGTCGCCGAAGAACGCCAGCGTGATGGACCCGGTCGCCATCCCACCACCATAACCGCAGGTCAACCGGCTGAACCGCACGCCACGGCGGCGCAGGACCGGCGAAACGGGCGCTCGGCGGCGCGCGGCGCGGGCTAGGGTGCGGGTGTGCAAGATCTTATCCACGTGTCGCTCCGCCGGCACCTCCCCGGCCGGGAGATCGGCACGCCGACCCTGCTGGGCGAGGGGTCCGACCACCTCGCCTACGAGATCGACGGCGAAATCATCGTCCGGGTGAGCAAGTCCGCCGACCCCGGCGAGCGGCAGGAGGCCGTCCGGCGGGAGGCCGGGCTGCTCGCCCTGGTCGCCCGGCTGTCCACCCTGCCGGTGCCCGAGCCGGTCTTCGCCGACGAGGAGGCCGGGGTGCTCGCCTACGCCAAGCTGCCCGGCGTGCCGCTGAACGAGCATCCGGTCGCCGAGCCGGGCCGGCTGGCCGAGCCGCTGGGCCGGTTCGCCGGCCGGCTGCACGACGCCCCGCTGGACCAGGTCGAACACCTGGTGCCCCGGGACGTCTACCCGCCGCCGGCCTGGCTCGCCGACGCCGAGCGCGACTACCGGGCCGTCGCCGGGCACCTGCCGCCGGACGGCCGCCGCCGGGTGGAGGCCTTCCTGGGCCGCACGCCGCCGCCGGAGCCGAAGGCGGTGGCCTTCTGCCACAACGACCTGGGCGCCGAGCACCTGCTGGTGGACCCGGCCTCGGGCGCGCTGACCGGGGTCATCGACTGGAGCGACGCGGCGATCACCGACCCGGTGCGCGACCTGGCGCTGATCTACCGTGACCTGGGCCCGGAGGTCTTCGACCGGGCCCTGGACCACTACGGCCGCCGGTGCGACGCCGCCGACCGGGAGCGGGCCGCCTTCTACGCCCGCTGCTCGCTGCTGGAGGACATCGCCTACGGCGTGGAGACCGGCGCCCGCCGCTACGCCGACAACGGCCTGGCCAACCTCGACCGCACCTTCTCCGGATGACCTCGCCGCCCGGCGCCGGCGGCCCGCCGCCGCCGGGTGGCCCGCCGGCCCCGCCGTCCCGCCCCGATGGCCCGCGCCCCCGCCCGGACCGACGGCCGTCCGGTGGAGCCGTGCCGGTACCGAGGTCCGGCGCCCGGCTCCCGGCCGCCGCTCGCCGCCCGGCGCCCGGTGCCGGCCGGCGGCGGGTGCTCGCGCTGTCGGCCGCGCTCGGCACGGTGGCCGCCGCCCTGGTACTGCGCGCGGTGGTGGCGGGCCCGGTGGCCAAATACGGCGGTGACGCGCTGTACACCGTGCTGCTGTACACGCTGGCCGTGACCGCCGCGCCGCGGATCCGGCCGGCGACGGCCGCGGCGCTGTCCCTTCTGGCGAGCTGGGCGGTGGAGTTCGCCCAGCTCACCGGGGTGCCCGCCCAGCTGTCGGCGCAGAGCCCGCTCGCCCGGCTGGTGCTCGGCAGCACGTTCAACCCGCCCGACCTTGCCTGGTACGCCGCCGGCGCCGCCCTCGCCTGGGCCGTCCACACCGCCGCCACCCGCCCCCGCCCGGGCGGCCACGAATCCATCCGGCCCACGCACGCGCGGACCAGGCCCGGCCACGACGACGCGCGGCCCGCCCACGACCCTGATAACGCGTGGACCACGCGCGGCCACGGCGGCGCCCGGACCGCGGCCGGCCGGGACGGCGCCCGGCCGGACGGCTGACCGCCTGATGGACGACCGGCGGCCCGCGAGGCTCCGGCCACTGGTGGACGGCGGCGCGGCGGCCGGCGTCGTGGCGGCGTTCTGGACCTGGCCGGCGATCGCCGCCGGGCCGTGGCAGCAGACCGTCACCGGGGCGGTGCTGGCCGGGGTGACCGCCGGGGCGATGCCGCTGCGGTGGCGCGCGCCGGCCGCCGCGACGCTGTCGGCCGCGGCCGGCACCGTGCTCGGCACCCTGCTCGGGATCTGCCAGGACCCCATGCTGGCCGCCGCCTGGTGCCTGTACCCGCTGGCGATCGAGCAGGCCCGGCGCACCCGGATCGTCGCCGGGGTGCTGGCCGGGACGTTCACCGGCCTGGCGATGGTCACCGCGGTGCCGGCCGGGGCCCAGCCCGGCCCGGCACGGCAGGTGGTGGTCGCGGTGGCCGCGCTGGGCGTGGCCTGGCTGCTCGGCACCGCCACCGGCCGGCAGATCGCCACGGCGCGGGAGGCCGAGCGGATGCGGGTGCGGCTGGCGGTGGCCCGGGACGTGCACGATGCCGTCGGCCACGCGCTCGGGGTGGTCCTGGCGCAGTCGGCCGTCACCCTCAGCCTGCCCGGCACCCGCGAGGAGGAGCTGCGCGACACGCTGTCGCAGGTGGAGGCACACGCGCGTACCGCGCTGGAGGAGGTGCAGGGGCTGGTGCGCGCGCTGCGCGCCCCGGACGGCGGGCCCGGACCCGGGCTGGACGCGCTGGCGGCGGCCGTCCGGGCGACCCGGGCCGCCGGCGTCGAGGTGGACGTCCAGCTCGACGCCGGCGGCCCGATCGGCGACCGGACGGCCGCGGCGGCGTTCCGCGTCGCGCAGGAGGCGCTGGCCAACGTAGTGCGACACGCGCCCGGCGCGCGGTGTTCGGTGCGGATCGGCCGGGAGGGCGGCCTGCTGGTACTGCGGGTCGAGGACGGCGGGGCCCGGACGCCGGGCGGCCCGCCGCCGCCCGCCGGCTCCGGGACGGGACTGCGGGGCATGCGGGAGCGGCTCCGCCCGCTGGGCGGCACGGTGGAGTGGGGTCCCCGGCCGGCGGGCGGTTTCCAGGTCACGGCCCGGCTGCCGGCCGGCGACGTCCGGTGACCGCGGCCGCCCGCCCGTGAGATCGTGATCGCCCGCCGGCCGGAGACCGCGCTCGCCGGGGAAGGCCCCCGGCCCGTGCGGGATCGTGGCAGCATCGGGTGGCCGAGCCGAGCCCGCGGAGGTGCCTGATGACCGACCTGGAGCGGATCTCCGTCTTCCTCGCCGATGACGACGCGGGGTGGCGCGGCGCGTACCGCAGGCTGTTCGAACGCACCCCGGGCTTCCGGTTCGCCGGGGAGGCGGCCGACGGCGCGACGGCCGCCCGGCTGGTGGCGGCGCTGCGGCCGGCGGTCGCGCTGTTGGACGTGCAGATGCCCGGGACCGGCGGGCTGGCCGCCGCCCGGCGCATCCTGGCCGAGACCGGCACCCGGGTCGTGATGCTCACCACGTTCGACCTGGACGAGTACGTGCACGAGGCGCTCACCCTGGGGGCGTCCGGCTTCCTGCTGAAGAACGCGTCCCCGGCGGAGGTGCTGCACGCGGTCCGAGCGGTGCACGCGGGGAACGCGATGCTCGCCCCGGAGGTTACCGTGCGACTGCTGGACCGGTTCCGCCCGCGCCGCCCGGACGAGCGGCACGCGTTCACCCGGCGGGTGCTGTCGCCTCGCGAGCTGGAGGTCATCCGGCTGGTCGCCCGCGGCCGGTCGAACCAGGAGATCGCCGACGAGCTGCGGCTGAGCCTGGAGACCGTGCGCACCTACCTGCGCCGGATCTTCGCCAAGCTGGACGTCCGGGACCGCACCCACCTGGCCGTCCTCGCCTACCAGGCCGGCCTCCTGCACGAGCCGCGCCGGACGTCCACTTCCGGGTGACGCGCCCGCCCGCCGAAGGCATAGGAAAGAGAAGCCGCCTCGGCGGAAGGTTCCCGCCTGTTCCCGCACTTGCGGCGATCGCCGTAAGCTATCGCCATGATTCGAGCCGTGGTGTTTGACGTCGGTGAATGCCTGGTAGACGAGAGCCGCGAATACGGGACATGGGCGGACTGGCTCGGCGTACCACGTCACACCTTTTCCGCAGTTTTCGGCGCCGTCATCGCACAGGGCTTGGACTATCGTGAGACGTTTCAGGTCTTCCGGCCGGGGTTCGACCTGACGGAGGAACGGGTGAGACGCATCGAGGCGGGCCAAGGTGAATGGTTCGGAGAATCAGACCTCTACCCGGACGTGAGGCCTGCGCTCAGCGAGCTTCGCGCTGCTGGATTCTGGGTCGGCATAGCCGGAAATCAGACTGCAAGGGCAGGCGAAATACTGCGGGAAATGAAGCTGCCATCGGACATGGTCGCCACATCGGACGACTGGGGGGTCGCGAAACCTGATCCCAAGTTCTTCAGGCGCTTGACGGACGTCGCTCCATGCCGGCACGACGAGATTCTGTACGTTGGCGACCGATTGGACAACGATATACGCCCGGCCGCCTCCGTAGGCCTCTACACGGCCTTGATCCGACGAGGCCCGTGGGGTCTGATTCAGCAGAGCGACCCGGAAGCCGAAAAAATCGCGACCATGCGGATAGATTCACTGAGAGAGCTTCCTGATCGGATCAGCATTCTCAATGCTGCAATGCACTAAGAGTTGTTCTCCACTCGTACAGGCGATCGTCAAGTTGCTGCACGAACTTCTCATGGGCCCACGGCTGTAGGGCGCGACGGACGTCTCTGATGCGATCCATTCCCACCGCATACCAGGTCAGCGCCAACTGATCGAGCGCCTCTTCGAGGCGTTCGCATGCGTCTCTGGGCTTGCTCTCGGCAGCGTCAACGGCCGCGAGATCACCTAGGACGACTGTACGTTGCTTGCTGTCGGTGGCGGACAGCTCACGCAGTACGTGCAACAAGGTCTCCCTTGCCTGCGGCAGATGACCTGCCTTCAGTTGGACGTTGCCTTTGAAGGCCGAAAGCCGTGTGGGAGAGAACCAGTTGAACCAGTCAGGCGAATGAGCGGCGGCTGGAGACTGCAGCGTCACCTCCGCACGGGCGATGACGGCCAGCGCTTCCCTGGTATGGCCACAGCGCGTTTCACATTCGGCCTCGACCGCATCGAGCCAGGCGAGGAACTCGTTCGAAACCATGGCACGCCGAGCGTAAGTCCGTGCGGCCCTCATGCGCTCAGCCGACTCCTCGCGTTTCCCATTCCAGCCGGGCACGAAAGCAGCATGCGCCAATATGGCCGACCCGAGCAGTGGATCGTTGGCCTCACCTGCGGCTTGGAGAGCGCGAACGAATGTCGCATCGGCTTCTTGCGGTTGTCGCATATCAAAGAACTCGATACGGCCAACCAGCATGAGCGCTTCTGCCAGTGACGCGGCAAGTTGGCGACGCGCCAGACCTGTCGTCTCCGCGAGGAGTTGCGTTCCGAGCCGACCATGCTCAAGGACCGCCGAATGAAGCTGGGCGGACTGAACCGTCCAATAGAGGCGACGATAAGCCGTGGTTATGGCCGCGAAATCGACGCTGATCGTGTCCGGCTGCACGGAATCGTTTCCCTTGGGCAGGGGAAAGGCTGAATTCGCATTGTGGTTGCCGGCGCGCGCGGACGGGTGCGGACCGCGGGTCGGCGTGGCAGCAGCGGTCTCCCACGGCGGCGTGAATCCCAACTGATCTATGGGTGATTGCAGTACGTGCGTTAGAAGACGCTGGTGGTCGGCGTGGGGCCACGGTGGGCGCTCCGACTCCCAGCGACGCACTTGGCGAACGCTGATGGCCATGTGTCCAAGTCCGAGCCCGGGGGCCGCACGGTTCAAGGCGTCGGCGAGAGCCTGCTGGGATGCATAACCGGCATATTGGCGCGCCGCTTTGAGCTGGGCGTTACCAACCGAACGAGGCAAGATCTCTCCTCCTGCTAGCGATGGACACTCAGCGCCAGAGTACCTCGCAGATGGGCGGAAGAGGCCTCAAGCTGCACAGGAGCGACTCTGTGTGGCCCTCGAAGGTCCTCTAGAAGTCCTTTCAACGGCCTTGAATAGGACGTCACACGTCGTCACTCTAGAGTGCACCGTTTGATACGGACCGTACATGCGGTGGAACCAGCGGGACCCGCAGGCGAGGTCAGCGCCATACGGGTCCCTTGACCGCACAGTGGAGGTGCGATCTGTGGCAGAGCCTAGGACTAGCCCGCCGGAGAGGGAAAATAGGACGAGAGGGAACTTACTCGGCGTTGTGGACTTCGCCGGCCATCCCGAAGCAGCCGGCAAGGCGCGACAGTACGTGCGGGACAAGCTGGGACCGGATCACCCGGCTCTGGATGATCTGACACTGCTGGTTTCGGAAGTCGTCACGAATGCCCTGGTGCACTCGGTATCTCGTCAAGGGGGCCG
Source organism: Sphaerisporangium rufum (assembly GCF_016863395.1). Taxonomy (GTDB): domain Bacteria; phylum Actinomycetota; class Actinomycetes; order Streptosporangiales; family Streptosporangiaceae; genus Sphaerisporangium; species Sphaerisporangium rufum. The sequence continues at coordinate 9,610 of NZ_BOOU01000014.1, read as the reverse complement.
GGTGACCCTCGCGCTGGCGGACTGCTGGGAGAGTGTGCACGTCGATGTCGTTGATGACGGCGGCGAGACGGTTCCCCATGTTCAGGGTGATGTCTTCAGCGAGAGCGGGCGCGGCCTGCTACTGGTGGAAACGATCGCTGACCGGTGGGGCGTGTATCAAGACGAGGCCGGACGTACGGTCTGGTTCGAAGTCGCGTACCGCCGTACCCGCAAGGGGTCGCGCGCGCCGTGTCCGCCGCAGCGTACGTCCGATGAGCCACCAAGGCCGCAAGACAGCGCGATGCGCGCGGCGGCCGAGCGGGCTGCCCGGACGGTGTCCGACGGTCTCCGCCGGGATCAGGGGCGTGAGCCGGCGGGACGGTGGCGACTCGTCCCCGACGGGTTGAAGCAGGCCGCCGAAAGACTCGGCGTGGATCCCTGGCAGGACTAGGGATACGTCGTGAGGCGGGGCGGCGGTGCGGTGCAACGTCTCCGGAACAGGCCGGATGGCGGACTTCCCCACACGTGCCGCCGCCCTCGCCGAGCGGTGGGTGGAGCGACCAGCGTGCGCCGGCCTGCCAGACAGGGCTGCTGCACCAGCCGCGCCGGACGTCCACTTCCGGGTGACGCGCCCGGCCGCCACCTCGCTCGATGCTGGGTCTCCCGAGACGAGACACGAGGTGAGGGATGATCGAGGTGACTGGGCTCACCAAGCGGTACGGCCGCAAGACCGCGGTGGACGACGTCGGTTTCACCGTCCGGCCCGGACTGGTGACCGGCTTCCTGGGGCCGAACGGCGCGGGGAAGTCCACCACGCTGCGCGTGCTGCTCGGCCTGGACCGCCCGGACGGCGGCACCGCGCTGATCGACGGACGGCGCTACCGCGACCTTCGCCACCCGCTGCGCACGGTGGGGGCGCTGCTGGACGGGGCCGGGCCGGTGCCCGAGCGCCGCGGCGTCGACCATCTCACCTGGATGGCGCGGAGCAACCGGATACCGCGCCGCCGGGTGCGCGAGGTGCTGGAACTGGTCGGCTTGGCCGACGCGGCCGGCGGGCGGGTGAAGGGCTACTCGCTCGGCATGCGGCAGCGGCTCGGGCTGGCCGCGGCGCTGCTCGGCGATCCGGAGATCCTGGTGCTGGACGAGCCGGTGAACGGGCTGGACCCGGACGGCATCCGCCGGGTGCGGCAGCTGCTGCGCGACCACGCCGCCGCCGGCCGTACCGTGCTGCTGTCCAGCCACCTGATGGCGGAGATGGCCGGCACCGCCGACCACGCGATCGTGATCACCGGTGGCCGGATCGTCGCGGACGCCCCACTGGACGACATCAGCGCCGGGCATCCGTCGCTGGAGGCGGCGTTCTTCGCGCTCACCGGGGACCCGGCGGCCACGGACCAGGAGGGCGAGGGACGATGGTGAGGGACACGCTCGCCGCGGCCCGCGCCGAGCTGACGAAGATCGTCACGCTGCGCGCGGTGTGGTTCGGCACCGGCGCGATCGTCGCCCTGCACGTGCTCGTGCTGGCCCAGAACGTGGCCGCCGACACCGCGGCGGTGCACGCGATCACCCCGGACGGCATGATCGAGCGGTTCCCAGGTGACGTGCGGCCGGCTCGCGAGGCGCTGGTGGAGTACCTGGCGGCCGCGTCGTTCCAGATGGACCTGTTCCTGCCGCTGGTCGCCGCGGTCGCCGCCGGCCAGGAGTTCCGCGCCGGGCAGCTCGGCACCTCGCTGCTCGCGGTGCCACGGTGCGGGCGGCTGGTCTGCGCCAAGACGCTCGCCACCGGCGGGTTCCTACTGGCGCTCGCGGTTGCCGTCGCGGCGATCAGCACGGCTTTCATGTACGTGACCGTCAAGGACTGGGACCCCGGCCTGCCGGTAAGCGCGGCCGCCTTGGCCGCGCAGGGCCGGTTCGTCGCCCACGCGGTGCTCTCCGGGCTCACCACCTACGCCATCACCATGATCACCCGAAGCACGCTCGCCGGGATCCTGGTGACGGTGGGCCTGGCCGCGCTGACCATGACCCAGGTGCTGGCCTCGATCGCCCCGGCACTGGACGCGCTGGTCCCGCTCAGCGCGGGCCGGAACCTGATCCTGAGCCCCGGCGACGGGATCACGCTGTCCGCCGGCCCGGGGCATGCCATGGCGGTGCTGATCACTTGGGCGACGGTGACCACCACCGTGGCCGCGCTCGCCCTGACCCGGCGGGACGCCCGATGACCACCACTGCGACCGCGCCCACCCTGATCCGGCGGAATGCGATGACCACCACCACGGCCGCGCTCCCCCGCGCCTCGCGGGTCGCGGCGACCGCTGCCACCCTTGTCCCGCGAGGCGCGCGATGAAGGCCGCTCCACTCGGCCGGCCGCCGGCGGACATCCGGCCGGCCGACCTGGTCGGTGCCGAGGTCACCAAGATGGTCACCCTGCCCGCGACGTGGGCGGCACTGGCCGTCGCCCTGGCGGCCGGCCTGCTGCTCGGCCTGGCGGCCGGCACCGACGCCGTCCGGGTCGCCACCGCCGGCGGGCCGACCCCGATCGCCCGGCTGGGCATCGTGCTGCTCGCCCCCGGCTACGCCTTCGCGGCGGTGCCGGTGCTGGCGGCGGGCGGCGAGTACCGGGGCGGGCAGCTGCGGGCGAGCCTGCTGGCGGTGCCGGACCGCCACCGGTTCTTCCTGGCCAAGCTGCTGGCGAGCCTGGCGGTACCGGCCGTCGCGGCGCTCCCCGTCGTGCTGCCGGGCCACGCCGTCCAATACGCGCTCGGCGACGCGCCCCTGGGGCAGGCGCTGGCCGGGACGGCGGCCGACGCGGCGGTCCACCTGCTGCTCGGCCTGGCGGGATTCGGGTTCGCCCTGCTGACCAGGACGGCCGTCACCCCGCTCGCCGTACTGGTGGCGCTGCCAGTGCTGGTGTCCCCGCTGCTCGGCGGCCTGGCTCCCGGCGTGGTGCGCCTGCTGCCGCACGAGGCGGCCCTGAGCTTCCTCGGCGCCTCCGGCAGCCCGGAGCTCGCCCTGCCCCGGCCGGTGGGACTGCTGGTGCTGCTGGCCTGGGCCCTGGCCGCCGTCCTCGGAGCCTGGGCGGCCACCGCCCGCCGGGACTGCTGAGACCGGGCCGGGTGAGCGGGCGGCGTGGTAGGAAAAACAGGGACGAAGGAGAGCGCCGATGCTGCCGTGGAAGAGCGACCTGGCCGGACGCCTGGACGAGCACGAGTTCGACAGCGGGCTGCTGCGCGGCAACCCGCTGGACGACCCGCACCGCCGCCCGCTGTGGGTGTACGTGCCGCCCGGCTACGACGACGATCCAGGCCGGCGCTACCCGTCGGTCTACGTCATCCAGGGGTACACCGGTCACCTGGCCATGTGGCGCAACCGCACGCCGTTCCGCGTGCCGTTCCCGGAGGCGGCCGACCAGGTCTTCGCCCGCGGCGAGGCGCCCCCGGTCATCGTCGTCTACGTGGACGCCTGGACGGCGTACGGCGGCAGCCAGTTCGTCGACTCCGCCGGCACCGGGCCGTACCACTCCTACCTGTGCGACGAGGTGGTCCCCTGGGTGGACGCCCGCTACCGGACGCTCGCGGATCGCGACCACCGGGCGATCAGCGGCAAGTCCAGCGGCGGCTTCGGCGCCATGATCACCCCGATGCTGCGCCCGGACCTGTTCGGCGCGCTGGCCACCCACGCGGGCGACACCCTCTACGAGTATTGCTACCTGCCGGACTTCGCCCGGGCCGTCCGGCACCTGCGCGACTTCGACGGCGACATCCACAAATGGTGGGCCGACTTCCGTTCGCGCACCTCCTTCACCCACCCCGCCGACGACACGTTGCTCGGCGTGCTCGGCTGCTCGGCCGCCTTCTCCGCCCGGCCGGACGGCACCCCGGAGCTGCCGTTCGACCCGCGCACCGGGGTGCTGCGCGAGGAGGTGTGGCGGCGCTGGCTGGACTGGGACCCGGTCCGGATGGTCCCCCGGTACGCCGAGGCCCTGCGCTCGCTGCGCGCCATCTGGATCGACGCCGGCACCCGGGACGAATACCAGCTCGACCTCGGCGCCCAGGCGTTCCGCGACGCGCTGCTCGCGCACGGCGTCACCGAGGACGTGATCCGCTTCGAGCTGTTCGACGCCGGCCACGGCGCCATCGAATACCGCTACCCGCAGGCCCTCACCTGGCTCGCCCACCACCTCCACCCCACGTCCTGAACGGCGGGAGGAGAAGCGGAGAACGTGGACACCGGAACATGGCGGACCTCCCGGGTCAGAGTTCCCCCATGTTCCACAGCAATTGAACGGCGGAGGACGCCGACGACACGATGACTGCGAAACCCCAGTACGGTCGCCGCGACACCGATGAGAAACGAACGACCACGAGGTTCGCCGCCGCCATTATCGCGGCGTAGACGGTCAGCGCGGCGAACCCGAGGACCAGCGCCCCCAGATAGCCGTCTCTGAACGGTATTCCCCAAGACCCGATCCCCAGGTTCGCCAGTACGTCACGCGCCACGTAATAAAAATAGAAGAACGCGAACTGCCCGAGGAACCCCAGCGCCGAGTTCAGGACGAAGGCCAGCGGATAACAGAGGTGCGGCGGTAACCGGCGGGCGTCCGCCCGTCCTGCTGGTCGCCGGAGCATGAAAGCCCTCCAAAGGCCGTGGACGCCGGACATCGCGCGGCCCATTCTCACATATCCGGCCGTCCACCACCCCACGTTTCAGCGTCTCGACATTCCTGTCCCGACACGCTCATGGGGCGATCGTCCGCGCGAACCGGAGCCGATCCATCCAGTCGCCCTCGCCGAGCGCAGACGTTATTCATCACGGCGAATTTCGCCCTGCTTCTTTCACTCCTGTCCCGGCTCTCGGCTTGGACGTCCGTACCCGGTTCCGGCCGGACCGGCTCGCAGGAGCTGCGAACTTCAGCAGGATCTCCGGCATCTCATGATCTATGGGATCCAGAACGACTCTCGCGGCGCTTCTCCTGGGCGCCGTGCCGCTGATCGGTCCACCGTCGATGACCGCCCCGGCGCCGACCGCTGAACCGCCGGTGACCGCCGGCACCTCGGCGACCGCCGGTTCGGCGGTCACCCATGCCACCGCGACCCACGTCACCGCGAGAAAGATCGCGTATGCGAAGCGCGCGCGGCGCTGGCAGCTGGTGCTGGACGACGGAGAGGTGCGGGACGTGCCGGAGGCGCTGGTCAAGGCACCTGCCGACGCGGCCAACGCCGGTGATCCGGTCCCTTTCCAGCTCAGCGGCGATGGGCGGCACTTCTTCTATTACCGGAGATCGGACGGCCGGTTCGTCGAGCGCACCCTCGACAGCGCGGAACGGGTGGTGGACTCGTCCCTTACGGTGGGCGGCCTGAACGAGCAGTGGACGACCGTGTCCGCCGACGGCGCATACGTGGTCATCGAGACGTCAGGGCCGGGCATCTGGATGGTGGATCTGCGGACGGGCAAGGAGCTGCGACCCACCGACGAAGCGGACGGCTACCTCGTGGGCTTCAGCCCGGACCAGCAGCGGCTGCTGCTCGCCTCGTACGCGAGGGACCAGGTGACGGTGTACGACCGAAGGTTGCGTACCTGGACACGACTGAAGACGCGCGTGACGCCGCACGCGCTGGCCGGCGACTACGTGACGGCGGTGGTACTGGTGTACCGGAAGGGCCGATACCGCGAGCTCCAACTTCTCGACCTGCGGACCGGCCGGACGACCGCCCCGGTGACCGTGCGATTGCCGCACGGCCGATACGTCAAGGACGTCGACTTCGACGGCGCGGGGCACCTGATCGTCCGATCGGACACTCCGGCGGAGATCACCTATTACCAGGTATCGGCGGTCACCGGTGAGGCGAAGAGGCTTCGGACGATCGGCAGGCCGAGGAAGGACCGGGTACTGCCCGGAGACAACGGCCGATGACGGCCGTGAAGTCTCCCCCGGGCCTGCCCCCGCGAGCCGGAAGAAGCACAATGCCCGACCGGTCGCCACCGACCCGAGGCGTCCTCGGCAGGCCCCCGGTCCGGGACGGCCGAAATCCGGCCGGCGGCGCGATGCTGCTCGATCGGGCCGCTTGAGGGCTGTTCGGACCCGTGATCAAGGCGGGCGCCGACCGCTGAGCCAGGCGGTCAGCGGGTGGGGGCGGCGTCGTGGACGAGGAGGGCTATCTGGACCCGGTTGTTCAGGCCCAGCCTGGTCAGCAGCTGGGAGACGTGCGCCTTCACGGTGGGGACGGTCATGCCCAGCTCGGCGGCGATCTCCGCGTTCGAGCCGCCGCGGCCGACCGCCGTGGCGACCTGGCGCTGCCGGTCGGTGAGCCGGTCCAGCCGGGCGCGGGCGTGCGCGCGGCGCCGGGCGGCCTCCGGGTCGGCGACGTGCTCGATCAGCCGCCGGGTGACCGCCGGCGACAGCATCGGCTCGCCGGCCGCCACCGCGCGGATCGCCCGGACGATCTCGCGCGGCGGGGTGTCCTTGAGGAGGAACCCGCTCGCGCCGGCCCGCAGAGCGCGCAGCACGTAATCGTCGGCGTTGAAGGTCGTCAAAACGATCACCTGCGGCGGGCTCGCCCGCGAGCGCAGCCGCTCGGTGGCGGCCAGGCCGTCCACCTTGCGCATCCGGATGTCCATGAGGACGACGTCCGGCCAGTGCCGGTCCACCAGGGCGTCGGCCTCGGCGCCGTCCGCGCCCTCGGCGACCACCTGGATGTCCGGCTGCCCGGCCAGCAGCATGGAAAGGCCCGCCCGGACCAGCGGGTCGTCGTCCACGATGGCCAGCCGGATCGGCCGCGCCCCGCCGTCTCCGGCCGTCATCGGCGCGCCCCCGCCCGGCCGGGCGGGCGGTGGCTCAGGCGGGCCACGGCAGCCGCGCCTCCAGGCGGAACCCGGCGGGGCCGGCGCCGTGGTCCAGCCGGCCGCCGGCCAGCGCGACCCGCTCGCCGAGCCCGACCAGGCCGAGGCCCGCACCGGGCGGTCCGTGGCGCGGGTCGCGCGGCGGCAGCGGGTTGGTCACCAGCACGCGCAGCCCGTCGCCGGGAGCGCCGCTGAGCAGCACCCGGACGGCCATGCCTGGGGCGTGCTTGCGGGCGTTGGTCAGCGCCTCCTGCACGATCCGGTACGCGGTCCGCTCCACGGCGGGCGCCGGGCCGGCCGCCGCGCCCGCCCCGCATTCGTAGTGGACCTCGGCGCCGGCCCCCCGGGCGGCCTGGACCAGCTCCGGGACGTCGGCCAGGCCGGGTTGCGGCGGCTCGGGAGGGCCCGCCGCCTCCGAGGTGCCCGCGCGCAGCACCCCGATGACGGCGCGCAGCTCCTCCAGGGCCTGGTGCGCGTTCGCCCGGATGACCCCCGCCGCGGTCGCCACCTCCGCGGGGCGGGCGTCCGCGCGCATCTCCAGCGCGCCCGCGTGCAGGCTGACCAGGGACAGCCGGTGCGCCAGCACGTCGTGCATCTCCCGGGCGATCCGGGTGCGCTCGGTCAGCCGCGCCTGGTCGACGCGCATCTGTTGCTCGGTCTCCAGGCGCGCGGCGCGCTCGCGCAGCGAGGCGACCAGCCGGCGCTGCGCGCGGGCGAACATCCCCCAGCCCACCGCGGCGGCCAGGAACGCCCCCCGCAGCGTGAAGTCCACCCAGATCGGGAACGCCGGGTCGTCCTGCAGCAGGAAGTAGACGCCGATGGTGGCGACGTTCGCGGCGGCGACGGCCAGGGCGACCCGGGCCCGGTGGTGCACCGCGACGGCGAACGTCGCGACGGTCAGCGCGGCGGTGGCCATCCCCGAGACCGCGCCGGCGGCCGTCAGCGCCACGGCCACCCCCAGCGGCCACCGGTTCCGCCACCACAGGCCCAGGCAGCACAGCGTGCCGACCGCCGCGTCGGCCTGCCACGACCCGGTGGCCGGCCCGGCCGCGCCGGCGTTCCCGGTCCGCAGCAACAACGCCCCGAAGGCCAGGGCGAGGACCACACAGCTCACGTCCACCCACCGGCTCCACCCGCCCCGCCGCGCCCCGGTCGCAGCGCCCGGGACCGGTCCGGCGCCCGGATCCAGGGGCGAGCCGGCGCCCGGCACCGCGGCGGCGACCGGGCCCTGGGGCGCGCCGGCTCCCGGGACCAGAGGCGCCCCCTGGCCCGGGACCGAGGGCACACCGGAACCCAGGGGCGAGGCGGAGCCGAAGCCTGGGATCGAGACCGCGCCCGAGTCCGGAATCGGGCCCATGCCGGAACCCGAGGGCGGGGTCGAGTCCGGCACCAGGGTCGCCTCGGAGTCCGGGACCGAGGAAGCACCAGGTGGGCCGGCGGCGGGAACGGCCGGCGCGCGCGGGACGGCGAGGGGCGCCTGCGGGGACATGGCCTCAGGGTACGGCGCGCCCCCGGCGGCGGGCAGTACCGAAGGTCGCGCCGGCCACCGACCAAAGTAGGGGGTGGCCGGCCCGCGGTCCGCGCCCTTGGGCCCGGCGGGCGCGTCGGCGGGCCGATGACCGGCGAGCGGTCCGGGCCGCAGCCTGAGGACATGATCGAACTCAACCACCTCACCAAGCGCTACGGCGGCCGGGCCGCCGTGGACGGCGTGTCGTTCCGCTGCGAGCCCGGCACCATCACCGGGTTCCTCGGACCGAACGGCGCCGGGAAGTCCACCGCGATGCGGATGATCTGCGGGCTGGCGGTGCCCACGTCCGGCACCGCCCTGGTCTGCGGCCGGCCGTACCGGTCGCTGGGCATGCCCGGCCGCCGGGTCGGGGTCCTGCTGGACGCCGCCGCCCAGCACCCGGGACGGACCGGCCGCGAGGTGCTCGCCCTGTCTGCCCGGGTGCTCGGGGTCACGCGGAGCCGGGTGGAGGAGCTGCTCGGCGTCGTCGGGCTGGCCGGGCCGGCCGCCGGCCGGCGGGTCCGCGGGTACTCGCTCGGCATGCGGCAGCGGCTCGGCATCGCGCACGCGCTGCTCGGCGACCCGGAGGTCCTGATCCTGGACGAGCCGGCCAACGGCCTGGACCCGATGGGCATCCGGTGGATGCGGGTGCTGCTGCGCGGGCACGCCGACCGGGGCGGCACGGTGCTGCTGTCCTCGCACCTGCTGGCCGAAGTCGAGCGGACCGCGGACCGGCTGGTGATGATCGCCGGTGGGCGGATCGTGGCCCAGGGCGGCCGGGACGAGCTGGTCGCGGCCGGCGGTGACCTGGAGGAGGAGTTCCTGCGGCTGACCGGGCAGGGCCGCCGGGACGAGGAGGCCGCCCGATGAGCGCGATCACGGCCGGCTGGTCCACGGACCTGGCCGGCGGCGGCCGCCGGCCGTCGATCAGGCTGCTGACCCTGGTGGAGCTGCGCAAGGCGGCCGACACCCGGGCCGGCCGCTGGCTGCTGGTCGCCGTCCTGGCCCTCGCGCTCGCCGCGGCCGGTGCCGCGGTGCTCTCCGGGGCGGGCGGTGCGCGCACGTTCGGGTCGGTCACCGGCACCGCGCAGCTGCCGGTCTCCATCCTGCTGCCGGTGCTCGGCGTGCTGTCGGTGACCGGCGAGTGGTCCCAGCGGACGGCGCTGACCACGTTCTGCCTGGTACCGGCGCGGGGGCGGGTGGTCACCGCGAAGATCCTCGCCGCGAGCCTGCTGGCCGTCGCGGCGACGGCGGCCGGGGTGGCGGCCGGTGCCGCGATGTTCGCCA